>JBOHEP010000114.1:0-8155 GCA_050701075.1 Pseudonocardia sp. | reverse complement strand
AGATCGGAAGATCCATCGATCGAATGAGGACGGCCTGTCGATTCGGCCGTCCCTCGTTCGACGCGTGGGTAGCGGCTGAACCCAGCCGGTACCAGAAGGGGACATCACGATGCGATTCATGATCATTGTCAAGGGCGACGACGACAGCGAGGCCGGCGTGCTCCCGAGCGAGGAGCTCCTCACCGCGATGGGTCGGTACAACGAGGAGCTGGTCAAGGCCGGGGTGATGCTCGCCGGCGACGGGCTGCACCCGAGCTCGAAGGGCGTCCGCGTCCGGTTCTCCGGCGAGCAGCGGACCGTGATCGACGGCCCCTTCACCGAGGCGAAGGAGCTGATCGCCGGGTACTGGCTGTGGCAGGTGCGGTCCTTGGACGAGGCGATCGAGTGGGTGAAGCGCGCCCCCTTCGACGGCGGGTCCGAGATCGAGATCCGGCAGGTGTTCGAGGCGGACGACTTCGGCGACGCGTTGACCCCCGAGCTCCGGGAGCAGGAGTCACGTCTGCGCGAGCAGGTCGCCGACCGGTAGCCGTTCCCTCGCCCGGCTTGCGGCCGTAGGTCCGGGGCTGTTCTGATCGGTCGCTGTGACGGCCAGTGAGACACATCGGGTGATCGAAGCGGTCTGGCGGATCGAGTCGGCGCGGCTCATCGCCGGCCTGATGCGGCTCGTGCGCGACGTCGGTCGCGCCGAGGAGCTCGCGCAGGACGCTCTGGTCGCCGCGTTGGAGCAATGGCCGGAGTCAGGCGTCCCGCGCAACCCGGGCGCCTGGCTCATGGCCATCGGGAAACGCCGGGCGATCGATCTCATCCGCCGTGACGTCCGGTTCGAGCAGAGACTCCCCGAGCTCGGTCGCGAGCTCGAACCCGCGTCCGAGCCGGCTGATGCCGACCTCGACGAGGACTTCGGCGACGACCTGCTGCGCACTCGCCGAGCGCGCGCCGTCCCCGGTCGTGGAGCTGAACCGTGCGGTTGCACTGTCCATGGCGTTCGGTCCGGCGGCAGGCCTTGCGGTCGTGGACGGGCTGGCAGCGGAGCCGGCGCTGACCGGCTATCACCTCCTGCCGAGCGTGCGCGGTGATCTGCTGGCCAAGCTGGGCCGCCACGTCGAGGCTCGTCCGGAGTTCGAGCGCGCGGCGTCGATCACCCGCAACGGATGCGAGCGTGCGCTGCTCGCCGAACGCGCGGCTGAATGCGTGCGGCTCAGCGATGGGTGAGTGCCGCTGAGCCCGGCCCGACCTCATCGGTGTCAGGTACCCACATCGTTGGACAGCGTGTTACCGTACGACGCGATTCGCTGGCTCTACTGACCCCGTTAGAGTTGGCTAATAGCTGGCGCACGAGCGGGAGGACCGATGACAGCGCTGTCCGGCCAGTTTACCGAAGGGGGGGAACCGGTGAGGGCAGCAGCGTCCCGACGCCAGTTCCTGATCGGCAGCGCGGGCGCCGCAGTGGGCGTCGGCACCATGTTGGGGTCGGTGACGGCCACGGCGCCAGCCCAGCCACCCGGTGACGGCCACGGCACCTCCGGGCACGGCGGTGGGATCAACGGGGCGACGTTCCGCACAGGCCAGGTGGTCGATCACGCGAAGAACGGCTTCAACCCGACCGACATCCTACGCGACTTCGACAGCGGCGCCGCGTCGACGCTCCCCGACGGTCGGGTGCTCCGGGAATGGGACGTGATGGCCCGCGACCAGGACCTCGAGGTGGCACCGGGGGTCACATTCCCGGCCTGGACCTTCAACGGACGCATTCCCGGGCCCACCCTGCGGTGCCGGGAGGGTGATCGACTCCGGATCAGGTTCGTCAACGACTCCGAGCACCCGCACACCATGCATTTCCACGGCATCCACCCAGCGGACATGGACGGGGTCCCGATGATCGGCCGCGGCGTGATCTCCCCCGGCGAGGAGTTCGTCTACGAGTTCGACGCCGAGCCGTTCGGGCTGCACCTCTACCACTGCCACGTGGGGCCACTGGCCGAGCACATCGCCCGTGGAATGTACGGCACGTTCATCGTCGACCCCCCCGTTGATCGGCCCCCCGCCGACGAGATGGTGATGGTCATGCACGGCTTCAACACGACCTTCGACGGCGAGGGCAACCAGCTCTACGCGGTCAACGGCATCCCGTTCCACTACGTGCAGGAGCCCGTTCGGGTGCGCCGCGGCGAGCTGGTGCGGATCTACCTGGTCAACATCCTGGAGTACGACCCGATCAACAGCTTCCACCTGCACGCCAACTTCTTCGAGTATTTCCCGACCGGCACGCGGCTGCAATCAACGGAGTTCACCGACACCGTCGTGTTGGGCCAGGGGCAGCGCGGCATCTGCGAGGTGCGCTTCCCGAATCTCGGCCGCTACATGTTCCATGCCCACAAGACGGAGTTCGCCGACCTCGGTTGGATGGGGTTCTTCGAGGTAGTCGAATAGAAGTGGCGGCCGAGTAGATGTTCCAGAGAGCCATCGCCCGCGCCCCGCGCTGGACCGTCGCCGTCGCCGTTGTCGTCGCTGTATTCGCCGGGCTGGCCGCACTGGCCGTGTTCGGGGCATCGGTTCTCCCGGAGCGCATCGGACCACCCGTGGAGGAGGTGGCCATCGAGCGCACCATCGTGTCGGACGGCGCCTTCGAACTGACCGTCCGCAACACCGGTCCCGACCCGGTCACCATCGCCCAGGTCTTCGTCAACGACTCCTATGTCACCGTCGAGGGAGGCGTCGACCCGATCGACCGGCTCGGGACGACCACCCTCCGACTCGACTACCCGTGGCAGGACGGTCAGCCCTACCTCGTCTCGATGCTCACCGACACCGGCCTGGTGATCGAACACGAGATCGCTGCCGCTGTGGCGACCCCGCCCGTCGACGCCTCCGCGATCGGCCGGATGGCACTGCTCGGCGCGTTGATCGGGATCGTTCCGGTGCTGCTCGGCATGATGTTCCTGCCCGTGCTGCGCCGGGCCAGTGCCACCGCCACCCGGGTACTGCTGGCACTCACCGTCGGACTGCTCGCCTTCCTCGCCGTCGACGCCGCCATCGAGGGCTTCGAGATCGCCGCCGGGGTGGCGTTCGGCGGGGTGGCCGTGGTCGTCGTCGGTGCGGCGCTCGCCTTCTTCGCCCTCGCCGCCATCGACCGGATGCCTCGCGGGGACGCCACCGGCCTGCGACTGGCACTGTTGATCGCCATCGGGATTGGCCTGCACAACCTCGGCGAGGGGTTGGCCGTCGGATCGGCCTTCGCCGTCGGGGAGCTGGCGCTCGGCACCGCGCTGGTGGTCGGTTTCGCCCTACACAACACCACCGAGGGCGTCGCGGTGATCGCGCCGCTCACCGGCCAACCCGTCAGCCTGGTCCGGCTCCTCGGGCTGGGGTTGATCGCCGGGGCACCCGCGATGCTCGGCACGGTGCTGGGAGCGACGGTGACGACGCCGGCCCTGGCCGCGTTCCTGCTGGGGCTCGGGATCGGGGCGATCGCCCAGGTCGTCGTCCAGATCACCCCCCTGCTGCGTGGCCCCGTCGAGGGACCAGCCGGCCGGTTCCTCGACGGACCGGTGATCGGCGGGCTCGCCGGCGGCGTCCTGGTGATGTACCTGACCGGCCTGCTGGTGGCTGCCTGAGCAGGGATGCTGTCCGTTGTGCTCCACCGCCGGTCGATGTGACCGAGCTGGAAGAAAACGGCGTCCGGCTCGCTACCGCCGCTGCCTGCGAACCAGTAGTGTTGCCGTCGCCAACAATGGACCGACGAGGAGGTGGGACCCATTACCGCTCGATCAGGCTGGGTGCTCCCACGTCACGGCCGCAAGGTCCACCCGAGATAGGTGACCGGGGGGCGCCCATGGGCATCGTGAAAGGCTCCCATGTCGGCTTCCCCACTACCTCACCCTCGATCCGTCATCATTACCCAGCTGCGCACCGCTGGCTGTGTCTTCGCCGAGGACGAGGCCCGGTTGCTGATCTCCGCGGCACGGACGCCGGGCGACCTCGCCACCATGGTGAACCGGCGAGCCGCCGGTCTGCCGCTCGAACACGTCCTCGGCTGGGCCGAGTTCTGCGGCCTGCGGATAGCCGTGGATCCCGGAGTCTTCGTACCCCGCCGCCGCACCGAGTTCCTCGTCCACCAGGCTGCCCTCGCCTGGCAGGCCACTAGCCGCGCCGGTCCGGCCGCCGACCTTGCCCGTCCGAGCGCCGGCCGCCCCGGCCAGGCCTGCGCCCAGCCACGAGCTGTCGTCGTTGACCTGTGCTGCGGCTCGGGCGCGGTGGGCGCCGGGCTGGTCGCGGCCCTGGACCGGGTCGAGTTGTACGCCGTCGACATCGACCCGGTCGCGGTGGGATGCGCCCGCCGCAACCTCGCCGCAACCGGTGGCCAGGTGTACGAAGGGGACCTCTACGAGCCGCTGCCCGCTACGCTGCGGGGCCGCGTCGATCTCCTGGTCGCCAACGCGCCCTACGTACCGACCGAGGCAGTCAGGCTGCTGCCACCCGAGGCCCGCATACATGAGCCTCTGGTGGCGCTCGACGGTGGCACGGACGGGCTTGACATCCAGCGACGGGTGGCCGCCGCGGCGCCACTATGGCTGGCACCGAGCGGCTTCCTGCTCGTCGAGACGAGCGAGCGGCAGGCGCCACAGACCGTCGAGACCTTCGCCCGCAACGGATTGATCCCGCGGGTGGCCAGGTCCGACGAGCTGAACGCCACCGTCGTCATCGGAACCAGGCCCGTCCGCCGCACCGACCTGGCGAGGGAGCCGTACGGGGCGGCATGGCGAACGGCGTAGGCCCTCGACGACACGCTGGAACGTCAGGGCGCGGCTACACCTGACGTCCGAAGAGCCCCACCAGACGGTCCGACGCGGACCGGTCGGCGTCCACCGGTACCTCGGGTCCGAAAGCCGCATCCTGTCCGAGCTGGAACTCCAGGACCGCCGATCGGTGGAACGCCAGCAGGGCCTCGGCGACGTCGGAGTCGATCGTGGCGCTCTTGCCGGTGGCAGTGGCGATGTCCCAGCCGTGCACCGCCGCCTCGGTCATCGCGAGGCCGATCGCGACGCTGCCCGGCACTTCACCCGCCGGCAGCCGGAAGGTCCGCTCCGCCGCCCCAGGGGTCGAGAAGGTGCGCAGCGCTGCCTTCGCCGCGATGGCGTAGGCCCAGCCCGGATCCTCGCCGGCCTCTGCCGGCACGAACACCTCACCAGCGGCCAGACCGCCCGCTCCATACATCTGGGTGTGACTGATCAGATGGCCGAGCAGGGCGTTGACGTCCCATCCGGCACAGGGGGTCGGGCGGCCCAGATGGTGCCCCCGGATCCCGCGCAGGATCCGGCCGCTGTTGTCCAGCGCCTTCTCGTACAGACCCAACATCTCCATGGCGTACTCCTCTTCCGCGACGTGGACACCCCTGGCGCCGCTGGAGCGCCGACCCTACTGAGGCGGCCGAGGCCGACCGCAGGCACGCAGGTCAATCCCGGTATATCAGCCACCACTCCCGACGGGGTCGGTCCCGGTGGAGTTGGGGGCGGTTGCACTTCGACGGGACGCTGCCCGAGGCTCGCCATGTTCGGCCCGACCGATCATCACCCGGAGCTGGCGCCCACTTTCGACGGCAAACGGTAGGGTAGAAAGTATGGCAACTCGCAAGGTCACATTGTCGATCGATCAGACTGCGTGGGCGTTGGCCGAGGCTGCGGCGTCGCGAGCGGGGATCTCACCCTCGGCGTGGTTGTCCGCCGCGGCCCGACGGGAAGCAGTCCGGCTCGGCGCCGGCACCGACTGGGGCGACGTCGAGGCCGCGGCCCTGGCCGACGATGCCGACCTGGCCGCAGCCGAGGAGGAGCTGCGTGCGGCGGGGTGAGCTCCGCCGATACACCCGGCCCAGCACACCCGGACAGGCGCGCACCGTCGCGATCATGTCCAGCGATGGGATCAACAGCTCACCCCGTCCGTGGCTGCTCGGTATCGAGCTGCATGACCGCGACCCGGGCGACATCCTCTGCATCCCTGTCGCGGATCACGGCTGGGTCTATGCCGGCGACCTCACCAGGCTCTACCGCGCCTGGACCGGTCCCAGCCTCGGACAACTCGACCCAACCATCCTTGCCCGCCTCGACGGCGCCCTACGTGCGGCACTCGACCTGTAGGCAGACTCCTCCTCGGAGCTCCTACCACGCTCAACGTCTACGGCGACGACGTCCCCGAGGACGAAGGCGGCGAGGCCCACCCGCTCACCCTGCCCCGCCTCACAGGAGGCGGAGCAGTCCAGCAACGTCATCACCTTCCGGCGTCGGTCCGGGTAGCCGGCCGCCCCTGTGACGAGGAGATGCCGCGGAGCACGTCCCCACCGTCTGCGTCCGTGCACTCGCGACCGTCGCGTCGGCGCTGCTCGCCTTGCTCAATCATGAGGCGCTTACCGCACGGAGCCGCCCCCGACACGCCGAACAAGATCACTGAATCTCCCGGCGAATTGGCCAGCAGGGTCATACCGGCATTGCCTCAGTCCTCAGAGCTAGACGCCCGTACGGCCGTCGATGCGCTCGCGTATGAGGTCGGCGTGGCCGCAGTGGCGGGCGTACTCGGCGATCATGTGGGTGTAGATCCAGCGCAGGGTGACCTGCCCACCCCTGAAAGGACTGGTGTCCTCAAGCGCGTGGACAGCGCAGTTCTCCCGGGCACGGTCCATCTCGGCGTGCCAAATAGGCAGCGCCATTTCGTACGTGGCCCCCTCAGCGAGGTCGAAACCGCCGTCGGTGGTCCCGGGGTCGGCATCGGGGGTGAAGATGGGCGGGACGTCCTCCAGGGCCAGGACCCGGCGGAACCAGTTCCGCTCGACCTCCGCCATGTGCTGGACGAGGCCGAGCAGCGTGATCGGCGAGGGCGCCACGGATGCCTGGCGGAGCTGGTCCTCCTCCAGACCGTCGCATTTCTGAGCGAGGGTGGCGCGGTAGAAGTCGAGCCAGCTCTCCAGGGAGGCCCGCTCATCGGCGTCCAAGGGGGGTTTGGCGCGGTCGGGAGTGCTCACGATCGCCATCGTGCTACCTCCCAGCAGTAGCCGGGAAGCCCTTCAGGTTGCGCGATCGACCTTCTACCAGTGACGGCAGGTGGGTAACGCTCCGCGCTGTATCCGGTCTCCCGGACGGCGCCATCCGAGTCCGCCGCGATGAGCTGGACCGCTGGCTCGCTGCTCTGGCGGATGCGGGGTGAACAGCGAACACCCGTCCACCTTCGACGTCCGCGCCTCGGCCGTGACGAAGCGCACGCGGCGGGACGGGCCGAAGTATCGAGTTCGGTGGATGGTGGCGGGCAAGGAGTGGCACGACACGTTCCCGACGCGCGCTGTCGCCGACAGCTTCCGGTCGACCTGGTCTCCGCTACGCGCCGCGGTGAGGCGTTCGCACTGGCCACCGGCCGCCCATGTCGTGGGAACGGCCGGTCGACTCCGCGGGGAGCTGGTACGACCACGCGTCCGCCTACGTCGACATGAAGTGGCCGCACGCGGCCGGCAAGAGCCGGCAGGGCATCGCCGTTCGTTGGCCACGGTGACGCCGGCCCTGCTGTCGACGGCCAAGAGCCAGCGTCCGCAGAAGTACTGCGGACGGCGCTCTACGGCTGGTCGTTCAACGCTCGTCGACGCGCAGCCGACCCACCGGATGACAGTCCGGGTCTGTTGCGGGTGCAGCGCTGGGTCTCGACGAACACGCGCAGTGCGTGACCTCCGGAGCGAATTTACGGGACTGGGGCTACCCGCCGGCCGACGGCGTGATGCGAGTCCGGTACACGGAGGGCTCGTAGGCATCGGACCGGTGGGCCGCGAGCAGCGCCGAAAGCGCGGCGAAAGTGTCGAGTGTGGTGGTACCGAGCAGTTCCGACAGGCGCCGGACGCTGATGAAGTCGCGACCGGTACGCCGCGAGGAACGCGGAGCGTTCGGAGCCACAGACGACTACGGCCCGCCGACCGAAACTTGCTGGTCAGAGGGCTGTAGCCTGGGATGTGGCAGGTGAAGGATTCGAACCTTCGTAGGCTCAGCCGACGGATTTACAGTCGCCGATTTCACCCGGCTGGAGCAGACGACGTGGGACTGTGCGGGCAGGAGTGGCACGGCCGACCGCCGCAGATGCAGGGTGCGACGCGAGTTCATGGACAAGTCCATGGACAGATGATCTATCA
>JBOHEP010000113.1:0-3099 GCA_050701075.1 Pseudonocardia sp. | reverse complement strand
GGCTGCGTGCCGGCGGCGCCGGGGTGGACACCGAGCCGGTTCGGGTGCCGATGCGCGAGACGATCGCCGGGCCCGCGCGGGTCACCGGTCGCCACGTCAAGCAGTCCGGGGGGCACGGCCAGTACGCAGTGTGCCACGTCGAGTTCGAGCCGCTGCCGCGCGGTGCCGGGTTCGAGTTCCGGTCCAAGGTCGTGGGTGGTTCGGTGCCCACGCAGTACATCCCGAGTGTCGAGAAGGGCATCCGGGCCCAACTCGAACGCGGGCTGAGCGACGCGCACCACCCGGCCGTCGACCTGCGTGCCACGCTTGTGGACGGCAAGGCGCACAGCGTCGACTCCTCCGACGCGGCGTTCCAGACCGCGGGTGCGCTGGCGCTGCGGGAAGCGGCGCAGGTATGCGGCACGGTGCTGCTCGAACCGTTCGACGAGGTCGCCGTGCGGATCCCCGACGCCCACCTCGGCGCGGTGCTCGGCGACCTCTCCGGGCGGCGCGGGCGGGTGCTCGGCACGGAGGTGGCCGGTCCGGGGCGCACCCTGGTGCGCGCCGAGGTGCCGTGCGTCGAGCTGCTGCGCTACGCCGTCGACCTGCGGGCGATGACGTCGGGCACGGCGACGTTCACCCGGTCCTTCGCCCGCTACGACGTGGCGATGGTCTGATCCGCGGCAACGGGTCACAGCCGATCGGGCGGGCCCTGGCTGTCGCCGGATCGGCGGCGGCGGCGACGCCGGCGATGGTGCGCGCCATCACCGCGAACAGGAAGTTGTGCGCCGGGAGTTGGGCGTACCAGTACGCCCGGCCGGCGAGCCCGCGTGGGCGGAACGTCACGCGCTGGACGTAGCGGCTGGTCGTGTCGCCGGTCGGCTCGGCCACCAGCTCGAGGGTGGCGGTGCCGGGGAGCTTCATCTCCGCGCGCAGCCGCAACGACCGGCCCGGGTCGACGGCCTCGATCCGCCACCAGTCCAGCGCCGCCCCGGGCGTCAGCACACCCGGCTCCGTGCGCCGGGCGCCGACCCCGCCGAGGAGCCGGTCGACCGCGCCGCGCAGCTCCCACACCCCGGGCACCGTGTACCAGCCGGTGTCGCCACCGATCCCGCTGATCACCGACCACAGCCGGGCGGCCGGAGCGAGCACGTCCCTGACGTGTTCGCTGACCAGCGGTGTTCCGGTCAGGCACGCGTCGCCGTCCGCCTCCAGTGTCCGGTGCACGGCCTCGGCGTAGCTCGCCGGCCCGCCGGGTGGTGGGCCGACCAACCCGACCAGATCGTCCTCCCGGCACACCAGGTCGTGGGTCATCGACTCCAGCAACGGCCCCGTCAGGTGCCGGTCGACCCGGGTCAACACCTGTATCGCGCGGGCGGTGAGCCGGGGCGCGGACCCGGGCACCGGAACCGTGACCGGGCGGGGAAGCCCGGCGACCGTCGCGTAGCCGGTGATGAGCTCCTGGTAGGTCAGCACGTCGGCGCCACCGATGTCGAAGCTCCGGTGGACGTCGGCGGGCAGGTCCAGGCAGGAGGTGAGGTAGTGCAGCACGTCGTCGATGCCGATGGGCTGCACGCAGTTCCAGGCCCGGTCCGGCATGGGCAACACCGGCCCGACCGCGGCGACCTGGCGGATCATCTCGAAACTCGCGGATCCGGCACCGACGACGATCCCGGCCTGCAACACCGCCGTCGGCACTCCGCCGGCGAGCAGCACATCCCCGACGGCCCGGCGCGACCGCAGATGCGCCGACGCCTCACCGTCGGGCTGCAAACCACCGAGATAGACGATCCGGGCGACGCCGGCCGCATGCGCCGCTTCCGCCACCACGGTGGCCGTCCGGTGGTCGCGTTCGCCGAACCCGGGCCCGTCCATCGAGTGCAGCAGGTAGAACACAGCATCGACGCCACGGCAGGCGGCCCGGGCGACGGCGGGATCCCCGGCGTCGCCCGGGCACACCTCGGCCTCACCGGCACGGGGCAGCCGCCTGAGCTTGACCGGATCCCGGGCCAGGCAGCGGACCCGATGCCCGGTGTCGAGCAGTCGCGGCACGAGCAGCGCGCCGACGAACCCGGTGGCCCCGATCACCAGACAATGCACGTCCCCACCTTCCCCCACAACCGCGACATGGTCACCTGTCGCGGGGCAGCCACTCCCTGAACGAACGGCACTCTCGTCCAGCTAGGTACGGACGAAGTGCCGTTCGCTCGGGTGCGTGCGCGGCGGGAAGGAACAGCGACCCTTGGGTCACCAACCGCGGGTGGCGTACCGCGGTGCGGCCGGCAGGTCGGACAGGTCGATCCCGGCCATCGCCTCGCCGAGCCCGCGGGAGACCTTCGCGATCACGGCCGGATCGTCGTGGAACGTGGTGGCCCTGACGATCGCCTCGGCGCGCCGCGCCGGATCCCCGGACTTGAAGATGCCCGAGCCGACGAACACGCCCTCCGCGCCGAGCTGCATCATCATCGCGGCGTCGGCCGGGGTGGCGATACCACCCGCGGTGAAGAGCACCACCGGGAGCTTGCCGGCCTCGGCGACCTCGGCGACCAGGTCCACCGGTGCCCGCAGCTCCTTGGCCGCGACGTGGAGCTCGGCGCTGTCCAGGGTGCCCAGCCGGCGGATCTCGGCGCGGATCGACCGCATGTGCCGGGTGGCCTCGACGACGTTGCCGGTGCCGGCCTCCCCCTTGGAACGGATCATCCCCGCGCCCTCGGAGATGCGCCGCAGCGCCTCGCCCAGGTTGGTGGCACCGCACACGAACGGCACGGTGTAGGCCCACTTGTCGATGTGATATGCCTCGTCTGCGGGGGTGAGCACCTCGGACTCGTCCACATAGTCCACACCGATGGACTGCAACACCTGCGCCTCGACGAAATGCCCGATCCTCGCCTTGGCCATCACCGGGATGGACACCGCGTCGATGATGCCCGCGACCATGTCCGGGTCGCTCATCCGGGCCACGCCACCCTGCGCGCGAATGTCGGCCGGTACCCGCTCCAGGGCCATCACGGCGACGGCGCCGGCGTCCTCGGCGATCTTGGCCTGGCCGGCGTCGACCACGTCCATGATCACGCCACCCTTGAGCATCTCCGCCATCCCGCGCTTCACCCGCGCGGTGCC
>JBOHEP010000112.1:0-10757 GCA_050701075.1 Pseudonocardia sp. | reverse complement strand
CCCGGGAGAAGACCAAGCTCGAGAAGACCCTCGGCGGCATCCGCGACATGGTCAAGGTGCCGAGCGCGGTGTGGATCGTCGACACCAAGAAGGAGCACATCGCCGTCGGCGAGGCCCGCAAGCTGGGGATCCCGGTCGTCTCCATCCTGGACACGAACTGCGACCCCGACGAGGTCGACTTCCCGATCCCGGGCAACGACGACGCGATCCGTTCGGCGGCGCTGCTCACCCGGGTGGTCGCGCAGGCGGCAGCCGACGGTCTGATGGCGCGGGCCGCTCGCAGCGGCGGCGGCCGTGGCGTTGACGGCGAGGACAAGCCCGACGCCGGCGCGGGCACCGACGAGCCGCTCGCCGAGTGGGAGCAGGAACTGCTCACCAGCGGCGCAGGTTCCGACGGCGCGAGCCTCACCGCGGCCGGCGCGGCCACCGATGCCCCCGCCCCCGCGGCCACCCCGGCTCCGGCCACCACCAGCAACGGCACCCAGCAGACGGTGGGCTGATCCCCGGCCCCGTCCGTGCCCGACTCGGCGCGGACGGGGCGCGTGGTCGCCCCTCTGCACCACATCCGATACCGACGAGGACGAAGACACCACGATGGCGAACTACACCGCCGCGGACGTCAAGCGGCTCCGCGAGCTCACCGGGTCCGGGATGATGGACTGCAAGAAGGCCCTCGAGGACTCCGACGGCAACATCGACAAGGCCGTCGAGCTGCTGCGCATCAAGGGTGCGAAGGACGTCGGCAAGCGCGCCGAGCGGGCCACCTCCAACGGTCTGGTCGCCGCCGAGGGCGGCACCATGGTCGAGCTCAACTGCGAGACCGACTTCGTAGCCAAGAGCAACGACTTCCAGTCCCTCGCCGACCGGATCCTGCGGATCGCGGTGGACCAGCGGCCCGCTGATCTCGACGCGCTCCGCTCCGCCCCACTCGGCGAGGACGGCGCCACCGTCGAGCAGGCCGTGCAGGCACTCTCGGCCCGCATCGGCGAGAAGCTCGAGCTCAAGCGCTACGTCAGCGTCGACGGCCCGGTGGCGGTGTACCTGCATCGGCGCAACCCCGACCTGCCGCCGGCCATCGGCGCGCTGGTCGCGTTCGACGGCTCGGGAGACGACACCGACGGTGACACGGCGAGGGGGGTCGCGATGCACATCGCCGCGGCCCGCCCCCGCTACACCAGCCGCGACGACGTCCCCGGTGAGGTGCTCGACAACGAGCGCCGCATCGCCGAGGCGACCGCCCGTGAGGAGGGCAAGCCCGAGCAGGTGCTGCCGAAGATCGTCGAGGGCCGGATCAACGGGTTCTACAAGGACATGGTGCTGCTCGAGCAGGCCTGGGTGCAGGACTCGAAGAAGACCGTCAAGAAGCTGCTCGACGAGGCCGGCGTCACGGTCAGGGAGTTCGCGCGCTTCGAGGTCGGCCAGGCCTGATCGGGCCGACCCAATCGATATGGACGACCTCGATATGGACCAAGGGATCGACGCCGGCGATACCCGCCGCCCCGGATTCCGCCGCGTGCTGCTCAAGCTCGGTGGCGAGATGTTCGGCGGCGGGGGCGTCGGCGTCGACCCGACGGTGGTCCAGACCGTCGCCCGGCAGATCGCGGAGGTCGTCGCGACGGGTGCGCAGGTCGCCGTCGTCATCGGCGGTGGCAACTTCTTCCGTGGCTCCGAGCTCCAGCAGGGCGGCATGGAGCGCTCCCGCGCCGACTACATGGGCATGCTCGCCACGGTGATGAACTGCCTGGCGTTGCAGGATTTCCTGGAGCGCCAGCACGGCATCGACACCCGGGTCCAGACCGCGATCACCATGGGCCAGGTGGCCGAGCCCTACATCCCGCGTCGTGCGATCCGGCACCTGCAGAAGGGTCGGGTGGTGATCTTCGGCGCCGGCGTCGGGATGCCGTACTTCTCCACCGACACCGCCGGTGCCCAGCGCGCTCTCGAGATCGGCGCGCAGGTCCTGCTCCTGGCCAAGGGCGTCGACGGCGTCTACACCGCCGACCCGAAGATCGACCCCGACGCGAAGCTCTACGACGAGATCACCCACCGCGAGGTGCTCGAGCAGGGGCTGAAGGTGGCCGATGCCACGGCGTTCAGCCTGTGCATGGACAATCGGATGCCGATCATCGTGTTCAACCTGTTGCGCGAGGGCAACATCGCCCGAGCGGTGCGGGGTGAGAGGATCGGCACGCTGGTCAGCACCGGAGACCACGGCGCTGTCAAGGACTAGGGAGCTAGCAGTGATCGACGAGGCGCTCTTCGACGCCGAGGAGAAGATGGAGAAGGCCGTCTCGGTGGCCAAGGACGATCTGGCGAGCGTCCGTACCGGGCGTGCCTCGCCGTCGATGTTCTCCCGGGTGTTCGTCGACTACTACGGCGCGATGACGCCGCTCAACCAGCTGGCCTCGATCAATGTTCCCGAGGCCCGGATGGCCATCATCAAGCCCTACGACACCAGCCAGCTCAAGGCGGTGGAGAAGGCGATCCGTGACTCCGACCTCGGGCTCAACCCGGGCAACGACGGGCAACTCATCCGCGTGGTCATCCCGCAGCTGTCCGAGGAGCGCCGCCGCGAGATGGTCAAGGTGGCCAGGGGGAAGGGCGAGGACGCCCGGGTGACGGTCCGCAACATCCGTCGCAAGGCGATGGAGGAGCTGCACCGCATCCAGCGCGACGGCGAGGCCGGCGAGGACGAGGTCGGCCGCGCCGAGAAGGAGCTCCAGGCGATCACCGACCGGTACGTGCATCAGATCGACGAGCTGGTCAAGCACAAAGAAGCCGAGCTCCTCGAAGTGTGAGTCCCGTGACCACGTCAGCGATGGCCTCCGATGGCCCCCCGTCGAGCGCGTCGGCGCCGCGCGTGCCCCCTTCGGCGCGCCTGGGCCGCAACCTCGTCGCCGCGATCATCGTCGGCGTCGCGCTCGGCGCGGTCCTCCTGGCGTCGCTGCTGATCGTCCGGCATGCCTTCGTGGGGGTGTTGGCGGTCGCGGCGGCGGTGGGCACCTGGGAGCTGGCCGGTGCGCTGCGCCGTGGTGCCGGAATCGCCGTGCCGTTGCCGTTGCTGCTGCTCGGCGGGCAGGCGATGGTGTGGCTGGCCTGGCCGTACGGGTTGCGCGGGCTTGCGGCGTCGTTCGCGGTGACGGCGCTGGCCTGCCTGCTGTGGCGGATGCGGGTGGGCACCGCGCACTACGTGCGCGACGTCAGCGCCGCGCTGTTCACCGCCGCGTACGTGCCGCTGTTCTGCTCGTTCGCCACGTTGATGGTGGTGGCAGATGACGGGCTCGGACGGGTGCTCACGTTCTTGTTGTGTGTCTTCGCGTCGGACATCGGCGGCTATGCGGCCGGTGTCACGGCCGGCAGGCATCCCATGGCGCCGACGATCAGCCCGAGGAAGTCCTGGGAGGGCTTCGCCGGGTCGCAGGCGGCGGGGATGCTGACGGGCGCGCTCTGCGTGGGGTTGCTCCTCGGCGGCCCGTGGTGGGCCGGGGCGCTGACCGGCGCGCTCCTGGTGATCAGCGCCACGCTTGGCGACCTCGTCGAGTCGATGGTCAAACGCGATCTCGGGATCAAGGACATGGGTACGCTGCTGCCCGGCCACGGCGGGCTGATGGACCGGCTCGACTCGCTGCTGCCCACCGCGGTGGTGTCGTGGCTGGTGCTCAGCCTGGTGGTGCCGGTCTGAGGGCGTGCGGTGGTCGGGCGAGGATCACCGCATCCGGGCGCTCATGACGAGCCCGCGCCCGACTGCTGCTCGGGCGTACACGCTCCTCCTCGAGGCCGTCTTCATGATCCATCGTGTGCGGGCATGGGGTGCGCACGGCGCCCGGGTGAACAGCCGGCCGAAGGTGCACGTCGTCGATACCGGCGTCGGCGCGTGGCTCCTGGGGCTACGTCGCAAACAGATCGAGCGTCGCAGCACCACTGCGTTGCAGCAGTTCGGCCATCTGCTCGAGACGTTCGGGGTCAATGAGGTTCTGAAGCAGGTCAGCTGGCTCGACGAGCCGGTCGGCGTAGGTCACTACCGGACCAAGGACGGAGCCGAGGTCGACCTTGTCCTCGAGATCCGCGGCGAAGGGGTGATCGGTATCGAGATCAAATCCGGCGAGCGGTTCCGCGCCGAGGATCTCCGGGGCCTCCGATCTCTGCGCGACCACGCCGGTCCGGAGTTCCTTGGCGGGTTGCTCCTTCATCCGGGCGCCCAGGCCGTCCGCCTCGAGGACGGGATCCAAGCCCTACCGCTTGACGTGCTCTGGAAACCTCAGCACTGAGATGGGTTGGATCCAGGTGGAGGGCCGCGCCGAGATGGTGGCGTTGCCCGAAGCCATGGACGCCCCTGAAGGGCTACCTCCGGCGGCCATACGATCGTCGCTGTGCGGTGGGCGGCATTGCGACGCGGCGAGGCGGCAGCGCGCCCCACGATCCCGAGCCCGAACATCTGGAACTGGCCCGAGGTCTACGAGCGGGAGAACCAAGCCCAGGACGTCGACGGCGCCATCTGGGACGCGCTCCACACGGCCACGCCGTGGGACGGCCTCGACGTGCTCGACGTGGGCTGCGGCGACGGCTTCCACCTGCCGATGTTCGCTCGGTCCGCCGCGTCGGTGGTCGGTGTCGAGCCGTACGCCCCGCTGGTGGCGCGGGCCCACCGGCGCCTCGCCGACCTGCCACGCGTCCGGGTGCTGGAGGCCGGCGCGGCCGCGCTACCGCTGCCGGACGCGAGCGTCGACCTCGTGCACGCCCGCACCGCGTACTTCTTCGGACCGGGCTGCGAACCGGGTCTCGTCGAGGCCGATCGGGTGTTGCGACCCGGTGGGGCGATCGCGATCGTCGATCTGGACGCCACGGTCGCGCCGTACGGGACGTGGATGTGTGCTGAGCTTCCCCACTACGACCCGGTGAAAGCCGAGCGGTTCTTCACCGGGCAGGGCTTCAGCACACGCCGGATCGCCACCCTGTGGAGTTTCCCGGACCGCGCCACCTGTGAGGCCGTGCTCCGTATCGAGTTCTCCACGGCTGCCGCCGAACGGGCGATCGCGAGCGTCCCCGGCCTGACGATCCCGGTCGGCTACCGCCTGCACGTCCGCGTCGCGTCGCGCCGGTACCCCGCTGGCGGGAGTGGCTAACGTGGAGGGCATGGCCCGACGTGAGGTGTCCCTGCCGAACCTGGAGCTGTTCGCCGGTGGCGCGTGGTGGACGGTCGGCGCGGGGGTGCTGGACAGTGGCACGGGCACCGTCGTGCTCGCCGCCGGCTTGGGGATCACCGGAGGCCTGTTCGTCGCGGTGCGCCGTAGGCACGGATCGGGGGCGCCGCTGCGGCCCGGGGGTCGCACCCAGCTACTGCGGCTGACGGCGGCCGCCGTCGCGCTGGGAGCGCTCGTCGTCGGCTCGCTGACCTTCCTCAACTCCGGTGAGCTCGCCGTACCCGCCGTCTGCGTGCTGGTCGGCGCGGTTCTGGTGCCGTTCTCATCCCAGCTGGACCAGCGGCCCGTGCTCGCCGTCGGGGCCGCCCTGATGGTGCTCGGTGCGGTGGGCGCGTTGCTCGCGCTGAACTCCGCCGGACTGCTCTACCCCCAGGGTGTCGTCGGTCTCGGAGCCGGCATCCTGCTGTGGACGGCGGCCGCGTACCGAACGGGTTTGCTCGCCGAGCTGCGCGGGCGAGTGCAGCGCTGAGCCGGAAGCGGAGGTCGGGGGGCGGAACTCCCGCAAGGTTGGGCACACTGAGGGAGTCATGACTGCCCTTCCGCTCGTCTTCGATGCGCCCAGACGCGCCCTTCCGCCGCGCCACCTCGCAGACCTCGACGCGGCGCAGCGTCGGGCGGCTGTCGTCGAGCTCGGCCTTCCCGGGTTCCGCGCCGATCAGCTGGCCCGGCACTACTTCGGCCGGTTCACCGCCGACCTGGAGCAGATGACCGACCTTCCCGCCGCCGCGCGGGAGCGCCTGGCCGCGTTGCTGCCGCCGCTGGTCACGCCTGTGGTCGAGCAGTCCTGCGACGACGGCGCCACCCGCAAGACGCTCTGGAAGGGCACCGACGGAACGCGCGCCGAGTCCGTTCTGATGGGCTATCCCGACCGGGCCACGGTGTGCGTGTCGAGCCAGGCGGGCTGCGGGATGGCCTGCCCGTTCTGCGCCACCGGCCAGGGTGGGTTGGCGCGCAACCTGTCCACCGGCGAGATCGTGGAGCAGGTGCGGATGGCCGCCGCCGCGGCCCGCGACGGGGCGTTGGGGCCACCTGCGCGGCTGTCGAACGTCGTGTTCATGGGGATGGGGGAGCCGCTGGCCAACTATCAGCGTGTGGTCGCCGCCGTCCGGCGCATCACCGAGCCGGCGCCGGACGGGCTGGGCATCTCCGCGCGCGGGGTCACGGTGTCGACCGTCGGGCTGGTACCGGCGATGGACAAGCTGGCTGCGGAGGGTCTCGCCGTCACCCTCGCCGTGTCGCTGCACACCCCCGACGACGAGCTGCGCGACACTCTCGTCCCGGTCAACAACCGCTGGAAGGTCGCCGAGGTGCTCGCCGCGGCCCGCCGGTACGCCGACGCCACCGGGCGTCGGGTGTCGATCGAGTACGCGCTGATCCGCGACGTCAACGACCAGCCGTGGCGGGCCGACCTGCTCGGCAAGCTGCTGCGCCAGCACGTCGGCGCACGGCTCGTCCATGTCAATCTCATCCCGCTCAACCCGACGCCTGGCAGCGCCTGGGACGCGTCACCGAGGCCGGTGCTCGACGAGTTCGTCCGCCGCGTGCAGGCGGCCGGCGTGGCGTGCACGGTGCGCGACACCCGCGGCCGCGAGATCGCCGCGGCATGCGGCCAGCTGGCCGCCTTGGCCCCGTGACCCGGCCCGGCGGCCTCGCCCCGTGACCTGGCCGGCCGCCTCTCCCCGGGGCCCAGCCTCGGTGATCAAGGGAAAACCGTTGTTCTTCAAGGTCAACTAACGACGATCTGCCCTTGATCAGCGGGAAACGCGGGCCGGGGTCGCCCGACGAGCCGAGCTGAGGGGAGACTGGTCGGATGGAGCTTCCCGTCATGCCGCCGGTCAAGCCGATGCTGGCCAAGCCGATCGCCGAGATCCCCGCGGGCCAGCTCTACGAGCCGAAGTGGGACGGCTTCCGGTCGATCATCTTCCGTGACGGCGACGAGGTGGAGATCGGCAGCCGCAACGAGCGTCCGATGACGCGCTACTTCCCCGAGGTCGTCAAGGCGGTCCTCGCCAACTTCCCGGACCGCGCGGTGATCGACGGTGAGATCGTCGTCGCCGACCCCGACCGCAACATCCTCGACTTCGAGGCGCTCCAGCAGCGCATCCATCCCGCCGCCAGCCGCGTCACGCTCCTGTCCGAACAGACCCCGGCCAGCTTCATCGCGTTCGACCTGCTCGCCCTCGGCGACGACGACCTCATGGGCGAGCCCCTGGCCGACCGCCGAACCGCGCTCGAGGCCGCCCTCACCGGCGCCGCGGCCCCGGTCCACCTCACCCCGGTCACCCACGAGCTCGACGTCGCCCGGCGCTGGTTCGACCAGTTCGAGGGTGCGGGGCTCGACGGGCTCATCGCCAAGAAGCTCGACCTGACCTACCAGCCGGACAGACGCGTCCTGAGCAAGATCAAGCACGAGCGGACGGCGGACTGCGTCGTCGCCGGTTACCGGGTCCACAAGTCGGGTCCCGACGCGGTCGGCTCGCTGCTGCTCGGGCTCTACGACGAGCGCGACGTCCTCGTGTCGGTCGGTGTGGTGGGGGCGTTCCCGATGGGGCGGCGCCGGGAGCTGATGACCGAGCTCCAGCCGCTCGTCACCACCTTCGACGACCACCCGTGGGCGTGGGCGCGGCAGGAGGAGGGGGAGCGGACCCCGCGCAAGTCCGAGACCAGCCGCTGGAACGCCGGCAAGGACCTGTCGTTCGTTCCGCTGCGTCCCGAGCGCGTGGTCGAGGTGCGCTACGACTACCTGGAAGGTATCCGGTTCCGGCACACCACCCAGTTCGTCCGCTGGCGCGACGACCGGGAACCGAGGTCCTGCACCTACGACCAGCTCGAACGACCGGTCCGGTTCGACCTCGCCGAGGTACTCGCGACCGGATGAGGGTCACGGCCGGCGCAGGTGGACGGCCAGCACGGTGGTGAAGGTGACGGCTACCTCGGAGCCACCATCCGGTTCTCGACGTTACGGGTGCGGGTTGTCGAGTTGCTGGGCGGAGACCATCATCGTTCGCCGGAGGTGACCGAGATGTCCCGACTCACCGCGGCCGATCTCCAGGCGGCCCGCGCCCGCACGATCGCCGACGTCGTGCCCGGCCCGGACGACCCGCCGCTGCGGGTGCTGTTCTGCGGCATCAACCCGGGGCTCGTCTCGGCGGCCACCGGACATCACTTCGCCCGCCCGGGCAACCGCTTCTGGCCCGTCCTGCACGGCGCCGGGTTCACGCCTGGGCTGCTGCTGCCCACCGAGCAGGACGTGCTGCGCGGGCTCGGGCTGGGCATGACCAACGTGGTCGCGCGGGCCACGGCACGGGCCGACGAGCTGGCCGCCGCCGAGCTGGTGGCCGGGGGTGTGCGGCTGCGGGAGCTGGTGGCGCAGGTTCGCCCGGCGTGGCTCGCGGTCGTCGGGATCACGGCCTACCGCACGGTCTTCGCCGCGCCGCGCGCTGCCGTCGGCGGTCAGCAGGAGCGACTGGGAGACACCCGTCTCTGGGCCCTGCCGAACCCGAGTGGGCTGAACGCCCATTGGCAGCTTCCGGCGATGATCGCGGAGTACACGAGGCTGAGAGCCGCCGCGGTCCCTCCGGAACCGGATCCGCGCCGGGCGGCCGACTGACCGGCGCGCTGAGGCGGCCTGCTCCGCGGGCACGGCTGACCGGCGGCGCTCAGGTCTGTCGGGGCGACCCCGCACCCTCAGCCCGGGTGGTGCCGCTGCGGCCGACCGAGTTCAACGGCGCCGCGATGTCCTCCAGCGACCGCCCCTCGGCGGCCACGCCGAAGAAGATCGCGACGATCCCACCGAGCACCATCACACCAGCGCCGAGCAGGTAGCCGAGGAACAACTGGAACGGGTCGGACCCGTCGCCGATCAACGCACCGTAGATCACCGGTCCGAGCGAGCCGAAGAGCTGTGCGATGGCGAAGAACACCGCGATCGCCTTGGCCCGCACCTCCATCGGGAAGATCTCGCTGACCGTCAGGTACGCCGAGCTGGCGCCGGCCGAGGCGAAGAAGAAGATGGCGCACCACGCGATGGTCTGGGTGATCGCGGTGAGGGCACCGGCGTTGAACAGGAACGCCGTGATCGCGAGCAGCACGCCTGAGGTGATGTACGTCGTCGCGATCATCGTCTTGCGGCCGATCGTGTCGAACAGGTGCCCGAGCGCGAACGGACCGATCAGGTTGCCGGCGGCGAAGGCGATCAGGAACAGCGGTGCGTCCGAGGGGTCGACGGCATAGAACCGGGTCAACACCAGCGTGTAGGTGAAGAAGATCGCATTGTAGAGGAACGACTGGGTGATCATCATCGACGCACTGAGGATGGACCGAGTCGGATAGTCCCGGAAGAGCACCCGGACCAGCGCGAAGTAGCCATGGTCGTCGCCGGCCTTGACGTCGATCGCCTTGCTCTCGTCCACCCGCGGCAGCTTGCGCCCGGACTTCTCCACCTCCCGCTCGATGTAGGAGATGGTCTTCGCGGCCGCCTCCTCGCGGCCGTGCATGACCTGCCAGCGCGGGCTCTCCGGCAGGTGCCGCCGCACGAAGAGGATCACGATGCCCAGCACGGGGCCGATGGCGAAACCGATCCGCCAGCCGATGCTCGGGTCGAACGCGTTGAGCAGGATGAACGTACCCAGGGTTCCGAGGATCGCACCGAACCAGTACGTGCCGTTGACCATGATGTCGACGCGGCCGCGGAACCTCGCCGGGATCAGCTCGTCGATCGCGGAGTTGATCGCTGCGTACTCGCCGCCGATCCCCATGCCGGCGATGAACCGGGTGGCGTAGAGGAAGACGAGCCATCCGGTGCCGTTGTTCAACGTCAGCGCCGTCAGGCCGCTGCCGACCAGGTAGACGCCCAGTGTAATCATGAGCAGGTTGCGTCGGCCCAGCCGGTCGGACAGCCGGCCGAAGAACAGCGCGCCGACCACCTCGCCGATCAGGTAGACCGTCGCAAGGAGGCCGACCTGGATGGAGGACAGGGCGAGCGTCTCCGGCAGCGAGAGCGTGGCCGCGACGGCGCTGGCGACGGTGATCTCCAGGCCGTCGAGGATCCAGACCGCACCGAGCGCCCCGACCATGCGCGTATGGAACGGTGACCACGGCATCCGGTCGATGCGGGCCGGAATGAGACTGCGAACCGCGCCGGGTGCCGCGGCGCCTGCATCTACACCCATTCCCGGCCCGTACCCATGCCGAACCCTCCTCAAACGGGTGATGACCTGTGTGCGCGCCGGCGGATCCGGCGCCGGCAGACTCGTTCGGTCCGCGGGCGGTCAGGCGTCGGCGTCGAGGTCCGGGGGTTCCTCCGCGCCCTCGCCCGCGTCCCGGTTGGCCCATTCCAGCAGCTCGTCCAGGACGAACACCGCGTCGTCGATACCGGCGTGCAGGTCGCCCAGCTCGGCGAACCGGGCCGGGACGGTGGCGATGGTGAGGTCGCGTGGGTCGGCGGCGTCCACCTCGTCCCAGCGGATCGGCGTGGACACGACCGCCTCGGGCACGCCGCGCACCGAGTACGCGCTGCGGATCGTGTGGTCGCGGGCGTTCTGGTTGTAGTCCACG
>JBOHEP010000111.1:0-10376 GCA_050701075.1 Pseudonocardia sp. | reverse complement strand
CGGCGGGCTCCCCCCAGCGCAGCGCGGCGCAGACCCCGGTCTTCCAGT
Source organism: Pseudonocardia sp. (assembly GCA_050701075.1). Lineage (GTDB taxonomy): Bacteria > Actinomycetota > Actinomycetes > Mycobacteriales > Pseudonocardiaceae > Pseudonocardia. The sequence continues at coordinate 10,328 of JBOHEP010000111.1, read as the reverse complement.
CGGTGCCACGGGGCACCTGCGGCCAGGCCCGGATCCCGACGACCGCCGGCTTGACCGCCTCCCACACGTCGACGTAGGGGTGCCCGGTGACCAGCACGTTCTGGCCGACGACAGCCCCGGCCGCTCGAGTCTCCTTCGATCCGTCGACGAGGTGGTCCACGAGCACCCCCAACCGCCGCCTCGGCCCGGGCTCGAACGCGGCGACCGCGGCGACCAGGTCGTCCAAGCCGTGCATCGGTTCGACGACGACGCCCTCCACCCGCAGGTCGTGCCCCCACACCCGCTCGACCAGCTCGGCGTCGTGCAGTCCCTCCACCCAGATCCGGGCCGCCCGGGCCGTGCGGGCCTTCAGGCCCGCGACCCGCACCGAGCCGGACGCCGACCGGGCGGGCGCCACCGGACCGCGCGCGGGGGCGACCAGGGTGGCCGGCTTTCCCTCGAACAGGAACGCGGCCGGCCGCAGCGGAAAGATCCGCCGCCGGTCGTGCCGGTCCTCCAGCACGACCTCCCGGCCGTTTATCCCGACCACCGCACCGCAGAAGCCGCTGGCCGGGTCCTCGACGACGAGCCCGAGCTCGGCGGGCACGTTCGGCACCTCGCGCCGGGCGCGGACGAGGTCGCCGGCGCCGACGAAGGCACCCCGGTGGTCCTGCGAGCGAGCCATCGTGCGGTTGTACCGCGAACGGGCGTCCGATCGGTGCACCGACACGCGGCCGGTACTCCGATGCCCCTGCCTCCGGCAACCGTACGCAAGCAGCAGCTACCGACGGTGGCGATGTTCACCCGCACGGCAGGAGTGCCACCGACCGTCGAGCTGGCTAACCTGACGCCCGTGTCCTGTCCCTCCGCGACGCTGACCGTCTGGACCTCGGCCTGGCTGGCCGGGGCCGCGGCGCCCGATGACGTTCTCGACGCGCTCGGTCCCTGGGCCGAGGCGCACGACGTCCAGGCCGTCGACGCCGGCACCTCCGAAACCACCATGCTTCCGCCACCAGGCGAACCGGTGTCCTCGGTCACATTCCTGCTCGCGGCGCTGCGCCGGTCCGCGGGCGGGAGGGGCGCGAGCGGTCCGGCCCGCCTCGTCCTGCCCGTCCCCGGGGACGTACGGGGCCTGCCAGGGCCGGGCGCGTTCAGCTGCGAGGCCACCGCGGCGGGCGAGGGCGTGTTCTATGTCGACGCCGGGCTCGGCGTCGTCCCGGCGAAGGTCGCCGACGGGGTGCTGCGGTGGACCGTGTTCCAGGTGCCCGAGCCGGGGCCTGCGCCGGAGTTCGTGGCACTGGGCCAGGCCGAACGGGAGCTGCGCGACCAGGTGCGACGATCCGCCTCGGTGCTCACCTCGCTCGGACTGGCCCGCCACCGACCCGGCGTCCGTGAGGAGATCGCTGCCGCGCTGCGTGCCCGTCCGCGCTCGATGTGGCCCGACGGCATGCCCGGGCAGGCGCTGCGGGTGCTCCAGCACGCCGACGAGGTCGAGGCGATCCTTTCCGCCGCATCCTGCGACGATCCCGGTGGCTCGCCGGCCGAATCGACACTGTCGTCACTGTCGGCGGCGGCGGCGAGTGCGTGCAGTGACGCACTCAGGCCGATCGAGACCGCCGTGCGGGTGGCCCGTCGGGCCGCCGTCGCCGAGGCTGTGCGAGTGCTCGCGGCGAGCCTGATCGGCTGATCGGGGTCACACACGCGCCCCGGCCTTCGGTCGGGTCAGGGCTTCCGGCCGATGCCTCCGATGATCATGGGGTGAGCAGGGTTGTCAGGGTCGGGGAAATCGGGGCTCGGTCGCCACGTGTTGCAGGGTACGAGGCCCGGCTCGACCAGGTCGAGGCCGTCGAAGTATCGGATCTGCTCGTCAACCGGGGCGAAGCACCGGGAGCCCATGCCGGTCTCGGTGAAGATGCGGTTGAGCTCGCCTGCCCGCGGGTCACCAGGGTCGCAGCAACCCGAGTGCAGCAAATACCCTCCAGAGGAAAGCCGGGCGCGAATACGGGCCGCGACCCCTTCGGGGTCCTCCGCATATTCGAGATGCATCATAATGCCACCCAGCAGCACGGCGAACGGCTCGCTTGTGTCGATGAGCCTGCCGACCTCGGGGTGCTCGAAAATCGCATCAGGGTCGCGGAGGTCCGCGGTGATCACAGTTGTATTGTCGTTGGTGCTGAGCAGCGCCCGTCCATGTGCCAGCACGATCGGATCCTTGTCCACGTAGACCACGCGGACGTTCGGGTCGATATCTTGGGCGATCTCGTGCACGTTACCCGTGGTGGGCAGACCGGACCCGATGTCGATGATCTGCTTGATCCCGGCCTCGTCCACCAGATACTGCACCGCTCGACGCACGAAGCTGCGATTCGCTTTGGCCAGTAGCGGTGTCTCCGGGACCGCTTCGGTCATGGCTTCGCAGGCGTCACGGTCAACGGCGTAGTGGTGCTTGCCACCGAGCAGGTAATCATATACTCGGGCGATCGATGTCGTGTTCGTGTCGATGACAACCTCGACCGGCTCTTGCGACGCGGTACTGGACAGCTGATCCGCTGATTCCGCCATTACTTCTCTCCACGTGCCCCGAGGCGTGCCTCGATCAGTATCGCACTGAGTAGCCAGATCGACGCGCTCAGTGTACCGGCCGCGACCCTCGACCCACTTGCGGTGCACGCCGTCCAGCCGCTGAGGTTGCGCCGGACGAGGTGCGCGGAATCCATCTCAGAGCGTGTCGCACACGGACGCGATCAGTGCGGTGGACTGGCGGGGGGTCAAGGCCCCCGCCGCCAAACAGTCGACGATCTTGACGTATGCCTCTACCTCGACGCGTTTGTCCAGGTAGAGGGCGCTGGTGAGCTGTTGGAGGTAGACGATGTCAGGCAGGTCGGGCTCGGCGAAGCGCAGCAGGGTGAACGGGCCCCCGGCCGCCGCCGCGCCGCTGCGGTCGAAGGGCACGACTTGCACGGTGACGTTCGGCCGTTCGCAGATCTCGAGCAAGTAGTCGAGCTGGTCGCGCATGACCTGCCGGCCGCCCATATTCCTGCGCAGCGCCGCTTCGTCGATCACCGCCCAGTAGTCGGGAGGCTGCGGGGCTTCGAGCAACCGCTGGCGGTCCGTCCGCAGCGCGACACGCTGTTTGACCCCGTCGGAGTGGGCGGTCTGGCCCAGCTCGATGACGGTGTAGGCGTAGGCCTCGGTCTGCAGCAGGCCAGGGATGAACTGGGCCTCGTAGCAGCGGATGATCGTGGCCGCCTGCTCCAAGCCGACATAGGTCACGAGCCAGCCCGGCATGACCTCGTTGTAGCGGTGCCACCAGCCCGGCTCGTTGGCCTGCTCGGCCAGGTTCAGCACCACCTCGCGGGCCGATCCCTCGGTGACCCCGTAGGTGGTGAGAAGGTCGGCGACGTCGCGGCGCTTGAACCCGACCCGACCCGACTCGAGACGGCTCATCTTGGCCTCGGAGCCACGGATGACCTCGGCGGCGGCCTCGCGGGTGAGTCCGCTGACCTCGCGCAGCCTGCGCAGCTCGGTCCCGACCAGGATGCGCAACACGGTAGGACTGCTCCCAGCCTGGCCGGAGGCCTGCACAAGCGGGTCGCCGTGCTGACCAGCAGTCATGATCACATCCCCGGGCGTGGGTTTCGCCCACCAGTATGGCAGGCAACCCGGGCTTGCGCCGCCGACCCGCCACCGTCCCTGCGCTACGGGGTCCGTCTCATTGCGCTACGGGGTCCGTCTCATAGCGGACTCGAGCGACGGCTGTCGGTCAGGTCGTCGAACTCGCCGTCCTTGGCGCCGAGCAGGAACCCCAGGAACTCTGCACCGCTCTGGATCAGCACAACCCCGTCCGGGTGCCGCGAGTTGCGCATCGCGACACGCCCGCCGGGCAGCGCCGCGAGCTCCACACACGCGCCGTTGGGATTGCTGTGCTCGCTCTTACGCCACTGGAGCGACGCCATACCTACCGACGACGCCAACGACTCCGACGACCGATCAGCGGAATCATGCATGCCGTAACCACCTTCCAGGGCGCTGGGCGCCGTCCGGTCCTGTGGCGGCTCCGAGCGAGCCGCATATGCACCTGCAATTGTAGACGACTTTGCATCAGCAAGGTGCAGAAGTTTGCGGTCCGGATGCGGCGGACAGGCCAGGCAGGAACAGCGGGCCGCTACCCGTCCGTGACGGTGATGATCTGGTCGAGGTTGCTCAGCGACAGCGCATACCGCGCCGGACAGCCCGGTGGGGCGATGAACCGCAGCTTGCGCCCGTCTGCGGTCATCTCCTCGACGAGCTCGAACAGCATCTGGATACCAGCGCTCGCCAGGTGCGTCACGCCACCGAGCTCGATGGTGAGCGGCAACGCCCCGCCGCGGTTGGCCGACCACAGCTGCCGGCGCAGATCGCCGACCGTGCTGACGTCGATCGGCCCACCGATGGCGACCCGCGGCTCGTCGGACCGGGTGATCTCGATGGTCAGGGTGGACGGCCGGTCGGGCTTCGTCGGGTGCTGACCGGGCCTCGCCCGACCGAGCACCGGGGGGTGGCTCAGCTGGCGGTCCAGCAGCAGCGTGGTGCCCACCGCAGAGCTCTCGATCTCCACCGAGTCCATGCAGCCGCGCATCATCGTGAGCCCCCGACCGCGGTTACCCGGCTCGATGTCGGCCGGGCGCCAGGCTCCCCGGTCGATCACGGTCATGCAGGCCCGCCCGCTGCCGTCGATCAGGCCCTCCACCTGGACCCGGCCGCCGGACTCGTCGTAGGCATGCTCGACGGCATTGGTCACAGCTTCCAGCACCGCGCTCTCGATCGCTGCGATATCCACCGCGCTCGCCCCGGCCTCGTTGAGCCATGCCCCCAGCTTGTCGCGCAGCATCGACAGCTGACCCGGTTCGGCGGGGAGGTCGGCAAGGAACTCGTCGGCGTCCTGACCGGTCAGCCGCACCACCAGCAGCGTGACGTCGTCCTGGTGGCCCTGCCGGGTCATCCGCTCGACGGTCAGCTCGGTCACCCGGTCGGCCGGATCGGCCGACCGGAGCGAGGGGGGGCCGCACAGCAGGGCCGCGGACGCGACCTTCGCGAGCTCCGCCAGACCGATCGACAGGTCGTCGCCGGGGCCTTCGACCAAGCCGTCGGAGAAGCACAGCAGGAGCTCACCGGGCTGCAGAGCCGCGCGTCCGACGACCGGCGCGGGGCCCGCGACGCCGAGCGGTCCGCCGCCGGGCGCCGGCAGGAACCGCGTCGCGCCGTCCGCGGACAGCACCAGAGGAGGTGGGTGCCCGGCGCACACATAGGCCAGGGAGCCGTCCTTCGGATCGATCAGCGCGAGGCTGACGGTGGTACCGCGGGCCCGGGGGGTTCTGGTGGCGAACCGGTCCAACCGGGCCAGCGCGCCGAGCAGTTCGTCGCCGTATGACTCGGTGACCAAGCCGTCGAGCAGGAACTCCGTGAGGACCGCGCGGAGCTGACCCATCACCGCCGAGGCATCGGCACCGTGGCCGACGACGTCGCCGACCACCGCACACACCCGCCCGGCCAGCGGGATCGCGTCGAACCAGTCACCACCCGCACTGTGCTCCTCGCTCGCCACCAGGTATCGAGCCGCGATGCGGAATCCCGGCAGCACGGGCAGCCAGCCCGGCAACAGGCTGCGTTGCAGGGTGAGCACGACGTTCTGGGCGGCCTCGCACCGCTCTCGCAGCGCCGCGGTGTCGTCCTCCAGAGCGCGCCGCCGCAGTACCTCCTCGGTGGCATCGACGAACTGGCAAACGATCCCGGACACCTGGCCGTCCACCTCACGCAACGGAGTGACCTGGCCGTCCACGATGCGCTCATCGCCGCCATCGGGCACGTCGACGACGACCCGCCACTCGGTGACGGTGAACGCCTCGCCCGTGGCGTAGACCCGGTCCAACAGCTCGATGATGTACTGGCCGGCGAACTCGGGAACGACCTCGCGCAGCGGGCGGCCGAGGATGCCGGGCCGGTGACCCCAGAACGCCCTCGCGGTCCGGTTCGCGCCGAGCACGATGTGGTCGGGTCCCTGATGGACGATCACACCGACCGGGAGCTCGTCGACAGCGCGGGCGAACGCGACGGGATCCGATGTCACGAACTCTTCTGCGCCGACCGGCCCGGTGCTTCGACGGTCGGACATCGGCCCGCTCCCAGCGTTCGGTGAGATCAGCATCATAGCGGGGAGATCGGGGTCACGCTGATCGCGACACGCGACTCGCCGGGAGACAACAGCCCACCGCGCAGGGTGCCCCGTTGATCGTGGACCCGGTGCCGCACACGTCCCCGAGCGCCCGTGGCGCGAGGCCGTGGACGTGTTCGGCGACCAGCTCCACGACCATCCCGGCGAACCGCGGGTCGGGCCCGGCGGTGGCCGCCCGCGCAAAGCCCATGCCGAGCTCCCCGGCACGCGTGCGGGCCTCCGTGTCCAGGTCCCAGACGACCTCCACATGGTCGGAGACGAACCCGACCGGCGCGACCACGACGGCGGGCACCCCGGCGGCGTGCAGCGCCTCGAGGTGGTCGACGACGTCCGGAGCGAGCCACGGCACCTGGGGCGGACCGGAGCGGGACTGCCAGACGACGTCGTGCCGGGCGACCCCCAGCTCGGCGGCCACCAACCGGGCCGTCCCGGCGACCTGACGGGAGTACAGGTGCCCGCCCGTGCCCGGCGGGCCGGCGGCGGCGTCGGCCGCGACCGAGACGGAGTGCGCGGTGAAGACGAGCCGGGCGCCGCCCCGCAGCTCGGCCGGCAGCGTGTCCAGCCCCGCCCGGACGGCGTCGGCGTTCGCGGTGACGAAGGCCGGATGGTCGAAGAAGTGTCGCAGCTTCACCAGCTCCGGGGCGCCGTGTCCGACTGCCGTGCGTGCCCGGGCGATGTCCTCGTGGTACTGGCGGCAGGCCGAGTAGCCACCGTAGGCGCTGGTGGCGAACACGAGCGCGCGCGCCACGCCGTCCCGGGCCATCTCGGCGACGGTGTCCTCGACGAACGGGTGCCAGTTGCGGTTGCCGAAGTACACCGGAAGGTCGAGGCGTCCGCGGATCGCCGCGATGAGCTCGCGGTTGCGGGCGTTCAGCGGGGACACCCCGCCGAAGTGCCGGTAGTGCTCCTCGACGGCATCCAGGCGCTCGGCCGGGACGCCGCGGCCGCGCACCACGTTCTCCAGGAACGGCCGTATGTCGGCGAGACCCTCCGGGCCGCCGAACGACAGCACCAGGAGCGCATCCACCTGCACCATCAGACTCCGATCGCGTGGAACCCGCCGTCCGCCCACACCATCGAGCCTGTGGTCGCAGGCAACCAGTCCGACAGCAGCGCACAGCAGGTCTTCGCAACGGGCTCCGGGTCGGTGACGTCCCAGCCCAGCGGGGCACGGGTGTCCCAGGCGTCCTCGAACGCGCCGAAGCCCGGGATCGACCTCGCGGCCATCGTCCTCACCGGCCCGGCGGCGACGAGGTTGACCCGGATCCCCTTGGGCCCGAGGTCACGGGCCAGGTAGCGGGTGACGGACTCCAGAGTGGACTTGGCCACACCCATCCAGTCATAGGCCGGCCAGGCCTGGCGGTTGTCGAAGTCCATCCCGACGATCGACGCACCCGCTCCGAGCAGCGGCAGGCACGCGGTCGACAGCGACTTGAACGAGTACGCGCTCACCTGGATGGTCGTCGCGACGTCCTCCCATGGCGCGTTCAGGAACGCGCCCTCACCCAGGCACGACGCCGGCGCGAAGCCGATGGAGTGCAGCACGCCGTCGAGCCCGGGTCGCTCACCCAGATGCGGCGAGACGCGCTCGACCAGGCTGTCGAGCTGCGACTGGTCGGCGACGTCGAGCTCGACGACCGGCGCGGACCGCGGGAGCCGCTGCGCGATCCGTTCCACCAGGCGCATCCGGCCGAACCCGGTGAGCACGACCTGCGCACCCTGCTCCTGGGCCACCCGGGCGACGTGGAACGCGATCGAGGCGTCGGTGATCACACCGGTGATGAGCAGGCGCTTTCCGTCGAGCAGTCCCATGGGTGCCTTTCCGTGATCGGGGCTTCTGGTCGATGCAGTTTCCCGGTGCTCACCGCTCGATGACCGCGCCGGGCGCAGATCTGCCGGACATGACGTCAGTGACCCATGCCCAGGCCGCCGTCGACCGGGATCACCGCGCCGGTGACGTACCCGGCGGCGTCGGAACCGAGCCAGGCAACGGCTGCGGCGATCTCCTCGGGCGCGCCGTAGCGTCCCAACGGCACCTGGCCGAGGATCTCCGCGCGCCGCGCGTCGGGCAGCGCGCGGGTCATGTCGGTGTCGACGAACCCCGGAGCCACGACGTTGGCGGTGATCCCGCGGGAGCCGAGCTCGCGGGCGATCGATCTGGCCAGCCCGACCAGTCCGGACTTGGACGCGGCGTAGTTGACCTGGCCGGCCGACCCGGTGAGCCCGACCACCGACGAAACGAAGATCATCCGTCCGCCGCGGGCCTTGAGCATGCCGCGGGAGGCCCGCTTGGCGACGCGGTAGGCGGCGGTGAGGTTGGCGTCGACGACCCGGGTGAAGGACTCCTCGCTCATCCGCATGAGCAACCCGTCGTCGGTGATACCGGCGTTCGAGACCAGCACCTGCACCGACCCGTGCTTGTCCTCGACCTCTGTGAAGGCGGCGTCCACGGCGTCGCTGTCGGTGACGTCGCATCGCACCGGGAGCAGCTCGCCGGGCAGGTGATCGACCGGACCGCGGTGGGTGACCGCCACCTGGTCGCCCTGCGCGGCGAACATGTTCGCGATCGCCAACCCGATCCCCCGGTTACCCCCGGTCACCAGCACGCTACGTCCCACGCCGACAGCCTAGGCATTCATGCGGCGATCAGGGCAACCGACGACCCAGCACCAACCCGCTCCCCACCCCGGCGGCGAGCAACAGCACACCACCGGCGAGCCACGGCCTGGTCGTGTCCACCCGGCGGACCTCGTAACCGATCTGCTCGCCGAGCTCGGCGTAGACCTGGCGCAGCTCGTCCTCGCTGGCGGCCTCGAAGAACTGGCCGCCGGAGAGCCGGGCGATCTCCTTCATCGACTCGTCGTCGGCCGGCACGGGCACCCGGTCACCCTCGAGGTCGATCGAGCCGTAGTCGGTGCCGAAGGAGATGGTGGAGACCGGCACCTTCGCCTCCCCGGCCGCCCGGGCCGCCGTGAAGGCTCCCCGTTGATCGTTCTCCCGGTCCGGGCCGGGCACGGTCTGCTTGCCGTCGGTCATCAGCACGACCCGGGCCGGCGGCGGACCGTCCGCGGACGCCCCGGCAATGGACAGGGAGAACGTCTCGATCGACTGCATCGCCGCGAAGATCGCCTCCCCAGTGGCGGTCGACTCCGAGAGCCGTAGCCCGTCCACCGCCCGTTTGACGGCGTCACGTTCGGCGGTCGGCGAGACGAGCACGGCGGCGGTGCCGGCGAAGGCCACCAGCCCGAGGTTCACCCCGGGGGTGAGCTGGTCGGCGAAAGCCTTGGCCGCGGCCTGCGCGGCGGCGATCCGGCTCGGTGCGACGTCGGTGGCCTGCATGGACAGCGACACGTCGATGACCAGGACGACGGTGGCCCGGTTGCGCGGCACCTTGGCCTCGACCATCGGCCCGGCCAGCGCGATGCTGAGCACCCCGAGTGCGGTGATCAGCGTGGCGGCGGGGATGTGCCGGTACCAACCGGGACGCTTCGGGGCGATCTTCTCCAGCAGCGCGAGGTTGGTGAACCGCACCGTGTCCCGCCGTCGGCGGCGCAACACCACCAGGTATCCGGCGACGAGCGCGGCCACGACGATGAGCAGCAGCAGCCACCAGGGCGAGACGAACGTCACCGGCCACCGCCGGAGGCCGAGCACCTGACGTCGTTGCGCTTCCTCACCGGCCACCGCCGGACCAGGCGCGCTTGCGGGCCAGCGCGAACCTGACGATGTCGGCGACCCAGTCCGAGTCGGTGCGCAGCACGAGATGCGCTGCGCCGCAGCGGCGCAGGGTGGCGGCCACCCGGTCACGGTGCTCGGCCGCGGCCGCGGCGAACTCCCGGCACAGCAGCGGTGTAGTGGTCACCTCACGCTGCCGGCCGGTCTCCGGGTCGGCGAGCACCACGGTGCCGACGTCGGGCAGCTCCAGCTCACGTGGATCGAGGACCTCCACGGCGAGCAGGTCGTGGCGGGCCGAGAGCGCCCGCAGTGCGCGCTCCCAGTCGGGCTCCCCGAGGAAGTCGGAGATGACGACGGCCAGCCCGCGCCGGCGCGGCGGGCGGCGCAGCTGCTCGATCGCCGTGGCCAGGTCACCCCGGGTGCCCACCGGGGCGCGCGGGGTCTGCGCGGCCCGGCGCAGCAG
>JBOHEP010000110.1:0-2172 GCA_050701075.1 Pseudonocardia sp. | reverse complement strand
TCGTCGTGTTCGAGGTAGTGCACCGGGTCACCGATGAGGTAGTCCGTGTCAATGCTGCGGATTTGGTCGACGAGGACCCTGGTCTGCTGTCCGTTGATCTGCATTGAGGGGCGGAAGACGGCGGGCTGCGCAGTTGTCGAGGTGGGGACGATCGTGGCGACATTCCATAGCATTGAACTCGGGCTGAGCACCAGACCAAGGCGCCTGCCGCGCTGCTCGTGGCCGCGCTTCGCGTCACCCAGATCCACTCGGTAGACAGCGCCACGAATCACCACGCATCAGCCTAATGGGGGCTACCGGGTCCTCGTAGGGAAGGCTCGGTGTCGGTAGCCGTCAGCAGGTGAGCACTCCGTCTGCCTGGACGTTGTGTGAGTTCTACGGTGAGATCGTGCCCCTGCTGGTGGTCGGGTGATCGAACCGCTGATGGGATGTCGTGCCCGCCGTGGCGTGAGCACTTGTCCATTAGGTCGCTGGTGATCTCCCGCTGGCTGCTGGTCATGGTGTCGAGTGGGGGGAGATGGGCCGATGGTGTTGTTCGTTGGTGATGACTGGGCTGAGGATCATCACGATGTGGAGGTGCAGGACGCGGCGGGTCGCCGGCTGGGTAAGGCTCGGTTGGGCGAGGGTGTGGCGGGGATCGCCCGGTTGCATGCGTTGATTGGCGAGTTCACCGATCCTGATGATGAGGCTGGGGCGGGGCAGGTGCTGGTGGGGATCGAGACCGACCGCGGCCCGTGGGTGGCGGCGTTGGTCGCGGTTGGGTATCGGGTGTTCGCGGTCAACCCGATGCAGGTGGCCCGTTACCGGGAGCGGCACTCCACGTCGGGGGCCAAGAGCGACGCCGGGGACGCGCACGTGCTGGCCGACATGGTGCGCACCGACGCCCACCAGCTACGTCCGGTGGCCGGGGACACCGCGCTGGCCGAGGGGATCAAGGTGGTGGCCCGGGCGCACCAGTCCATGATCTGGGACCGGACCCGGCACGTGTTGCGGTTGCGCAGCACGTTACGGGAGTTCTTCCCCGCCGCGCTGGAGGCCTTCGACGAGCTGACCGCGACCGATGCCCTGGAGTTGCTGGCGGTCGCGAGCGACCCGCAGACGGCGGCGGGGTTGTCGCGCAACCGGATCGTCGGGGCGCTCACGCGGGCCCGCCGCCGCGACGTCGCGGGCAAGGCCGAGTGCATCCAGACGGTGCTGCGGGCCCCGGCGCTGCGCCAGCCCGCGGTCCTAGCCGGGGCCTATGCGGTCACCGTCCGGTCCATCGTCGCGGTGATCACCGTCCTGAACACCGAGATCGCGACCTTGCAGGGGCAGGTGGAGGCCCATTTTGGTCGGCACCCGGATGCTGAGATCTACCGCTCCCAGCCCGGGCTCGGTGACATCCTCGGCGCCCGGGTGCTCGGTGAGTTCGGCGACGACCCCCACCGCTACCACGACGCCCGGGCCCGCAAGAACTACGCCGGAACCTCCCCGATCACCCGCGCCTCGGGTAAGAAGAAGGTCGTGCTGGCCCGCTACGCGTGCAACGACCGACTCGCCGACGCCCTCCACCAGCAGGCGTTTTGCGCGCTGACCGCATCAGCGGGTGCCCGGGCCTACTACGACGAGCTCCGCGGCCGCGGCACCGGCCACCACGCCGCACTACGCCAACTGGGCAACCGCCTGGTCGGCATCCTGCACGGCTGCCTGAAAACCCGAACCCGCTACGACGAAGACACCGCCTGGAGCCACCACTACAAGAAAGATCAACAGCAGGTTGCGTGATGTCTGGTGCGGTTCGGATATCGCCGAGGTGACGTCATCTGCCCAGACCAGTGGGGGTCTGCTGGGGTGCCGCGCGTGGTGGCGGGCAGGCCCCTGGCCTGCCCTCAATCCTGCCCGTAGGGGCCGTGGAGGCTCGCAGGTCCAGGGTGGCGCGTGCGCCATCGCGCAGCGACGCTGAAAGCGCCCTTGACCTGGGAGGGACGGCCCCGCAGACTGCGCGGCACCCCAGCAGACCCCCACGGAACACAAGAGCCTGCTTGACATCTGAGCCCATGGGATGTCTCATCGGTGACTCCGGGACCGGAAAGAATCACCTGCTCATCGGGCTGGGCATCGCCGGCGCCGAGGCCGGCTACCGAATCCGCTACGTGCTGACCAGCCGACTGGTCAACGAACTCGCCGAAGCAG
>JBOHEP010000109.1:0-4978 GCA_050701075.1 Pseudonocardia sp. | reverse complement strand
TCGACGACGTCGTCGAGGCGGGTCAACGCCCAGTATCCGGGGCCGGGGGGCAGGACGACGAAGTCGGGCTCGGCGTAGAAGGGCACCGGTTCGCGCTCGCGCAACGCGGCGAACGCGGTCGCTCGCGCGGGCATCGGCGCGGGCCAGAAGTTCTCGATGTCCGACAGGTCCGGGCGCCCGCTCCACGAGGTGGTGCCGGTCGTCGGCGTCATCGCCATCCCCCTTCGTACGGATCGGACGTCCGAGCATAGTTACTCAGAAGTAATGCGCGAGAGCCATCAGCCGATCGGGTCCTCGGTGCCCGGTCGGTCGTCGGGCGCCGGGGGAGCCGGGGACGCCGGGGAGTCGTAGGGGCGCCGGGGTGGGGTGCGGGCCGGGATGGGTGAGGGGTTGTGTAGCATTGTCGACGGCCGCTGGGACTCGTCCCGGGCAGCCGTGCCAGCCCCTTTAGCTCAGTCGGCAGAGCGTCTCCATGGTAAGGAGAAGGTCTACGGTTCGATTCCGTAAAGGGGCTCCAGCGACGGTCCTGGCTGGCCTCGCGAAGCGGTGTAGCTCAGTTGGTAGAGCAAGCGGCTCATAATCGCTGTGTCGCCGGTTCAAGTCCGGCCACCGCTACCGAACCGACCTTGAGATCGACAACTGAGATCAATCAAGTGAGATTCAAGTAGGAGGCACTCCCGTGGGCAAGGCGACCGACGTCCGGCCGAAGATCACGCTGGCGTGCGAACAGTGCAAGCACCGCAACTACATCACCAAGAAGAACCGGCGCAACGATCCCGACCGGCTCGCGATCAAGAAGTTCTGCCCCAACTGTGGCACACACCGCGAGCACCGCGAGACCCGCTGAGCGTGCCCGACCCATCCTTCGTCGGCCGTGCCCTGCCGCCGGCGCGGCCGTATCGGGTCTGCCGCGAGAAGATCCGTGAGTTCGCCCTCGCCATCGGCGAGGGCGCTCTCGTGTGTCACGACGTCGAGGCTGCCCGCGCTGCCGGGCATCCCGACCTCGTGGCGCCGCCGACGTTCACCGTCACGTTCACGATGCCGCTCATCGAGGCATTCCTCCGCGACCCGGCGTTCGGCTGGGACTACCCACGAACCGTGCACGGTGATCAGACCATCACGCTGCACCGGCCGATCCACGGTGGCGACGAGCTGATCGCCACGGTGCACGTGGACGAGCTGCGAACCCGGGGAGGCAGTCACATGCTGACCCTGCGATGCGAGGTCGCGGACTCGAACGGGGTAGCGGTGGTCACGGCCAACACGCTCATGGTCACCCAGGCGTCGGTGACCGGCCTCGCCCCGTCATGACCGATCTCACCACCATCGCCGCCGGCGACGAGCTGCCGCCGCTGGCGCTGTGGGTCACCCGCGCCGACCTCGTGCGCTACGCGGGTGTCTCCGGCGACTTCAACCCGATCCACTGGAACGACCGCGTCGCCGGATCTGTTGGCCTGCCCGGCGTCATCGCGCACGGGATGCTGACGATGGCGCTCGCCGGGCGGGTGATCACCGCATGGGTCGGCGACCCGGCCGCGGTGCGCAGCTACGGGGCCCGCTTCACCCGGCCCGTCGTGGTTCCCGACGACGACGAGGGCGCGTGCGTCGAAGTCTCCGGAAAGATCTCCGAGGTCGTCGAGAACGGCGGGGTCCGGGTCGCCCGGGTGGCGATCACCGCGCGGTTCGACGGCAAGACGGTGCTCGGTCGCGCAACCGCCGAGGTTCTGCTGCCCTGATCGTGCCGCGCGACCGGCCGAACCCGACAGATGCTCAGCAGGCCTCGGCGAGCAGTGCCCCCATTCGTTCCACACCTGTGCGCAGGTCCTCGTCTCCGAGGGCGTAGGACAGCCGAAAGAACCCGGGTGTCCCGAACGCCTCACCCGGCACCACGGCCACCTCGGCGTGTTCCAGTACCAGGGCTGCCAGCGCCATGCTGTCCCGCGGGCGGGTGCCGCGGATCTCGCGGCCGAGCAGGGCCTGCACCGACGGGTACACGTAGAACGCGCCGCGGGGTGTCGGACACCGCACGCCTGGGACCGCGGTGAGCAGCTCCACGATGGTGCGCCGTCGCCGGTCGAAGGCGGCCCGCATCTCCGCGACCGCGTCCAGCGGCCCGGACACGGCCTCGATCGCCGCGCGCTGGGCGACGTTGCAGACGTTCGAGCTCAGGTGCGACTGGAGGTTGGTCGCGGCCGTGATGACGTCGGGTGGGCCCGCCATCCAGCCGACCCGCCATCCCGTCATCGCGTAGGTCTTGGCCACACCGTTGAGCACGATGGCGCGGTCGGTGAGCTCGGGCACCGCGACCGGCATCGACACCGCCTCGGCGCCGTCATAGACCAGGTGCTCGTAGATCTCGTCGGTGATGACCCACAGGTCGTTGTCGACGGCCCAGCCACCGACGGCCTCGGTGAGTGCGCAAGAGGCGACGGCGCCGGTCGGGTTGGACGGCGAGCACCACAGGAGCACCTTCGTCCGCTCGGTACGGGCAGCCTCGAGCTGCTCGACCGAGGGCAGGAAGTCGGTCTCCGGACCGCAGTGCACGACGACCGGCACGCCCCCGGCCAGCGTGATCGCCTCGGGATAGGTGGTCCAGTAGGGCGCGGGTAGCAGCACCTCGTCGCCCGGGTCGAGCAGGGTGGCGAACGCCTGGTAGACCGCCTGCTTGCCGCCGTTGGTGACCAGCACCCGGTTCGCGGCGATCTCCAGGCCCGAGTCGCGCCGGGTCTTCGTCGCGATCGCCTCGCGCAGCTCGGGCAGCCCGGCGGCGGGGGAGTAGCGATGGTTGCGCGGATCGGCGCAGGCAGCCTGGGCGGCCGCGACGATCGGCGCCGGGGTGGGGAAGTCGGGCTCGCCTGCGCCGAACCCGATGACCTGGCGGCCCGCCGCTTTGAGCGCCTTGGCCTTCGCGTCGACGGCCAGCGTGGCCGACTCGACGATGCCCCCGACCCGGGCCGAGACACGGTGGCGGACGGCGGTTGCGGAGGTTGCGCTGGCCATGGCGACATCCTCCCCCACGAGGCCTCCGGGTTTCTCCGCCCACCCTTCCCACCCACCGCACCCTCGCCATCGGGCGCGTTCGGCGTCCACGCCCCGGTGTCGTACACTCGGTTCGCTGGGTGCATCGCGGCAGGTCGGTATGCACCCGCTCCGTACTGGGCCCACACCCGGGACGGAGCTGGTTTAGGGGTGTAGCTCAACTGGCAGAGCAGCGGTCTCCAAAACCGCAGGTTGCAGGTTCAAGTCCTGTCACCCCTGCCACTATGAATCGAAGCGGCGAACCGAGAAGCGGCGAACCGCAAAGTAGCGGATCCGGCACACCGGGTCCCCGAGGGAGCTGGAGGATGCGGGCGTGACTGAGGAGCGCGAGGCGGGTGAGGCCGGGCGGGAACGCCCGAGCACCGCCGCCGACCGTCGGAGTCGGCGTTCCCGTCCGGCGCCGGAGGGCAAGGGTCGGCCCACGGCCGTCCGGGAGAACCGTCCGGAAAGGGCGTCGCTCCCGAGTCGGTTGATCCGGTTCCTGCGCGAGGTGGTCGCCGAGCTGCGGAAGGTCATCTGGCCCACCCGCAGCCAGCTCGTGAACTACACGATCGTTGTACTGATCTTCGTGTCGTTCATGATCGCGCTGGTTTCGGCACTGGACTGGGTGTTCCAGCAGGGTGTGCTGTTCCTGTTCGGTACCTGATGTCGCGAGCGCACACCGCCACGAGCGAACTACCTTGACGATAGGAAGCGAGACGCGCGTGAGTTCCTCAGACGGCGGCCGGCGGCCGACCGACATCGACACCGAGGATGCCCTGGAGGCGACCTCGACCGATGCCGTCACGGATGAGGCGGCTCCGGAGTCGCACCGCTCGGTTCAGGACGTCGATGCCGAGGCCGCCCACGGCGCCGACGCCGCGTCGTCGGACGCGGATTCGCCGGACTTCGCAGGTGACGATCCGGACGACGATGTCGAGACGATCGCGGCGCCGACCGAGGACGGCATCGTCGACGAGGTGGTCGAGGATGATCCCGATCTGGAGTCGGTCGAGGCCGACCCCGCCGAGGAGCTTCGCGCGGCGCTACGGCGCGCCCCTGGCGACTGGTATGTCGTGCACTCCTACGCCGGCTACGAGAACAAGGTGAAGACCAACCTCGAGACCCGGGTGCAGACCCTGGACGTCGAGGACTACATCTTCCAGGTCGAGGTGCCAACCGAGGAGGTCACCGAGATCAAGAACGGCCAGCGCAAGCAGGTGCAGCGCAAGGTGCTGCCCGGCTACATCCTGGTCCGGATGGAGCTCAACGACCAGTCGTGGGGCGCTGTGCGCAACACCCCGGGAGTCACCGGTTTTGTGGGCGCCACCTCCAAGCCCTCGCCGCTATCCCTCGACGACGTGGTCAAGTTCCTGTTGCCGCGCATCGAGGCGCCCAAGGCGACGGCCGGCAAGTCCGGTGGCCCGTCGACGGGCGCGGGCAGGAGCCCGGTCGAGGAGATGCGCGCGGCGCTGCGCCGCGCCCCCGGCGACTGGTACGTCGTGCACTCCTACGCGGGCTACGAGAACAAGGTGAAGACCAACCTCGAGACTCGCGTGCAGACGCTCGACGTCGAGGACTTCATCTTCCAGGTCGAGGTGCCCACCGAGGAGGTCACCGAGATCAAGAACGGCCAGCGCAAGCAGGTGCAGCGCAAGGTGCTGCCCGGCTACATCCTGGTCCGGATGGATCTCAACGACCAGTCGTGGGGCGCGGTCCGCAACACCCCGGGCGTCACCGGCTTCGTCGGTGCCACGTCCAAGCCCTCGCCGCTCACCCACGACGAGGTCATCAAGTTCCTGCTCCCGAAGGTCGAGCCGAAGCAGGCCGCCGCGGGTGGCAGGTCGGAGTCCGGCGCGAGCACGGGCGGCAAGTCCACGGTGGAGGTCGACTTCGAGGTCGGCGAGTCCGTCACCGTCATGGACGGGCCGTTCGCCACGCTCCCGGCCACCATCAACGA
>JBOHEP010000108.1:0-3243 GCA_050701075.1 Pseudonocardia sp. | reverse complement strand
GCACCAGGGCGTCGGAGGGACGCAGGTTGCCGGATCGGCTCTGCAACGCCCGCCGCCGCGGGAAGCCACTCTCGTTGAGCGCGACGATCGTGCCGTCGAGCACGAACCCGTTCCGTGGTGCCGCCGTACTCAGCGGGGAGTCGAGATCGGGGAAGGAGGCGGTGACGGCGCGACCGGTGGCGGTGAGCAGCCTGATCCGGTTCGGCCGGACGTAGGCGATGGTGCGCAGGCCCTCCCACGCGAACTCCACGGCCCAGTCGGACCCGGTCGGTAGCTCCCCGCTCCCCGGCTGCATGGGCTCGACGAGATCGGGCATCGCACCCGAGGCCGACCGAACCTTCACTCCGTCACGGTATCGGGGGACCCGGTACGGGTGACAACGCAGACGCCGACCGCACGTACCCGACGCGCGTACAGTGCGGGCGGTTGCCTTCGGGGGCGCTTGGCGGGCGCAGCGCCCCGAAGGAGGACGATCAGGGCATCATGACGCTCACCGACCGGCTGCCACCCGGCCCTGATGACCCTGATGCCCTCGTCGAGGCCTTCACCGACTGGGCCTTCGAGGAACAGGGGCTGTCCCTGTACCCGGCGCAGGAGGAGGCGCTGCTGGAGATCGTCACCGGCGCCAACGTCATCCTCTCGACCCCGACCGGCTCGGGGAAATCGCTCGTGGCAATCGGCGCGCACGCGGTGGCGTTGCTACGTGGGCAACGCGCGTTCTACACCGCGCCGATCAAGGCCCTGGTCAGCGAGAAGTTCTTCGCGCTGATCGACGTCTTCGGCGCCGACAAGGTGGGCATGCTCACCGGTGACGCGGCGGTCAACGAGACCGCGCCGATCATCTGCTGCACCGCGGAGATCCTGGCCAACATCGCGCTGCGGTCGGGCCGGCAGGCGGACGTGGGCAGCGTCGTCATGGACGAGTTCCACTTCTATGCCGACCGGGACCGCGGCTGGGCCTGGCAGGTGCCGATCGTCGAGCTGCCGCATGCGCAGTTCGTGCTGATGTCGGCCACGCTCGGCGACGTCACGTTCTTCCGCGAAGATCTCAGCCGGCGCACGGGCCGGGACACCGCGGTGATCACCTCGGTCGAGCGCCCGGTCCCGTTGCTCTACCGCTACGTGACGACCCCCCTGCACGAGACGATCGCCGAGCTTCTGCAGACCCACGAGGCCCCGGTGTACGTCGTTCATTTCACCCAGGCCTCCGCCGTCGAGCGGGCGCAGGCGCTGATGAGCGTCAACGTCACCTCGAAGCAGGACAAGGCCGCGATCGCCGCGCTGATGGGGAACTTCCGGTTCACGGCCGGGTTCGGGCGCACGTTGTCGCGGCTGGTCCGGCACGGCATCGGGGTGCATCACGCCGGGATGTTGCCGCGCTACCGACGGCTGGTGGAGACCCTCGCCCAAGCCGGCCTGCTGAAGGTCATCTGCGGCACCGACACCCTCGGTGTCGGGATCAACGTGCCGATCCGCACGGTGCTGTTCACCGCGCTCGCCAAGTACGACGGGGTCCGCACGCGCGGGCTCAAGGCGCGGGAGTTCCACCAGATCGCCGGGCGGGCCGGGCGGGCCGGATACGACGTCGTCGGCACCGTCGTGGCCGAGGCGCCCGACCACGAGGTGGAGAACGCGCGGCTGCTCGCCCGCGCCGGCGACGACCTCAAGAAACGCAAGCGGATCGTGCGCAGGCAGGCGCCGGAGGGGTTCGTCGGCTGGTCGGAGAAGGGCTTCGAACGGCTGCAGGCCGCCCACCCCGAACCGTTGACCAGCCAGTTCGTCGTCACCCATGCAATGCTGCTCAACGTCATCAGCCGCCCTGGCGACGCGTTCGCCGCGATGCGCCACCTGCTGGAGGACAACCACGAGCCGCGCCCGGCGCAGCGCCGGCACATCTTGCGGGCGATCGCGATCTACCGGGCGTTGCGCGATGCCGGCGTCGTCGAACAGCTCGACGCGCCCGACGCCGAGGGCCGCACCGTCCGGCTCGTCGGCGACCTCCAGCTCGACTTCGCCCTCAACCAACCCCTTTCCCCCTTCGCGCTGGCCGCGTTCGACCTGCTCGACCGCGAGTCCCCCGAGTACCCGATGGACGTGCTGTCGATCATCGAGGCGACGCTGGACGACCCGCGGGCCGTGCTCTACGCCCAGCAGAACAAGGCGCGCGGCGAGGCGGTGGCGGCGATGAAGGCCGAGGGGATCGAGTACGAGGAGCGCATGCAGCTCCTCGAGGACGTCACCTGGCCCAAGCCGCTGGCCGAGCTGCTCGAGGGAGCGCTGCAGACCTACCGGCGGGGGGCACCCTGGGTGGCGGATGCGAACCTCGCACCCAAGTCGATCGCACGGGACATGTTCTCCCGGGCGATGACGTTCGTGGAGTACGTCGGGCACTACCAGCTCGCCCGGTCCGAGGGCCTGGTGCTGCGCTACCTCGCCGACGCCTACCGGGCGCTGCGCCAGACCGTGCCCGACGAGGCGAAGACCGAGGAGCTCACCGACGTCGTTGAATGGTTGGGGGAGCTGGTGCGCCAGGTCGACTCCAGCCTGCTCGACGAGTGGGAGAAGCTCGCGGCGGGTGCTGATATCAGTGCCGCCGGCTCCGATCTCGGTCCCCCGCCGATCGACCGTGGGCCGGCCGGCGTCACCCGCAACACCCGGGCGTTCCGGGTGCTCGTGCGCAACGCGATGTTCCGCCGGGTGGAGCTCGCGGCGCTGCGACGGTGGGACCTGCTCGGGGAGCTCGACCGTGATGCCGGCTGGAATGCGCAGGCGTGGCGCGAGGCGTTGGAGCCGTACTTCGCCGAGCACGCCGACATCGGCACCGGCCCGGACGCCCGCGGGCCGGCGATGTTGACCGTCGAGGAGCAGGCGCAGCGGTGGCTCGTCCGGCAGGTCCTCGACGACCCGGCCGGTGACCGGGACTGGGCGATCACGGCCGAGATCGACCTGACGGCGTCGGACGAGCAGGGTGAGGCCGTGGTGTGGGTGACCGGTGTGGAGGCGCTCGGCGGGTCTTGAGCCCTCTCCCGGCTCGGCGCCGGTCATGGCTCGCACCCTCCGCGCTGCAACAGGAATCTGACGGGCAACAGCCGGAATTCTTGCGCTACCGCTGACCGCGAGCGCCTGGAAGCCCGCTCCTCATGTACAGTGGGATGTACATGAGGAGGTCGCATGAGGATCGGCGTGGCGGAGGCCCGGCGTCGCTTTCGGGAGATCCTGGACCGCGTCGATGCGGGCGAGGTG
>JBOHEP010000107.1:0-1639 GCA_050701075.1 Pseudonocardia sp. | reverse complement strand
TGAACCACCCCGGGTCTGATGGAGGCTCTGTCCTGAGTGGAGGATGGAGAGATGGCCCGATCTTCGAGGCACCCTCGTGAGGTGCGTGAGCGTGCGGTGACGCTGGTGCTGGAGAGCCAGTCGGATTATGGCTCGCAGTGGGAGGCGATCGTGTCGGTCGCGGGGAAGGTCGGAGCGTCGGCCGAGTCGTTACGCCGGTGGGTGCGGCAGGCCGAGGTCGATGCGGGTCACCGGTCAGGGACGAGTTCTGCCGATGTCGAAGCGCTTCGTGAGCTGCGGCGGGAGAATCGTGAGCTGCGGCGGGCGAATGAGATTCTGAAGGCAGCAGCGACTTTCTTCGCGAGGGAGCTCGACCCTCGACTGCCGCGCTCGTAGCGTTCATCACAGAGCATAAGAAACGGTTCGGAGTCGAGCCGATCTGCGCCGTGCTGACTGATTTCGGTATGCGGATCGCTCCGTCCACGTATTACGCCGCCATCGTCCGGCCGCCGTCGGCGCGCGCACTGCGTGATGAACAACTCAAGAAAGATATTATTCGGGTGCATGAGGAGAACTATTCAGTGTACGGGGCGGAGAAGGTGTGGTGGGCGTTGAACCGGGAGGGGATCGTGGTGGGCCGATGCCGGGTGGAACGGCTGATGCGCGCATTGGGCCTGGTCGGCGCGGTGCGGGGCAAGAAGATCCGCACCACCGTGTCCGATCCGGATGGTGCGCGTGCCGCGGACCTGGTGAAACGCCGGTTCACTGCGGGCGCACCGAACCGGTTGTGGGTGGCCGATTTCACGTACGTGGCGACGTGGGCTGGCACGGTGTACACCGCGTTCACCATCGATGTGTTCTCCCGGAAAATCGTCGGCTGGAAAACGAGTATGTCCAAGGAGACCGGCCTCGTGCTGGACACGATCGAGAGGGGGCTTCGGGTAAGAGACTACCGGGGTCAAGACGAGGAATGCAAGCTCGTTCACCATTCTGATGCCGGCAGTCAGTATACGTCCTTTCGGTTCACTCAGCACTTGATCGATGCCGGTGTCGATGCCTCGATCGGCACCGTCGGCGACGCCCTCGACAACGCTCTCGCGGAATCACTGATAGGCTTGTACAAAACCGAGTTGATTAAACCGCGCGGGCCATGGCACAATAGAGAAGAAGTCGACGTTGCCACCGCGGTATGGGTGGATTGGTACAACAACCGTCGATTGCACGGAGCCTGCGGAGGCAGGCCACCGGCGGAGTTCGAAACCCTGTACGAGCTGGGCGACCTGATCAGCCTGGTCGCCTGAGCCCAACAACGAGTCTCTACCGAACCCGGGGTGGTTCATGCTGGGGTTCCGCCGTAGTTGTGCTGGTCGGCGGTGAGTGGGTGGGTGGGTGGGTGGGGTGCGGCTAGGTTGGGGTGGGGATGGGTGGTTGCCAGGGGTTGCCGGTGAGGGCGGCGCGGCAGGGTCGTTCCAAGATCGTTTTGTGACGTTGCCCGACCCCTCAGAACAAGATCGGTGATCTTCGGCGTGTAGTTTCGGTGGGCGAACGAGGCCCCGGTAGGACGAGTGGTCCTTCCACAGACTTCTCGTTGCCACCGGAGCCTCGTTGCTGATTCATCCTGCCATCGCCGAGTCGTGTGCGACAGCGCTCACCGGTGTGT
>JBOHEP010000106.1:0-11224 GCA_050701075.1 Pseudonocardia sp. | reverse complement strand
ACGCCCGCACCCACGCGATCGGTCAGATCGTCCCGGGCAAGGTCACCAAGCTGGTCCCGTTCGGCGCGTTCGTGCGCGTCGAGGAGGGCATCGAGGGCTTGGTGCACATCTCCGAGCTGGCCGAGCGTCATGTGGAGATTCCCGAGCAGGTCGTGCAGGTCGGCGACGATGCCATGGTCAAGGTCATCGACATCGATCTCGATCGGCGCCGCATCTCGCTCTCGCTCAAGCAGGCCAACGAGGGCATGACGGCCGAGACCGAGTTCGACCCCACCCGCTACGGCATGGCCGCCGAGTACGACCCCGAGGGCAACTACATCTACCCCGAGGGCTTCGATGTCGAGACCGGTGACTGGCAGGAGGGCTTCGAGGCCCAGCGCGAGACGTGGGAGAAGGAGTACGCCGAGGCGCACGCTCGCTTCGAGCAGCACATCACGCAGATCAAGAAGGCCGCTGAGGCCGAGGCGGAGGCCGGCCCCGAGGGTGCCGCCACCAACTACTCGTCCGAAGGGGCGGCCCCGCCGGTCGAGACCGGTGGCTCGCTCGCGAGCGACGAGCAGTTGGCGGCGCTTCGGGAGAGGCTGTCCGGCGGCGCGTGAGACTAGCCATACACTGATCCACAGCTGATCGACCGGGCCCCGGTGACCATGGTCACCGGGGTCTGGCTTTTCCAGCGCAACCGAGCTGGTACGGATGGGGCAACCCAGGTCACGATTGCGTCGTGTAGCAGTGCGTCGACGGCCTCCGCGCCCTACCGTGGTGCGGTGTGGTGGGGGGGCCTGCGGACGGCCGCGACAGCGGTGGCAGCGGTTGTGCTGGCCGGGTGGCTGGGTGCCTGTGCGACGACATCCGACGGACCGGAGTCCCTGCCCGTGCCCACCTTTGCGGCGTCCACCGCCGAGCCCGGTGCGAACGGACCGATGGTGGACGATCCGGGAATCCCCAACGACTGCGAGCGGGTACTGGCTGCGTCGGATCTCGGCGCGCTCCTGGGCCTGCCGCTGGACTCCGTCGCCGTTCGCGGCACGGTCGATGTGCCTGCACCGTCCGTCGGGCGCTCTGAGCGGCTGGTCTGTCATTACACCGGCACGGCGAGCGGACCGGTGAGGGGGAAGACCCTGCTCGATCTCAACGCCGGGTTGTACGTCGACGAGCAGGCCGCCGCGGAGCACTGGATGATCAACGCCGATGTCGAGGACGGTGTTCGGCGGCAGCTGCCGATCGGCAGCGCGCCCGCGGTGCTCGTCCAGCGCCCGGGCGAGTCGTTGCTGACCGCCGTCAACGGGCCCGCGACGCTCACCCTGGTGCTTCCGGCCCGGGCGCCCCGGCCGGGCGGGCGCACGTCGGAGGACGTGCTGCTCGACCTCGCGCTGCGGACGCTGGCGACGATCACTCCGCCCGCGCCGACGACCACCTCCGAGGTGTCCGCACGGGAGCTCGCTGTCGTCGGATAGCGTGCCCAGCGTGCTACGGGTGGGGCTCACCGGCGGGATCGGGTCGGGAAAGTCCACGGTGGCGCGGCGGCTGGTGCAGCTCGGAGCGGTTCTGGTGGACTCCGACGTGCTCGCCCGCGAGGTGGTCGCCGCCGGCACCGAAGGTCACGCCGTGGTTCTGGCCACCTTCGGGAACAGGATGCTCGGGCCCGACGGCGAGCTCGACCGGGCGCGGCTCGCCGGGGTCGTCTTCGGCGATCCGATCGCCCGGCAACGTCTGAATGCCATCGTGCATCCGCGGGTGCGGGCCCGCTCCGCCGAGCTGATCGCCGCGGCGCCCGCGGATGCGATCGTCGTGCAGGACGTCCCGCTGCTCGTCGAGAACGGGATGGCTCCCGCGTTTGCACTGGTCGTCGTGGTGCACGCCGATCCTGAGGAGCGGGTGCGGCGGTTGGTAGGTATCCGCGGGATACCGGAGGATGACGCGCGCTCCCGGATCGCCGCGCAGGTGGGCGACGATGCCCGGCGCGCTGCCGCTGACGTCTGGCTGGACAACAGCGGCGGTCCGGGCCGGATCGCGCGAGAGCTCGACGTGCTGTGGCGTGATCGACTTGTGCCCTTCGAGGACAACCTCCGCCGGCGTCGGCCGGTGGGCGGCGGAGCGCCGCTCTTGGTGGCGCCGCACCCGGAGTGGCCCGCGCAGGCGGCGCGGCTCGCTGCTCGCGTGGCGGCTGCGGCGGGGGAGCGTGGACGGGGCGTTGCGCACATCGGATCCACCGCTGTCCCGGGCCTCCCGGCCAAAGACGTGATCGACCTACAGCTCGGCGTCGACTCGATGGCCGAGGCGGACGCCCTGCTCGACGCCCTCGCCGGCGCCGGCTTCCCGGTCCGCCCCGATGTCACCGGCGACGATCCCGAGCCTCCCGGCTCTGCCACGTGGCCACAGCGTCTCCACGGGTCCGCCGACCCCGCCCGGATCGTCCACCTGTACGTGCGTGCAGTCGGTTCGCCCGGATGGCGCTACGCGCTGCTGTTTCGTGACTGGCTACGTACAGACGCGGCGGCCCGGGAGGAGTACCTTTCGATCAAGCGGGCTGCTGAGGCTCGCTACGGGGGGGATCGGGACGCGGCGCGATATGTCGAGTTCACGGGGCCGTGGTTCGACATGGTTTTCGCACGTGTTCAGAGATGGGCCGCAACGTCGGGCTGGTGTGCATCGTTGGTCTGAATGATGGGACGGACCACGCGACGGTGGGCTCACTGCTGGCGCTGCGGTAACGGAGCCCAGCTTCCCCGCGATGGAATGGCAGGCCTGATCCTGCGCCATGCGGCACGGTGCAGGCGCACGGTGTGGCGGGATGTCCGGCGATCGGGGGAGGGATGAGCAAGGTGAGTTCGCTGATCGATCATGGTGCCGGTGGCGATGCGCCGCCCGACGTCGATCTGGCGTCGAAGCCAGTGGCCACCCCGGATGCCGGGGCCGACGGCGCCGGTAGCCACGTCGAGCAGGATGCACCCGCTCCGTCACCGATGCAGCAGCGGATCGACTTCGGTGCTCATCTGGAGGCCAACTACCAACGCCTCGTCACGCAGCTGTACGCCATCACCCTTGATCCGACCGAGGCCCACGACGTCGTCCAGGACGCGTACTCGCGGGCCTGGCGCAACTGGACGGTGATCGGTCGTTCGACCGACCCGACGGCCTGGGTGCGTCGAGTCGCGGTGCGCACCACTATTCGCAGCTGGCGGCGGAAGCTCGCCCGGATCGGCTTGGGCCGGCCCACACCTCCGGTGGCGCGGGGCCTGGACCCGCGCGCCACCGCTCTGCTCACCGCCCTGCACCAGCTGCCGCTCGCCGAGCGGCGCAGTGTGGTGCTGTTCCACATGGCCGGCCTGTCGCAGGGTGAGATCGCCGTATTGGAGCGGGTGCCACCGAGCACGATTCACACCCGGTTGTCGCGGGCGCGACGGGTGGTCGTGGAGGATACGTCGGATGTCCTGATCGGTGTACTTGAGTTGCCAGGAGCGGACCTGTCCGAGGATGGTGGATACCGATGAGTCAGCCGACCGGCTCCCCCAGCATTTCTGTACTGCGCACTCATGTGGAGAGCACCCCGGTAGAGCGGCTGGCTGACGTACTGCGATGGGAAAGCAATGAGTGACACATTCGAGCGAATGACCGATGAGTTTCGGTGGCTGGACGACGCGCTGTCGGCGGGCGTCACGATGCCGGCGGTCGACACGGTCATCCGTCGGGCAGGCTCCCTGAACCGGGCCAGCACCGCCGCTGCTGCCGCTGTGCTCACAGTCGGTGCGCTCGGCACCGTCACGGCCTTCGCGCAGGCCTCGTCGCCCGCCGACGACGTGACAGCCGCGGAGGTCTGGGTGCCGCCCGCCCCGGTCACCAGCGAGCGACCGGCGGTGCTGGCTGCGCCGGCGCCGGCTCCGCCGCCCGTCGTGGAGGCGCCCGCGCCCGTCGCGGCCGAGCAGCCCCGGCCGATCCCTCGGCCCCAGCAACGCCCCGCTCCTGCGCGCACCCAGGCCCCGGCACCCGCCCGGGCCCCGGTGTTCGTGGCGTCCCCACCGGTATTCGTTCCGCCGCCGATCGTCGAAGGGACTCCGGATCCCATTCTTTCCTCGCCGGCCACGGCCGAGTCCGAGTTCGACACGAACACGTCGGACCCGAACAAGTCGGACGCCGACATGTCGGACTCGAACAAGTCCGATGACGACGAGGCGAACGTCAAACCGGACTCGAACAAGTCGGACTCGAACAAGTCCGATGACGACGAGGCGGACGACGACAAGAAGCTGGCCGGCAACAGGTCGGACACGGAGCCCGACACCGACGAGTCGGACCCGAGGCCCGTCCCGAGCGGACCGGACAGGACCGATCAGCAACAACGAACGTCGACGCCGGAGCCCACACCGTCGGAGACGTCGTCCACCGAGCCGACCGAGTCGACGAGTACTCCGCCGTCCTCGACAACGCGACCGCCCGCCACGACGACGAAGCCCCAGCGGAGTACGACGAACCCGGCCGCTCTGCCGGACATCAGCCAGCTTCCGGGAATGCAGTCCACATGTGCCGGCCCCCTCCCGACGACCTGGCCGTTCGGGCGCAACCCCGCCTGCTGAGCGAGGCCCGAGGGGCGCTGTCCGCGGGGCCATCGGCGACACGCCGGTCAGGTTCGTCGGCGCCAGTCCAGCTCGATCCCGAACGTGACGAGCCAGGCGTCCAGGTTGTGGCCGTGCGTCGCGAGCCCGTTCACCACGGCATGTGTGCGGTGCATCGCGGCTTGCGCGCTCCGGATGTCCAGCAGGTTGCCTGCGATCGCTTCGACGAACTCGTCGACGTCGATCACGGCCGTGTCGCTACCGGTCCGCACCACGATGTCCAGGTAGTGATCGGTCAGCCGCCAGCAGTCGCCGTCGCGCGTGATCTCGCAGATGTCGAGGTAGAAGTCCTGGTCGCGCTCGTGGCCGGGGTTCCACCACCAGTCGGTGACACACAGGCCGAGGCCGGGGAGCAACCAGGACTCCATCCAGTTCGCGGTCGGTCGATCTACCACGGCCCGACTCATGTACAGCCCGAACGAGGCGACCCGGTACTCCTCGACGACGCGTTCGAAGCCCTTGTTGTCGATACTGACGCCGGTCGCGACGTCGAAGGTGGAGATCTTCGGGGGGTGCACCGCATGGATCCTGTCAGACCGATGTCGCTGCGCCGACGCTGCGCGTTTTCTGTCGGTGGTGGCTCGTACCCTGGTTCTCGTGGCATTCGCAACTGAGGTACCCGGCAGTGCCGGTGCGCGCTCCGCAGAAGCTCCGCGCGGTGCCGGTGCGCGCTCCGTCGGCGCGGCTGCGCAGGACGTCCCCGTCGCGCACTCGGAGTTCCGGCCGGTCGGAGAGATCCCCCGAACCGGGGGCCGGTTCGACGTGGTCAGCGAGTTCAAGCCGGCCGGTGATCAGCCCTCGGCGATCGCCGAGCTGGAGCGGCGGATCACCGCGGGCGAGCAGGATGTGGTGCTCCTCGGTGCCACCGGCACGGGCAAGTCGGCCACCACGGCCTGGCTGATCGAGAGGCTGCAACGGCCCACGCTGGTGATGGCGCCCAACAAGACCCTGGCGGCGCAGCTGGCCAACGAGCTGCGCGAGATGCTGCCGAACAACGCCGTCGAGTACTTCGTCTCGTATTACGACTACTACCAGCCCGAGGCCTACATCGCGCAGACCGACACCTACATCGAGAAGGACTCCTCGATCAACTCCGACGTCGAGCGGCTGCGCCACTCGGCCACCCACAACCTGCTGTCCCGGCGCGACGTCGTGGTCGTCGCGTCGGTGTCGTGCATCTACGGGCTCGGCACACCGCAGTCCTACCTCGATCGTTCGGTCAAGCTCGAGGTCGGCGGCTCGGTCGAGCGCGATGGGTTGCTGCGCGCCCTTGTCGACGTGCAGTACACCCGCAACGACATGGCCTTCAACCGCGGCACGTTCCGGGTGCGCGGCGACACCGTCGAGATCATCCCTGCCTACGAGGAGCTCGCGCTGCGCATCGAGTTCTTCGGCGACGAGATCGAGGCGCTGTACTACCTGCACCCGCTCACCGGCGATGTCGTCCGCCAGGTCGACGAGCTGCGCATCTTCCCGGCCACCCACTACGTCGCAGGGCCGGAGCGCATGGAGCGGGCCGTGCACGACATCGAAGCCGAGCTCGAGGGGCGCCTCGCCGAGCTGGAGCGCCAGGGCAAGCTGCTGGAGGCCCAGCGGCTGCGCATGCGCACGCAGTACGACGTCGAGATGATCCGGCAGGTCGGGTTCTGCTCGGGCATCGAGAACTACTCGCGCCACATCGACGGCCGGGGCCCCGGCTCGGCGCCGGCCACCCTGATCGACTATTTCCCCGAGGACTTCCTGCTGGTCATCGACGAGTCACACGTCACAGTGCCGCAGATCGGCGGCATGTACGAGGGTGACATGTCGCGCAAGCGCAACCTCGTCGAGTTCGGGTTCCGACTCCCGTCCGCGGTCGACAACCGGCCGTTGACCTGGGAGGAGTTCAGCGACCGCATCGGACAGACGGTCTATCTGTCGGCCACTCCCGGGTCGTACGAGCTGCAGCGCACCGGTGGTGAGTTCGTCGAGCAGGTCATCCGGCCCACCGGGCTCGTCGACCCGCAGGTCGTCGTCAAGCCCACCACGGGCCAGATCGACGACCTCGTGCACGAGATCCGCGAGCGCGCCGAGCGCGAGGAGCGGGTGCTGGTCACCACGCTCACCAAGAAGATGGCCGAGGACCTCACCGACTACCTGCTCGAGCTGGGCATCCGGGTGCGCTACCTCCATTCCGAGGTCGACACCCTGCGCCGGGTCGAGTTGCTGCGCCAGCTGCGTCTGGGTGAGTACGACGTCCTCGTCGGCATCCACCTGCTTCGCGAGGGTCTCGATCTACCTGAGGTATCACTGGTCGCGATCCTCGATGCAGACAAGGAGGGCTTCCTCCGATCGAGCACCTCACTGATCCAGACCATCGGCCGCGCCGCGCGCAATGTGTCAGGCGAGGTGCACATGTACGCCGACAAGATCACCGACTCGATGCGGCACGCCATCGACGAGACCGATCGCCGCCGCGCCAAGCAGGTCGCCTACAACACCGAGCACGGGCTCGACCCGCAGCCGTTGCGCAAGAAGATCGCCGACATCCTCGACCAGGTGTACCGGGAGGCGGAAGACTCCGAGAACGGAGCCGTCCCGGTCGGCGGATCCGGGCGCAACCAGTCCCGGGGCAAGCGGGCCGCCGGTGAGCCGGGGCGGGCGAGCTCTGGGGTCATCGCCGGGCGCGACACGTCGACGATGCCGCGCGCCGAGCTGGCCGACCTGGTCCAGCAGCTGTCCGACCAGATGCTGGGCGCCGCGCGCGATCTGCAGTTCGAGTTGGCGGCCCGGCTGCGTGACGAGATCGCCGACCTCAAGAAGGAGCTGCGGGGGATGGACGCGGCGGGGATTCGATGACCGGGATTCGGGAGTGGCCGGGCGAGGGGATGGTCGAGGCTCAGCTGACGGGGCGCCCGCGGATCACCCAGAAGTCAGGCCGTCGCGATGTGTTCGGAGAGCCGCAGGGCCAGCGCGGCCAGCGTGCGGACCGGGTTTGCGGCGGAGCTGAAGGGCATCACGGACATGTCGCAGATGTAGAGCCCGGGTTCGCCGTGGACCTGCAGGTTCTCGTCCACGACCGAGGCCGAGAATCCGGACGCGTCAAGGCGCGGCTTCGCCGGCATCCGGAGGGTACCGACGCAGTGGTGGACGGTGCCGTAGCCGAACGCCTTGCCGCATGCTCCGTACCAGCATTCGTCGAGCGGTCTGGTCGGCTGGGCGTGGTTGGTGAACTGGGAGAAGATCTGGTGGGTCACGTCGTTGAGCACCGCGAAGATCTCGTCGAAGCTCTTGTGCCACCCGGCCAGTGCCGGAAGGCGGTTCGCGGCGAGGTCGTCCATCCAGTTCAGGTTCTTGAAGCGGATCTGTGGGAGGTATCGCGACGAGGGTGAGTCGTCGAACACGATCGCGTTGTCGTCGTCGAGGCAGTTCCCGAAGCTGAACTTGATCTCCATGAGGGACTGGTCGCCCATGCGGACCGGGACCGCGGGGTTGGTCGGGTCGTTCTCGCGGAGATGCCAGTACTCGTGGTTGATGTTCATCTCGACGTTGAACGGATAGCTGATCGAACCGTCGGCGCCCCGGTGACCCTTCGAGTAGAGAACGATCTTTGCGTGGCTGTCCCGCGGGATGGCGACGCCGGCGATGTGCGTGACGAGGCCTCCCACCCACGAAGTGGTCGGATGGTCGGTGAGACCCTTCCCGACGAGCCCCCGGACCTCGGCGGGCAGCGTGTCGAACACCGGTGACCGGCGCAGGATCTTGGGGCTCTCCAGTGCGCCGGCGGACAGCACGACGGTATCGGCGGTGAACTGCCGGGTCGCGTTGCCGATCGTGTCCTGCACCTGAAGCTCGTAGCGGCCGTCACCACGGCGGAGGACGGACTCGAGGTAGTGGTTCAGCAGGAGGCTGGGCCGGCGCGTCGAATCGGCCGCCGGGTCGCCGGACGCGAGACCGATCTGGTTGACGAGGAGCTCGGCGGTGTTGAACACTCCGGTCGACTCCGTCCAGTACTCGCCGGCCGGGCCGCCTGTCACTGTGAGATAGGGCTGGTGCAGCGCGCGCGGAGTCTCCCGGATCTCGAAATGCTGGGCGAGCGGGCTGTTGGTGAGGGCCTGCACCATGGCCTGGGCCTTGTGGCCCATGGTGACCGAGGCGTTGAGCGTCCGCCCCGCCTGGGCCAGCCGGCTCACGATCCCGTCGCGGACGCCGTGGGGAAAGAACTCCAGCTCCCACTGCTGGATCGTGGGGATCAGCCCAGACCAGAAGATGGACCGGCCGCCGAAGTTCAGCTGAGGTCGCTCGTGGATGTAGTGCCGGTCGGTCTCACCGCCGGGCTGGGTGAAGGTCTGCACCGCGTAGAGCTTGGCGACATCAGCGTTCGCGAACCGACCGACGTTGAAGACGTGGGTCGGAAACAGGTACGACCCCGCCTCCAGCACGAGGACGCGGCTGCCACTGCCCGCGGAGGCGAACCGGTCGGCGAGGTCGTCGGCCAGGATGCCGCCGCCGATCCCCGAGCCGGCGATGATGACATCGAAATGGGGGTCCGCGCCGCCGTACTGGGGGAACAGCCGTGCCTGGGTGCTGCTCTGCTGGATTATCAGGTTCGGATACGTCGTCGTGGAGAAGGGGGACACCGGCACCTCTCTGCATGTCGGCTGCGCTGGAACCGGCGTGTGCCGACCACCGGTGATCGTACTGCGCACTGAGCGGCTGCCATCGCCATTTCCGAACGGTCAGGGCAACGGCCGACCATTCCGGGCACGCCCTGATCGCCCGCTGCGCATCGGGACACACCCGGGAGATACCGTGTCCGGGAAAGTACCGGCGACCGCCAGCGAGGAGATGGAGTGACCGCCCCCAGCTCGTCGCCGGCCGCCGCCGGTCCCCTCGGCGCGGCACGTGGGTGGCTGATGTCGCTGCGTCGTGTCCTCCCGGTCACCGTGGCGCTGCTCGCACTCGTCCTCACCTGGGTACTGTCGCGCACCCGCGGATACCACATCGACCTCGAGGTCTACCGGCTCGGCGTGCAGGTCTGGCTGGCGGGCGGCGACATGTACGGCAGCCTGCCTCCGACGATCAGCGGACTCGCGCTGCCGTTCATCTACCCACCGTTCGCGGCGATGGTGCTCACTCCGCTGGTCCTGCTGCCGTGGACGGCTTCGTGGATCGCGTTGTTCGCGCTGTCGGTGGCCAGCCTCGCGGTCACCCTCTACGTTGTGATGCGCAGCGTGTGGCCCGCCGGTGGGCGGGGCGGTGCGCTGGCCGTGGCGTCGGCGGCCATGCCCCTGGCGGTGCTGGTCGAGCCGGTTTTCGAGACGTTCAAGTTCGGCCAGGTCAACCTCGTGCTGATGGCGCTCGTGGCCGTCGACTGCCTGGTCGAGACGCCGCGGTGGCCGCGCGGCCTGCTGGTGGGCGTCGCCGCCGCGATCAAGCTGACGCCGGCCGCCTTCGTCCTGTTCTTCCTGCTCCGACGCGACCTCCGGGCCACTGCTGTCACGGTGGGTACGGCCGTCGCCGCCACTGCGCTCGGGTTCGCCGTCGACACCGAGGCGTCGGTGCGGTACTGGTTCGACCGACCGGCGTCGGGGGTCAGCGGATCGGTGTTCTACACCAACGAATCCGTGCAGGGTGTGCTCGCGCGAGCCGGGCTCGACGGCCTCGAACTGACGATCGCGTGGCTGGTTGTCACCGTCGGGCTGCTGATGATCGCCGTCCCGGTGGTGCGACGAGCAGGCCCGGTGTTGGCGTTGACGACCGTTGCCGGGTTCGCGCTGCTGGTCTCGCCCACCTCATGGTCGCACCACTGGGTGTGGATCGTGCCCGCGGTGCTTGTCACCGGCGTGTGCGCGGTACGGCTGCGCTCGGTTGGGTGGGCCGCTGTCACCGCGGTGCTTGTCACGGCGTTCTTCGTCGCCCCGTTCCAGTTCCTGGAGCGCGGCGGGGAACGCGGCTGGAGTGCGGCCGAACAGGTGATCGGGGCCACCTACGTGATCGTCGCCGCGGTGCTGCTGGTGGTGGCCAGGCAGCACTACCGCAGGCCGTCATGAACCAGGACGAGATCGTGGCGTACTGCCTGGCGAAGCCAGGAGCCACGCCGGACGAACCGTGGGAGGACGATCTCGTCGCCAAGGTCGGTGGCAAGATCTTCGCCTTCCTCGACGGCGACGGGGTGGGCGTCAAGTGCGGGCGCGACGCAGAGGAGGCTGCGGAGCTGCGGCAGCGCTACCCCGAAGCGGTCTCGGTGATGGCCTACATCGGCCGCTACGGTTGGAACTCCGTGGCCCTGGACGCCACGCTGCCCGGCGACGAGCTACGCGAACTGGTCGACGCGTCCTACGATGCGGTCGTGGTTGCCGATCACGGTGTCGACTGGGTCGAACCCTGTCCACCGGCCCATGTAGGGCCGGAGCACGGCTGCCTCGGTTCCATGACGGGGTTGTGGGATCACCGGGCCGTCCGAGCGGACCGCGGCGCCGTATCCGATGGCGCGACGGATGCGGTTGTCAGCTCGTGATGTCCTTGCGGGCGAACCGCCACACGGCCAGCGCGCCGAACACCGTGGCGTAGGTGACCGCCGAGAACACCCCTCGGGTCATGTCCCCCCAGTCGATGTCCTGGGCGAGCACGTT
>JBOHEP010000105.1:0-30413 GCA_050701075.1 Pseudonocardia sp. | reverse complement strand
GCGAGCGCCGCGCCATCACCGCCCGCGAACCCCGACACGACACGCCGAGACTATGAGTTTCGAGACCCACCCAGCCATCCTGAACGGCTGCGTCACCGACACCGTCCACAATGCAAAGCCGCAGCTCGCAGACTTGATCATCTCAGAGGCTCAAGATAACGATCGAGAGCATGATCTCGATCTGCCGCACCCACGCCAGCAACGTCAAGAACTGGCGCGACGGCGCTGCGCTGGTGCGCCGCCGGGATGGTCGAGGCCGGCAAGCAGTTCCGCCGCGTCAACGGCCACATGCACCTACGAGAGCTGCGCGACACGCTGGCGAAGGTCACCGAACCCGTCGGTGCCACCGGCCATACTGACACCGTCACCGCCGCCTGATGATCACCGGGCCGCCACCGAAGTTCCACGGGACTCGGGACATCCTCCCGCCTTGACCGCGGCGTCCAACCAGGTCACCGGGTTGCGGACCTCCTGGGTCGTCGACTTGACCTGGTAGATCAACTGACTGGATGTGCCGCTCACCGGGCGGACCCGGCGGCGGCCGTCGCGTCCGCCGTCGGACTGCCCCACGGGGAAGCAGGTGGCCTCCGGAAAGACGTGGGCCGACAGAGCGCTGCACAGCTGCTGGAACCGCTGGTCGCCGAGCCGCTCGTAGAGATAGCGCCCGGTAGCTGTGTAGGTCGCCGGTTCTTGCCTGGCGGTGGTCGGGCGGGAGCTGCTGGGTCGGGGCGGTCGAGGCGGGCGGGTCAACCGAGCAGTCCACACGTCGGGAACGGTCCACTCGCTCATGCCCGGTCGAAGGGTGGCCGCTCGCCGATCGGGCTGGAAGACCTGTGCGTCGACCAGGTGCTTGACGCGGGCGGCCGCCGGATAGATGCAAGGCCAGCGGCATGAACTGGCCAGCTGGCCGCGGAGGTAGCTCGGGTCGCCGCACCGTGGGCCTCGCACACCAGCACATGGTCGCAGGCCGTCGTGGCCTGCCCGAGCGGCCCCCGATGACCGGAAGGCTAACCTGGCTGACGGGCGAGCCGGGCGAGTACGGCCTGCTGCATGCGGCGGTGAGTCATTCGCGCTCATGTGATCTTCGAAGTCGGATCGATGACCGGGTCTTCAGGGCTCGGCCCGGCTACCCGTCAGGACGGTGGTCTGTCGCTCGTCCGTCGCCGTTCCCGGGTCGTCGCGCAAGCCGAACCGGGCGAAGAGCCTGGCCAGCGGTGGCGGCGCCCACCAGTTGGCCCGGCCCGCCAGCTTCATGAATGCTGGGACGAGGACGCTGCGGATGAGGACCGCGTCGACGAGGACGGCAAGGGCCAACCCGACGCCGAGCAGTTTGAGCAGCGACAGCCCAGACGTGGCGAGCACGCCGAGTACACAAGCGATGACGAGCGCTGCGGCGGTGACGAGTCTGCCTGTGCGTTCGAGGCCTGTGGCGACGGCCTGTGCATTGTCGCCTGTGGCGTCGTAGGCCTCCCGGATGCGGGATAGGACGAACACCTCGTAGTCCATGGAGAGGCCGAACGCGATGCAGAACATGAGGACCGGGATCGTCACTTCGAGGTAACCGGTCGCTGTGAAGTCCCCGACGAGCCACTGGAGGTTGCCCTCCTGGAAGACGAACACCATGGCGCCGAAGCTTGCAGTCAGACTCAGCAGGTTGAGCACGAGGGCTTTGATCGGGACGAGGATGCCGCCGGTGAACAGGAACAGCAGCACCGATGTGGTGAGGCCGATGATCAGTGCGGCCCAGCCGAGGCCGTCGACGACCGTCTGGGTGGTGTCCACCAGGACGGCGCTGTCACCACCGACCAGCGCGGTTCCGCCGGCGGGGAGGGCGCGGATGTCCTCGACCAGCTGTTGTGCCTGGTCGCTGTAGCGGTCAGTCTCGAGTGCGACCGTGAGCCAGTTGATGGTGTCGGTGGTGCGCTGGGTGGTCATCGCGGCTGGCACGGTCGTGCCGTCGACGGCGATGCCGTCCGGCCCGAGGACCGCTTCCACATCCGTCAGTTCGGACATCGAGCGTGCGTATTGCTCGACGTCGATGCCTGCTGCGGTGTCCACAGCGATCTCGATGGTCGGTCGGGCGGCGTCCGGGAACTGTTCCTCGAGCGTCGCGGTCGCCTGATGGGCGGGTGCGTCGACGGGGAGGACGCGGTAGTCGGTGAGCCCGAAGTTCGCTCCGAGGAACGGCGTGGCCAGCACGAGCAAGAGGACTACAACGGGGGTGGCGGTCAGAAGGGGCCTGCGCATCACCGCCGCTGCCCACCGGCTCCACATCCCGGACCGACCCGCCGACCGGCGCGCACCGTGACGGCCGGTAATGCTGAACCGGAAGACCCACCGGCGCAGCGCGAACAGCAGGGCTGGCAGCACAGTGACGCTCGCGAGCCCGGCAATAAGGACGACCGGAATCGCGGCGTAGGCCAGGGACCGCAGGAAATATAGCGGGAACACGAGCAGGGCGGCCAGGGACGCGGCGACGGTCACGGCGGAGAACAGGACCGTCCGGCCGGACGTGGCGACGGCGTGGACCAGGGCATCTCGCTCGGATCGGCCGTTGTCCAGCTCCTCGCGGTAGCGGGTGATTGTGAACAGGCTGTAGTCGACCGCAAGGCCGAACCCAAGTGCTGTCGTGATGTTCAGTGCGAACTGGGACACGTCGGTCACCGAGGCCATGACCTCCAGCAGGGCCGTGGTCAGGACGACCGCGACGGCTCCGACGGCGACCGGGAGCAGCGCCGCGACCGGGCTCCCGAAGACGAGGAGAAGGATGAGCACGATGAGCGGGGCGCCGAGCAGCTCGGCGCGGACGAGATCATGCTCGCTCTGCTCGACGACGTCGGCGTTGACCTGTGCCTCGCCGGTCGGCCGGATCTCCAAGCTGTCACCGGTCTCGGCCTGCCACTGCGGGACGAGGGCTGTCGCTGCCTCCTGGGCGGTGTTCTCGTCGCCGTCGAGGCGCACCAGGACCAGTGCGGAACGACCGTCCGTGGACCTCAAGGTGGGCTCGCTCGTGCTCCAGTAGGAGTGCGCCCAGGCCACCCCCGGCGAGGTGGCCACGCGGTCGTGCAGTGCCCGCCCGTGTGCGGCCTGTGCGGTGTCGTCCACAGAGTTCACGGAACCGACCACCAGCACCAGGTTCGGGGTGCCGTTGCCCAGCTCGTCAGACAGCAGGTGCTGCGCGGCCGCGGACTCGGAGTCCTCCGGTGTGTAGCCCCCGCTCGACAGCTTGCTGCCCACGTCGGCGCCCAGAACGGCGCAGAGGGCGATCAGGGTGAGCGCGACCAGCAGAACGAGCCGGTGACGATCGACGACGACCCCGGCCAGTCGGGCAAGGGGTGTCCGGGTGGGCGACTCGGTGGGGGTCTGCGACACGCTCTCAGCATCGCCGCGATAGTTCGTCTTGTCAATAATTGTACCGTCTACGTAAATGCCTCGTTGCCAGCCCGCCGCATGCGGTGCCGTCGACCGGCTCTTCCCGGCAGTCGATCGACGAGCAGGGCCGCGGTGATGGCGACCAGCGCCCAGGCGAACACCTCAGCGGTGTCGAGCCGGCCCCGTGCCGCGGCTATCGCCGCACCGACGCCGTCGGGAGCGGCGAGCAGCTCGACCACGATCGTCACGCGCACCGCGGCGGCGGCCGCGAACGACCAGGCCGCGCGCAGCGCGGGCGCGGTGCCGGGCAGCACGAGGTGCCGTAGCCGGGTCCATGGCGGCACCTGGTGAACGCGGGCCATCTCGGTGAGGTCCCGGTCCAGCTCGCGGGCGGACTCCTGGACGGTCACGGCCACGGGCGGTAGCGTGACCACGACGACGACCAGGACGGCGACCCCGCTACCGCTGCCCAACCAGATCGTGGCCAGTACGAGCGGCACCACGGGCGGGATTCCGAGCAGGAGCACCCGGGCCGGCCGGGTCAGGTCGTCGACGGCCGCGCGCAGCCCGGCGCCCAGGCCCCAGGCGATGCCCAGCGTGAGGGCGATCGCGACGCCGACAGCCGCCCGCGCGATGGTGATGGCGAGCTCGCCGAGAAGTTCACCACGGGCGACGAGCCCGGCCAGGGATCTTGCGGTCTCGACCGGGGACGGGACGAGGACCTCCGGCTGGGCCGCCGCGACCGCGGTCCACGCGAGGACCAGGACCAGGGTTCCGACCGCGCCCAGGAGCGGACCGCGCAGCGCCGCGGCGCGCTCAGTTGTAGAAGCGATCATCGGGGAGGCCTCCACCGATGAGGCCAGGTGCGTCGGACATGATCCGGTCGAAGAGCGCCGCCAGGTCGCCCTGGGCGGCTCGCGCCGTTCGGAACTGCGGGCTTGCCTGTCGCAGAACCGATTCGACCAGTGCGGGATCGTCGTCGGTCGCCGCCGCGACCGGTGACGCGGCGGCGACCGGGTCGTCTCGGACGGCGGTAGCCGCTCCGATGAGTTGTTGCTGCAGGGCTTGGACCGTCTGCGGTGCGGCGACGGCGAATTCGCCGCGGACCACGACGGCCATCCAGGGGAGGTCGTGACCGGTGACCGCCCGCCACTCGGCCCCGAGGTCGACCAACGGCGCCAGCCGCCCGTCGCTCGACGCGACGACCCGGGCGGCCGCGATGTCGGGGAGCACGCCGATCTCGGCCCTCCCGGTTGCAAGGTCGGCGGCCACGTCGGGCAGCTGCGTCCGGTAGTCGAACAGCAGGTCGCGCTCCGGCTGGAGACCAGCGGCCGTACCGAGTGCCCGGACGACGAAGTCCGTGACGTCACCGCGGAAGGCGGTGGTGATCGTGCGGCCGCGCAACCCGGCCCAGCCGCTGCCCGCGTCAGCGGGCCCGACGACGGTGAACAAGGGGTAGTCGACGACGCCGAGCAAGCGGACGTCGACATTCCGGCGTGCCAGGTTCGCCGCCGATGTGACGGGGAGGAAGGCCATGTCGACCTGCCCTGAGGTCAACGCCGCCCGCAGTGCGTCTGGAGCGGGCAACTCGGTGAACGAGGCGGTCGTCCCTGCGGGTAGCCCGGCGCCCGCCCTCAGCCCGGTCACCAGTGCCTCCACCACCACGTTGTTCACGGTGGCAATGCGTATGGAGCCGGCGTCGGCAGCCGGCGCGCATCCGACCAGCGCCAGTATCGTCGCAGCGAGGCCCGCCATGGCGGACCGTCGGCGGCTCATGACCCATCGCCGAACGTGTGAGCGAGCCCGCCGCATGGGCTTCCGCCCGGTGGGCGCAGTTCGATGGTGTGATCAGCCATGGCGGCTGCCTCCTCGGGATCGTGGGTCACCCACAACATCACCGCGTCGCCGGCCAGACGGCGCGTGGAGAGCGCCATGGGTCGCCGCGCGCTCCGCTCGACCGAGCCCAGCGCCTCGTCGACCAGCAGCAGTGCCGGGCGGACCAGCAGAGCTCGCGCCAGGGACACTCGCTGGCGCATGCCGCCGGATAGCTCGGCGGGCCGGTGATGGGTTGTCCCGTCCAGTCCGAACTCGTCGAGAAGCGACAGTGCGTGCTCGCGGTCCCGGGTCGTGGCGGGCAGGCCTGCCGGGAGCAGAACGTTGTCCACGGTGGAGAGCCACGGCAATAGGCGCGGCTCCTGGAAGGAGTAGCCGATGCGTCCGGGGGCCCGATCGATCCGGCCGCTCGTCGGCTGCTGCAGTCCGCACGCCATCCGCAGCAGAGACGTCTTTCCCGAGCCGGAGTCGCCCAGCACCGCGACCGTCCGGCCGGGGTGGGCCTCGAGCGTGAGTCCCTCGATGACATTGCGCTCACCGAAGCAGAGCCCGACGTCGTCGAATCGCAAGGTTGTCGTCATCCGAGCCCGCTTTCCCCTGTGTCGGCGGCTGCCACGTCCCGGACCAGTGCGGCGTAGACGACCGGGGCGGTGAGGTGCGGGAAGTGGGCGGCGCCGGCAATCGGCCGGACCTGGCAATTCGGCAGGCGGGAACCGAGCTCATGGACGATGGCCGCGTACAGGGCGGGGGAGTTGGTTCCGTAGGTCAGCACCACCGGTGTGGCCAGCGCGGTCCAGCGAGCGTCGACCGTGGGTGCCGCGTCCCGGTCGCGTACCTGGGCCAACCAGGCGGTGGCGTGGCGCGCCATGCGGCTGCGATCATCGGACGCCGTGTCCGCCCAGCCGTTCGGTGCCAGAAGGACCCGTTCGACGAACACCTGCGTGCCCGCTTCGGTGCGGTTCTGCGCGATCAGTGCGGTGGCGTCCCGCAGCCCCGCACGAACGACCTCGAGGTCCTCGTCCATCTCGGGGCGTCCGCTGACCAGGTCGAACAGCGGAGGTTCGTGGACCAGCACGGTCCGGACCAGGTCGGGACGTCGGGAGGCGAGGTGCAGGGCGACTGTGCCCCCGGATGAGGCGCCGACCACGAGAGCGGGGCCCAGGCGCATCCGGTCGAGCATGTCGGCGAGGTCGTCGGCGTCGCGGTCGGGACGCACCGGTGGTAGGTGGGGTTCGGTCGCGGCACGAGTGCCGTGCCCGCGGCGCTCGACCGCGACGACCGGACAGGTGTCGCGGAGCAGGCCGGCCACCTCGGCGAAGACGCCGCTGTCACCGAAGGAACCGTGGACGAGGACGACCGGTGTCCCGGTGGTTGCGAGGCGGACAACGGGTCTGTCCGACGCTCGCGGTCGTCCGTCCGGTGCGGGCATCGTCTCTCAACCTCCGACTCAGCCGCGCTCTTGCGCCCGGCTCTCTAGAGCCGAACACTAGAGTTAGGCTCACCTAAGCGTCAAGGTTGTGGCGGGTCACGGGTCTCATTCTCTCGATGGCGTACCCGCGAACAGGTCGTGGTGGAGCGTCCCGGTGGTCCAGCGCTGCCACTCGCGCATCGACCAGCTGCGGTCGATCACCAGGACGCAGTACAGGTCCGGCCCGAGCAGCGCGGTGAGCGTGTCGACCGCGCGCTGCGGCCGCACCCCTTTCGCCAGTGCTCCTCGGGCTCGCAGGCTGGACACCAACCGACGATGCGTTTCCCTGCGCTGAGCGAGGTCGGCCCGCCACAGTTCGGCGGCCGCGGCGTCGACGTCGACGGCGCGGCGCAGCATGGCACCGAGCTGTCCGGTCCGTCCGTTGCGGAGTGTGGCCGCCCGGACGTGCTCGGCCAACTGCTCCGACGGGTCCGGCTCGGCGAGCGCCCGCTCCAGAGCGGCGCGGTGGTCGGCGAGTGGCTCCGCATCCGGAGTGAGCAGCCGGTCGCAGAGGGAGCGGAGAATGTTCATCTTGTTGCGGAAGCTGAAGTAGACGGTCGGCACCGCTACCCCGGCCTCGGAAGCGATCTGCTCGATCGTGGTCGCCGCGTAACCGTGAGTGATGAACAACGCCGCAGCGGCATCCAGAATCTTCTCGCTCGCGGTGGTCCGTCCCCTGGGGGCAGTGCTTCTCGCGACCATCGGTGCTCCTCGGCGCGGAGGTCGGCGTGCCCCGGCGGAGGGTGGTGCGCGTCGCCCGCACATGTTGTGGTGGGGATACGAGACTACTGCACCGGAGCGTCGCCTACAGCGAGGCGCTAGAGCGACACTCCTATCGAGTCACGGAGCGGCGCGGCTGTCCAGCGACCAGCACCACCGGACCGCATCGGCCAGGAGATGTGCGCGGGCTGCGTTGTCGGGGCTGGGATCGCCGTCGTCGGGCCCTCGATGACGCCACGCTACGTAACCGTCTGGACGGATGAGCACTGCGCCGCGGGACCCGACCCCGTAGAGCTGTCGCCATGCCGGCGGCGTCGGATCAGTGGGGCCGTCGGATCCGCGCGGCACCACACGGAACCGCAGCGGCACTCCGCACCGTTGCGATGCCGCGACCGCGGCGCCGCCCCACGCGGGATCCGCACTGAGCAGTACCGCCTCGGGCCCGAACTCGTCGAGCAGGGAACGGACCTGGGCGCCGCAGCGGATCTCCACGTGCGGCGCTCGGTGACCAGGTGCGGCGTCCGGTCGGTATTCGCGGTAGCTGTTCTGATCCGGCGAGGTGGAGCGCTCGGACACGAACGCGCCGTTGTCGTAACCGGCCCCCAGCACCAGTCCGTCCTTGGACATCCGGTCGGCATGCCGTTCCCGCCAACCGTGCCAGCCCGTGTCGGTCAGCGCACAGTCGACGTTGACTAGGTCCTCCAGCAGGAACCGCCGCGCGACGGTCCGCCGTTCAGCCTCGTAGGTACGGAGCAGCGCAGTGTTCGCCCCGTCGTGCAGAACCGCCGCGAGCTTCCAGGCCAGGTTGTCCGCGTCTCCGATGCCCAGGTTCATCCCCGCCCCGCTGAGCGGTGACAACTGATGCACGGCGTCACCTGCGAGCAGGACGCGGCCGTACAGCCAGCGATCCTCCACGTGGGGACGGACGGCGGTTGCCTGCCGCTCGAGGATCCGCAGCCCCTGCGTATTCGTGCCCAGCACCGCCCGTATGTCCTGGTAATCGACGTTTTCCGGCGCCGAACCGAATCCGCGCGATGCCGGGTACAGCAGGTTCAGGACCCAGCGGGTGTGGTCCAGTGTGGGGTGCAGGATGGCGCGCGGCCCGTCAGTGGGTTCCAGGAAGTAGGCGTTGCACACGTGCGCTCCGACGCACCCGCTGAGGTCGGCCTCGACGAGTAGCGACACCATCCAGGCTGCCGGGCTGGCGCTGCCCGCCTCTGGAGCGAGCAGGCGGCGTACCCGGCTCTCCGCCCCGTCGGCTCCCACCACGAAGCCGGCGCGGACCGTCCGGTGCCCGCCCTCGTGCAGCTGCAGGTGTACGTCGACGCCGTCTCGATGCTGCTCGAGCCCGACGAGGTGTGCCCCCTGACGCAGCGCGCCGACCGGCGCGTGCCAGCGCAGAACCTGCTCGACGACGTCCTGCGGACAGACCACGCCCGTCACCGGGCTGTGCCTTGGTGCGGCGAACCAACCCTGGGCGAGCCGATCCCGGCGGCCGAGGGCGGCCAGGCAGGGGGCGAACGCGAACGCCGCGCCGGTGCGGCGCGCCTCGCCCACTGCCGCCAGGATGTCGTCGGCCACCCCGTGCCTGCGCAGCACCTCCATCGTCCGGATGTCGAGCGATCTGGAACGCGGGAGGAGCGGCGGTACCGTGCGGGCCTCCGCGACGAGCACCTCCACGTCGTGACCGGCGAGGGCTACTGCCGTGGCGAGTCCGGTCGGCCCGCCGCCGACGACGAGTACCTCGACCCGGTCGGGAATGTCGTCCATCGTGTTGGTGTCGTTCACGCCATCCTCCGGTCAGTAAGGCGGCCCTAACTGAGTATCGAAGCCTGGTGCTCGTCCGAACGGTGCAGGAACAGGCAGCTACCGAGGATCGACTTCAGCAGCGCCCCCCGCCGCGCAGGATCGATCCCGGTTTCCGCCCGCCAGGCCACGTAGCCGTCCGGACGGACGAGCACCGCGCCCGTGGTGGAGATGCCATAAGTGGCCAGCCACTGCGCTCCCGGGGCTAGTACGACGGTGCGTACCGGGGTTCGGCACGCACCGGCAGCCTCCTCCACGGGCGCCACCCAGCTCGGGTCGGCGGTCAGCATCACGTGACCGTTGCCGAACAGGTCCAGGATCGACCTCTCGGGGTCGTCCGGCAGCCAGACGTGGGGCGCCCGGTCGCCCGGTGCTGCGGCGGGCCGATACTCGGCGTAGGAGCCGAGCAGCGGCGGAGAGGCAGCGCCGAGTGTGTGCTCCACGGCTCCGGACAGATACCGAATCCCGTACTCGAGGCCCGCCTTGGCCAGGCGGGCCCCGACGATCTCGGCCCACGCCCGCCACGTGGGGCCGCTCTCCACCGCGGCGCGCAGGCTTCGGCGGTCCTCGTCGACGGTGAGCTGCGCCGCCGGCCGGCGCTCCGGCTCGTAGCTGTCGAGCAGGCTCGTCCCGGCGTGACCCGCGAGCACGGCTGCGATCTTCCAGGCCACGTTGTCAGCGTCCTGGATGCCAAGGTTGAGGCCCGATCCGCTGAATGGGGACACCACGTGGGCGGCGTCCCCCGCGAGGGCGACCCGCCCGACGACGAACCGCTCGGCCACCCCTGACCGCAACCGCCAGTGCGACTGCGCCACGACCTCTACGCCGGGTTCGGCGCCTACCGCATGGTGAACGATGCGGGTCGCCGACTCGATGCACAACTCGTTCGCGGGTGGCTCCGCCCCGAGCTCGATGATGCGGTTGAGCACCCATTCGTGCGGACCTGCCCCGGGTTGCAGGAAGCATCGCCCATCGACGCCTCCGAGGAAGTAGATGTTGCTCGGTTGGGGGCCGGTCCACGGCGACAGATCGGCCCGGAAGTGCACGAGCAGGCTGGACGCCGATCCGCGCACGTCGCGCATCTCTGCTCCGAGCGCCGCACGGGTGGCGCTGTTCGCGCCGTCGGCCGCCACCACGTAGCGCGCGCGTACCATCCGGCGCCCGCCCTCACCGTCGAGCTGGACGAGCACCTGGTCGTCCACCTCGGCCGACGGCACGGCGCGGACCCCCGGGTGCAGGACTCCGTCCGGTAGCTCTGCCCGCAGGATCTCCTCGACGACGGCCTGCGGGCACAGGACCGCCGGGGCCGGACCGTAATCCCGTCGGCCGTTCGACGAGGGTGACAGCTCACGCGGAGCCCCGGCCGTGGCCAGCGTCTCGGCGAAGGTGAAGGGGATGGACGAGCCGGGTTGTGGAAGCGTTGCTCGGGCGCTGATCGCGTTGGCGACACCGAGCCGGCGCAGAACCTCCATCGTGCGGCCGTTCAGGGCCCGGGCACGGGGGAGCGTCGACGGCTCCCGCTGCCGCTCCACGACGAGTGTGGCAACGCCTCGTCGGGTCAGTCCCAGTGCGGTGGCCAGTCCGGTCGGCCCTGCGCCGATCACGACGACATCGATGTCCCTGTCCATGTGCTCCCGCCCGCCGAGTCCGAACGCCTCGTTGCACACTTTATAGTCTGACTGTAGTCAGCAGGCTGCTCGATCGGAGGACGACGGATGGAACTCGACGATGCAGGTGCGCGCGGGCGGTTGCGGCCGGACGAACGGTCGTGCGCGGTGAGTCACCTCGTCGAGCACGTGGAACGGCTCCACCGTGCGAGCGGTGACCGGTTCCCGGTGGCCCGCGCGGTGGGCGAGGACTGGTTGTTGAGCCGGCGTGGCTCCTGGAGTGCGGGGTGCTGGGCGGCGTCGCTGTGGCTGTCCGCGCGGGTTCGCGACGACCGGCGGGCGTCGGCGGCCCGTGCCTGCACCGAGTGGTTGGCCAGGAGTGCCGACGAGGACACCTCGGCCCGAGCGACGATCTTCTGGCTCGGGTCGGCTGCCGCGCCACCGCTCATGGATGTGCGCGTGTGGGAGCGTGCGCGCGAC
This sequence comes from Pseudonocardia sp., assembly GCA_050701075.1. Classification (GTDB taxonomy): domain Bacteria; phylum Actinomycetota; class Actinomycetes; order Mycobacteriales; family Pseudonocardiaceae; genus Pseudonocardia. The sequence goes on along the minus strand of JBOHEP010000105.1, from coordinate 19,127 downwards.
GTCACGGCCCGCGTGGTCGGCACGTTCGACGCGGCGCGGGGGATCGTTCCCGACGGTGCCGCGCTGGGACGGGGCGCAGCGGGGCTCCACGAAGCGATGATCGACGCCGGATTCGCCGTGTCGCGTTTGCTGCACCGTATGGACGGCGCGGTGCCCGGAGCGGGCGCAGTTGCGCAGCGTCATGTCGAGACGCTGCTGAGCGGGGTGACCGACGGCGGTCGCGCGCATGTCACCTGCGGTGGTGGTCCCCCCGCCGGCCCGTGCGGGAACGCGGGTGTCTGGGCGCGCGGCCAGGCGTGGGCACTGCTCGCGGCGGTCGCGGCCGGGTGGGACGCACCGGGCGACGGAGCCCTTGACCACGCCCGCGCCCTCGCCCGTCACTTCGCCGCCCTCCCGGTACCGGCTCCGGACCTCCTGGAAGCCGTGCCGCAGGGTGCGCAGCCCGTCCGTCCGTCGATCGTCGACACCGGGGCCACAGCCATCGCTGCCTACGCCCTGCTCGGGCTCGCCGAGCAGGATCCCGTCGACGGTGAGCGGCACCGCGCCCTGGCCGAGAACCTGCTTGCCGTTCTGGTCCGCGCACACCTGACCGACCCGCGGGCCGGTCTGCTCCATGGCAGCTACCGCCTCACGGGTCTTCATGCCCAGGAGGTGGAGAGCGTGTGGGGCAACTTTTTTCTCCTGGCCGCCCTTCTCGTGACCGACGCCGGACTGCCGGCGGACACCTTCTGAACCGGGATGCGATCAGCCCGTGGTGACGACACGCCGCCGGGCCCGGCGCAGGCCGGTCGCGCACGATCCGCCCACCGTGAGGACGCCGGCCACGACGAGCCAGCCGCCGGTGAACCCGCCGCCGGTGTCGGCGATGGCGCCGATCGCGGGGGCCCCGACCGCGAAGCCGCCAAAGAACGCCGCCGAGACCAGCGCAGATGACGGTGCGACCGGGCCCAGGTCCGTGTCCCGCACGACCGCCAACATCGACACCGCGTTCGCGGCGACGGCCGTCGCGCCGATGCCGATCGCCGCCGCCCAGGTCAGTGGCAGCGCGACGGTGCTCTCGGCGCCGAGCAGCGCGGCGGAGGCCAACAGCCCGACGAACACGGCGGCGCCGAACGACAGCCCGAGCAGCATGCCACTCAGATCCGCTCGGCCCCCGGCCCGTGAGGTCCACCCGATCCGGGCCGCGATCCCGGCGACGGCAAATCCAGCCAGCAGCAGTGCCCCGATCAGCTCGCTCGTGCCGAGCTCCTCGTGGGCGAAGAGCGGGACGAACGTCGCGACGGCGGACAGGCCGACGCCCAGGCACAGCTGGTAGGCCATCAGCCATGCCAGTGGTCGCCCGGGTTTCGGTGGCAGCGTGAAGGGGCGGCGCGCGACGGCTTGCCTCGGCACGAGGAAGAGGGCGGCGACCCCCGCCGCGATCGCGACCGGAACCACCGCTGCGAGGGCGGCGCGCCACCCCGTGCCCATGTCGGCAACGACGAGCAGGACCACGGCAACCAGGGCCGCAACCTGAACACCCGACTGCTTGACACCGACCATGCGGGCTCGGCGGGCCGGAGACACGTGCTGAGCGATGATCTTGTTGGTGGCCGGGTTGGCGAGCGCCTGCGCGACACCACACGCGGCGACCGCCGCGAAGAGCACGGTGAACCCCGCACTGATGGACAGGACCGAGAACACGGCGGCGACCACCGCGAAGAGCGTCGCGGCTGCGGCGCGGTTACCGATGCGGTCGACGACCTGCCCTGCCCCGACCGAGAGAACTGCGGCGACCCCGAAGCAGACCGCGGTCAGTGACCCGAGCTCGGACCGGCCGATCCCCAGGTCCGCGACGATCAGCGGGGCGAGGGTTCCGATCGAGTACAGCACCAACATCGGAAGCGCCATGGCCGCGGTGAGCACAGCGGCCAGGACGACGGAGCCGGGTGGGGAGTCCGGGGCCGATCGGGACATCGCATCGCTCCTCAGGTGGCGCCGACGTTTCGACTGTTGATCACAGCTGACTGTAGTCAGCATCTAGTAGACGTGTCCAGCTGTGCCGCCGACAGGTCCGCCCCAGCACAACTCCTATAGCTCTTGACTAGAGCTTAGCTGTAGCGCTTGGCTTGACCCGCACCACGCGGGTGCGGATCGGAAGCGATCGGGGGAGCTGGATGAGAACCGACGAAATCGATGTGGGGAGCGCTGTGCCGGCCGCGCTCGGACCAGAGCCCGCACTTGCCGGCTTGACCTTCGCGCTGGCGGGTGGCGGGAGATCCGGTGGACTGCTGCGGGCCGAGCATCTTCTCGCCTCGCACCTGGGCCGGTGGGGTGCGGAGCCATCCGGCGTGTCGACCGGGCACCCAGACCAGGTCGAGGTCCACGTACAGGGCGCAGGGTTGAAGGTGGAGTGCCGGCTCTCGGGGTGGGGCGGCCTCGTGCCCGGCCCATTCACCGAGACGCTGGCGCAGGCCCGGTGCGGTCTCATGGCAGTGCACGGCCGAGCCACCGGCGGGCCTCGCCGCCTGGGTGTCGATCTCGCCACCGCCGCCGGTGCCACGGTCGCGATGCAGGGAATCCTCGCGGCGCTGCTCGGCCAACTCCGCGGCGTCGAAGTCCGCACGGTCGATCTCGACGTCGCGCGGGTCGCGCTGCTGACCGTGGGCCAGTACCTGGCCGCGGCCACCGCGACGGAGGATCCCGAGGTCGTCGATCCGCACCCAGACGATCAGTACTCGCGCCCGCCCTTCGTCTCCGCCGACGGTGTCGTCTTCGAGCTGGAGACCCTCTACCCCGAGCCCTGGGAGGGGTTCTGGTCCGAGCTGGGCGCAGAGGACAGGGTCGTCGCCATGAGCTGGCGCCCCTTCCTGCTCCGCTACGCCCGTGCCGTCTGCCCTCTCGCGCCCGGCCTCCACACGACGGTCGGACGATGGGGATTCGACGATCTTCGGCAGATCGCGCGCCGGACGGGCATGAGCATCTGCCGGATCCGGCCGCTGGCCGAACGACGGATCGACCCCGACATCGGCGACGCCCCCTGGTCGGTGCAGCCGCTCTCCGACGCGGCCGGCCCGCCGCGCGCGCCGATTGGGTTCGGTGGCAGCGGGCCGTTGTCCGGCCTCCAGGTCGTCGAGTCCTGCCGCCGCGTGCAGGGTCCCCTCGCGGGTCGGTTGCTCGGGATGCTCGGCGCCACCGTCGTCAGGATCGAGCCGCCGGGTGGTGACCCGCTGCGCGGTATGCCACCGATGGCGGGCGAGTGTTCGGCGCGGTTCGTCGCCCTCAACCGGGACAAGGACGTCGTCGAGATCGACATCAAGTCGGCCGCCGGGCGCACCGAAGTTCTCGATCTCGTCGCCGGCTCCGATGTATTTCTGCACAACTGGGCGCCGGGCAAGGCGGCGGCACTCGGCCTGGACAGCGCCGACATGGCACGAGTATCGCCGGGAATCGTCTACGCGTACCCGTCCGGCTGGGGGGACGCGCTGGGCCCCAACCCTCCCCTCGGCACGGATTTCATGGTGCAGGCGTTCTCGGGGGTCGCCGACGTGGCGACGGTGACAGGCCGGGCACAACCGTCGTTGATGACGCTGCTCGACCTCTTCGGTGGTCTGCTGGCCACCGAAGCGATCCTTGGTGCCCTGGTCACCCGGCACCGCACTGGCCGAGGCCAGTTGGTCGGCACCTCGCTGCTCTCGGCCTCCCGCGAGCTGCTGGCCGATGAGCTGACCGCAGTGGGTCGACCCCCTCGCGGGTGCGGCGCCGCGCCTGACCCGGTCGACGCCGTCTTCGCTACCTCCGACCTGCCTCTCGCCGTGTCTGCGTGTTCGGCCACGGCCGTACAACGTCTGGCCGAGGTGTGCGAGGTCGCTCCCACCGACGGCTCGCGCGGCCGGGGCCTGCCCGAGCGCATAGCCGAGCGACTGACCGAGCGACCGGCCGAGGCCTGGGCGGTGGCGCTGACGGCAGCGGGGGTGCCGTGCGCCGTCGTCCGCACCGATCTTGCGGACGTAGCCGGACCGGGCGCCGGGATCGACGCACTGCCGGACGTCGTGGACCGCACCCCCGGATGTGCCGTCGTCACGGCCCCTTGGAGGTTCCGATGAGCCCGCAGTCCTATCGCGATCTCGTCCCGACCGAGCTGCGCCGGTCCTGGTCGGCCGCAGGCATCTACCCCGACGTGCCGGTCTTCACGCTGTTCGACCGGTTCGCCACCACCGACCCGGCACGCCCGGCGGTCCTCGACGCCGAGGGCTCGGTCACCTACGGCGAGCTGCGGGAACTCGCGCTCCGCTTCGCGGGTGGACTCGCCGCGCACGGGGTGGGGGTGGGCGACGTCATCGCCGCGCAGCTGCCGAACTCGCGGTACTCGTGCGTGGTCGATCTGGCGGCGGCGGCGATGGGTGCCGTCGTCCTGCCGTTCCCGGCTGGTCGCGGTCGTCGCGACATCGCATCCCTGCTCACCGCCTCGCGGGCCCGCGTCGTCGTCATCACCGCCACCCACGACGGGTTCGATGTCCGCCGGACGGTCGAGTCGTTGCGACGCGAGCTCGCCGACCTCGAACTGGTGGTCCTCCTCGACGACCTCGCGGCCGTACTGGCACCGGTTCCGCTCGACCGGGCGGACCAGCCGGCGGTCGACCCCGACAACGTGGTGCGCGTGTTGGTGTCGTCCGGCTCGGAGTCCACGCCGAAGCTGGTCGCCTACTCCCACAACGCGCTGGTCGGCGGGAGGGGGCAGTTCCTGTCCCGCCTCCAGCGCGACGGCGAGCACATGCGTGGGATGTTCCTGGTGCCGCTGGGCTCGTCGTTCGGCTCGTGCGCCACCTTCGGGGTTCTATGCACGCTAGGCGGCACCTTGGTCCTGCGGCCGGGGTTCAGCGTCACCGGCACGCTCAAGGCCGTCGCCGAGGACCGCCCGACCCACCTGTTCGGCGTTCCCACCATGTTCCAGCGGTTGCTCGCCAGTCCGCTGCTTGCCGACACCGACATCTCGTCCCTGGTCGCGGTGGTGAGCGGAGGGGCGATCATCGACCCGCCCACGGCGGCAGGTTGCGCGCGGGACCTGGGCAGCGCGTTCGTGAGCCTTTACGGGTCCGCGGACGGGGTCAACTGCCACACGCTCCTCGACGATGACATCGCGGTAGCCCAGCACACCGTGGGCCGGCCCAACGCCGCCGTCTGCTCGATCCGCATTGTCGACGCCGACGGCCGCGATTGCCCGGACGGCGGTTCGGGCGAGGTGCTGGCCCGGGGACCTCTCTCACCCCACTGCTACGTGAACGACCCTGTGATGGACGCGCGCCACCGCACCGCGGACGGCTGGGTCCGCACGGGCGATCTCGGCATGATCGACAACGACGGGCGGCTGCGACTCGTGGGGCGGAAGAAGGACGTCGTCATCCGGGGTGGCGCCAACATCAGCCCGGCCGAGGTCGAAGGGCTCCTCGCCGAGCACCCGGCGGTGCTCGGTGTGGTGTGTGTCGGCATCGACGACCCCGACCTGGGGCAACGGCTCTGCGCCTGCGTGATGCCCGCCCCGCACGCCGACCCACTCACACTGCCCGACCTGCAGGAGTTCCTGCGCAGTGCCGGCCTGGAGCCGCGCAAGTTCCCCGAGCAACTGGTCGTCTCGGCGGAGTTCCCGCTCACCCCCGCGGGCAAGGTCGACAAGGCCGCGCTGGTGGCCGGGCTGGACACTGCCGTCAACGACCAGGCCCAGGTGACTCGATGAGCGTCGTTCTGGAACGCCAGACGGCGGAGACCGCCGTCGATCTCGCCCGTCGGGTCCGGGCCTTCGTGGACGGCGAGCTCGTCCCGCGGGAACGGGAGCTGGGAGGAGGCGGTAGCGAGGCGGACCGGTGCCTGCACGAACTCGCGGAGCGTGCCCGCTCGCAGGGACTGTGGGCCGTGCACCGCCCGGCCGAACTCGGAGGACGTGGTCTGAGCCTGCGCGACTACCTGCTGGTCGCGGAGCAGGAGGGCCGCTCGATCTTCGGCCCCGCCGTGCTCGGTGCCGACGTGGTTCTGGACGCGCACATGCTGCATCGGCATGGCAGCCCTGAGGTGCGCCGCCGGTATCTCGAACCGCTGCTTGCGGGCGAGGCTGTGCCCAGCTACGGGATGACCGAGCCGGGTCGGTCGGGATCGGACCCTTCCCTCATGGTGACCAAGGCTGACCTCGTTGACGGCACCTGGACGGTGTCGGGCCGCAAGTGGTGGATCTCCAACGCCGGGCGGGCCGCGTTCACCACCGTGGTAGCCCGGACCGAAGGGCTCGGCCGCCCCCCGCGGCAGGGCTTCTCGATGATCGTCGTGCCCACCGACGCACCGGGATTCCGCGTGGTCCGCCCGCTCGACGTCCTCGGCGCGCACACCGGACAGTACGAGATCGCACTGGACGGCGTACGCGTCGACGCCGACCACCTCCTGGGTCCGCGCGGCGCCGGTCTGCCCGTCGCCGGTGAGCGGCTGGGTCTGGGCCGGATGTTGCGCGCCATGCACTGGCTGGGCCAGGCCCAGCGCGCCTTCGACCTGATGTGCCACCGGCTCACCGAGCGGGCCACGTTCAGCGGCCGGCTGGCCGACAAGCAGCTGATGCACCAGCACGTTTTCGACGCCTGTACCGCGATCACCTCGGCGCGCTCGCTCGTGCGCTCCGCCGCGGCGGGGCTCGACGCGGGCCGGTCTGGCGCCACCGAGGTCAGCATCGCCAAGGTGACCGCTGCTCGCGCCGTGCAGGACGTGCTCGATCGGGCGGTGCAGGTGTTCGGGGCCGAGGGACTCTGCGGAGACACCCCGCTCTCGGCGATGTACCGGGCCGCTCGCTCCACGCGCATCCTCGACGGCCCCGACGAGCTCCACGTCACCACGACCGCCCACCGCATTCTGAAGGGCTTCGCGGACCGAGACACGTTCGACTTCACCGATACGCTCGACGTCGGTGACCGATGAGGGCACCGACGCTGCACGTCGTCGTGGTCGGTCAACGTCCTGAACTGGCGGACACGGTCGCGGCTGCCATCGGAGAGCTCACCGCCGTCGGCGGCGACATGGCGCGAACAACCACGTCCTCGACGGCCCCGACAGGCCTCAACGATCCGCGGTTGCGGCTGGTCGTCGACCGGGCCCGGGACTATCTCGACCTCGCCGGTGCGACCGAGCGCCTGGTTCTCACAGTGGCACCGGTGGCGACCGAGGTGCACCTCGACGAGCCCGGCGTGCTCGCCCTGCTCGTGCTCGATCTCGCTGAGGTCGTGGCCGCGCCCGGCGACGACGAGCTGTCCGACGTCGTCGAGCGGTGTCGCCACACTCTGCCGCCCGACGTCGAGTTCGTGCCCTCGCCCCGGACCGTTCTGGTCCACCGCTCCCCGGGGCGGGGGTCCTACGTCGTCGACAGCCGTTTCACGGTGCGCAGCCCACCCACCGAACCGTGGCTGCTCGTGGCGGACATCGTGGCGATGATCGCCGACTCGGTGCAGGGTCTCGGGCACGACCACCTGACCACAGCTCCATTCGACACGGCTCTCGGCGAGGCCCTCGCCGGGCTGCTCACGGCCGAGGCGGGACCGACGTGGGGCCTGCACAGCTACACCGGCTCGGTCGTGTCCCGGCTCATCGACCAGCTCGAACGATACGCCGCACGGCACGGAAACCCGGTCTCGCGAGGGCCCAGCGAGCACGCGCTCGCCTGTGGTGCGTTGGCCCGCTGGCAGCTCGACGGCGCCCCTTTCCTCATCGTGGTGACCAGCGGCATGCTCGACGAGTTCCGCGGCACCCTGGCCAACCTGCGCGACGCCCGGGCCCGGGGCCTGATCGTCTCGGTGGATTCCTCGCCGGGCCAGTGGCTGCCGTTCCAGGGAACGGTGCACCTGCAGGAGGACGGTCGCGATGTGCTGGCTGCCCGTCGCGTCCCGTGGGTGTACTTGTCGGACCCGGCGCGCCTCGCCGACGACGTTGCAGAGATCGCCAAGCTGTACCGCGAGCACACGGGCCCGGTCGTCGTCATGGCGACCAAGTCCATCCTCGAGATCACCGCCGCCGACACTGCCGTGTCGCCGGTGCCCCGATCGCTACCGGTTCGCGTCCAGGAGGGCGGGCCCGATACGGCACGGCCGCTGCTGGAACTGCTCAACGCCGGGCCCCCGAGGGTCCTGGCGCAGTGCGGGCGGCTCGGCAGGGCGGACGCCGAGCTGCTCCGAGCGATCGCCTACCGGTCCGGCATGGCACTCGCCGACTCGCTCACCGCTCCCGGTGTGGTCAGCGGGTACCGAGACGGGGAGTGGGTGGAGGAGTACCTGGGCACCCTGAGCCTCTACGGCTACTCACCTCGCGTGTACGCCTACCTGCACCGCGACGGAGACCTTCGACCCCGGGACCAACAGGCGCTGGTGTTCTTCGACGACCCTGTCGCAGAGGTGGCGACACCGTTCTCCCCGCGCACGCTGCGCGACCGCCTCCACGTCTTTCAGACGGTCTCGCGCGCCGAACTGCGGGCCCCTTTCACGGACCACTGCGTCGTCGCGGACGTCGGCTCGGTCCTACGGGCCGTGTGGGCCGGTCTCGACGTCGACCCTGGTCTGCTGGCCGCACGCCGGGCCGCGATCGCGGCCGACCAGGACCTCGTCGACGATGTTGCAGCCGAGCTGCCCTTGCACCCGATGACGCCCAACTACTTCTTCCGGCAGCTGGGCCGCTTGCTGGACCGGCTGATCAGCGACGATGGATACCGCTACACCGGAGTCTTCGATGTGGGACGCTGCGGGCTGGCCGCGGTCTGCGCGCTGCCCCGCACGGACCCCGGTTTCTCCGGATGGTTCGGGCGTGCGCTCATGGGCGACGCACTGCAGGCCCTGCCTGCCGTGTCGCTCAGCCGGCCGGGCAACGTTCTGGCGTTCGTGGGCGACGGTGCCGCCGCTTTGGTCCCGGACGTCGTGCCGACACTTGTCCAGCAGTTCGTCACAGTCCGCCGACCGTGGTCGGGCAACGTCACCGTCTTCCGGCTCGTGAACGGGGCGCATTCGGTCATCCGCAGCTACCGCGAAGCCTTGCGGCACAGCGACGTCAGCGACCAAACCAGCGTCCTGTCGCTCGACCACCCGGACACCGTGCATGACCTCGGGGACCTGCGGCTTGTGCGGCGGTGGATCGAGGACATCGAGCCCGACGCCCTCGCGGCGGACCTCACCCGGCCCCGCACGATCAATATCTTCTCGGTCCGCCTCAGCCACAACAACGACGGGGACGGCCTCGGGCTGCTGTCGAGCCACGGCTGGCAGCGGGCGCAGCTCTCCCGGCTGGCCCGCACCGCGGCCGCCCGCGCCGCGCGGCAGGCCGGACGGGACGGTTCCGGATGAGATTCGGATTCCTTGCACACGCCACCACCGACGGCCAACGCAACCAATTCCGGGCCGCGGTCATGCTCGCCGACTTGTATGCCGAGCGCCGCGGGGCCCCACCCGAGGCCGTGACGACCGCCGAGTTGCCCATCTTCGGGCGGGTCCGTTCGGTGACGGGCGCCCGATGCACCGGCGAGGTCCGCGCGCTGCCCTACACCGCGGCGCAGCTGCTCGGAAACTCCACCCGGACAGAAGGCATCGTTCTGGCCGCGGCCAGAACGCTCGTCAAGAACGGGGCCACCGTCATCGGCCTGGGCGGTGCCACCGCTATCGTCGGTGGTCGGGGCCTGCACCTGGCGCAGACACTCCCGGTTTCGGTCACCACGGGCAACTCGCTGACGGTCCACGCAGCCCATGACCTGGTGCAGCAGGTCGTCACCCGGCTCGACCTGCCTGCCGCCGCCCCCATCGCGATCGTCGGCTACCCGGGGTCGATCGGGCTCGCGCTGGCGAGGTTGCTCCTCGCCGGCGATCACCGCCTGGCCCTCGTCCACCGGCGGGCCGCAGCCGCTAGCAGGTTCCTGCTGGAGCACCTGCCCGGTGGCTGCCACGAACAGGTAAGTCTCCACCGCTCGGTAGCCGACTGCGTGGAGGCATGCGCTGTGATCATCGGCGCCTCGTCGACCGGTGGCCTGATCGACCCGGCCGCCCTGCTGCCGGGAACGGTGGTCGTCGACGTCGCCCTGCCCCGGGACGTCCGCGAAGGTGCTCGGCGCGACGACATCCTCGTCCTCGACGGCGGGCTGGTCCGCGCCGTCGACGAGGTGCACATCGACCCCGGTGTCGTACCTGCGCCCCGCGCGTTGATCAACGGCTGTCTCGCCGAGACGATCGTCCTCGCCCTCGACGGTGGCACCCGGTCGTTCTCGCTGGGACGTGTCCTCGAACCGGACGCCGTACAGGAGATGGGGGCGCTCGCGGCCCGGCACGGGTTCCCGACTGCCCACCCGACGTCCTTCGGTCGCCCGGTCGACCTGGCTGTACTCGACCGGTTCCGTCGCCGGCGGCCGACGACCCGTGATCGCTTCCGCCGGCACGTCAACCCGGGTCTGCACGATCTGTTCGCCGCCCACGGTCTCGACCAGACCTTCGTCCACGCATCGGGCTGCACCCTGACCACCGCGGACGGAACCGAGTACCTCGATCTCGTGGCCGGATACGGCAGCCTCAACGTCGGGCACAACCACCCCCACGTGGTGGACCGGCTGCGCCGCCATCTCGACCTCGGCGCGCCGACGTTCGCGCAGTACGTCTCGATGCCGGTGCAGTGCGCCGCGCTCGCCGAACGCCTGGCGGACCTCGCGCCCGGCGGTCTCGACCGGGTGTTCTTCAGCAACTCCGGGACCGAGGCGGTGGAGGCCGCGATCAAACTGGCCCGGGCGGCGACGGGACGTGACCGGCTGGTGCACGCGGCCGGCAGCTACCACGGCAAGACCCTCGGCGCGCTGTCGATCACGGGCCGCCGGCACCGGACGGCCTTCGGAGAGCTGCTGCCCGGCTGCACCGAGGTCCCCTACGGAGACACGGCCGCGCTGGCCACCGCGGTTGAGGGTGCGGCCGCGTTCGTCGTGGAACCGGTGCAGGGTGAAAACGGGGTCGTCGTCCCCCCGCCCGGGTACCTCCGTGAGGCCGAGCGGCTGTGCCGGCGAGCGGGGGCGCTGTTCGTCGTGGACGAGGTACAGACCGGGCTCGGCCGCACCGGCACCCTCTTCGCGAGCGAACGGGACGAACTCCGGCCCGACGTCCTGTGTCTCGCCAAGTCGCTCTCCGGCGGTCTGGTGCCCATCGGTGCGACCGTGGCGACAACCGCGGTCTGGGACGCGGCCTACGGCACCGCGTCGAGGTCCCTGCTCCACACCTCCACTTTCGGTGGCGGCAACTTCGCCGCGGCGGCGGGACTCGCGACCCTGGACGTGCTGACCGAACCGGGGTTCCTCGACCGCGCCCGCACCACCGGGGACCGCCTGCGCCGCGACCTGTCCCGCGTCTGCGCCCCCTACGACTTCGTCTCGGAGGTGCGGGGGGTGGGCATGATGAACGCGGTCGCGTTCGACGGCGCGTTCGACGGCGCTGTCGGCTCGCTCGCAGACGACCTCGTCGATCGCCTGCCGGGCGATCTGCGTGCCCTCGCCGATACCCTGCCCGACGACGTCGTCACCCGACTGCGCGCGGCGGCGGCCGGCGTCGAGTCCGCGCTCGGCGACCTGCTGTGCCTGCGTGTAGTCGCAACGCTGCGCGAGCACCGGATCCTTTCGTTCGTTACCGCCAGCAACAACCGGGTCCTGAGAGTGCAACCACCGCTGGTCCTGACCGACACCGAAGCCGACCGGTTCGTCGAGGCCATGGACCAGGTGTGCGCCCGCTTCGCCGCGCTGGCCGGCCCCTCCGACCGGATCGACCGATCGGTCGATCACACGCCCCACGAACGTATGGAGATGATTCCCCATGTCACCGGATGACGCCCTGGCCACCGTGCGAGCCGCCCTCGAGGCGAGCCTCGGTGTACCCGCGGATCAGGTGGTCCCTTCGGCCACCCTGCGCGAGGACCTGGAACTCGACTCGCTCGACCTCGCAGAGCTCGTCGCCGGTCTGGAGGAACGCACGGGTCGCCCATTCGGCACCGAGATGCTCGCCGGCGTCCACACCGTTGCCGACGTGGTCCGGCTGATCTCCTCGCTCGCCGCCGACGCCGCGCCGTGACCGCGGCGTCCCGGATCGACGGACGGCCGCGCGTGCTGGTCACCGGGTTGGGTGTGCTGACCCCGGTCGGCGTCGGGCACCTGGACTTCCACACCGCACAGATCGAGGCCCGCTGCGGTATCCGGGCGATCACCCGCTTCGACGCGTCCGGGCACGGTGTCCGGATCGCCGGTGAGGTCGACGTGCCTCCGGACTTGGAACTCAGCCGCCGGGAGCGGGTGGCGATCGACCGCTGTGCTCTCCTGGCGTCCCTCGCGGGGTACCTGGCGGTGCAGCACAGCGGTGTCGAGGTCGGCAACGACGACCCCACCCGATTCGGCGTCGCGCTGGGCTGCGGGATGGGCGGGGTGAGCACCGTCGAGGAGAGCGTGCGCGGTTTTCTCGGCGACGGGGAGCGGGGAGTCCGCCCGCGGAGCGTCCCGATGGGGATGATCAACGACGCGGCTGGCCGGCTCGCGATGCGGCACGGCTTCCGTGGGCCTTGTACGACGGTGGCGACGGCGTGTGCGTCGGGCTCCGACGCCGTCGCCACCGCCTACCAGATGATCGCCACCGGCGAGGCGGACGTCGTGCTCGCCGGCGGCACCGAGGCGCCCGTCGTGGCCGGCGTCGTGGCCGGGTTCACCCGGCTCGGCGCCCTGTCACCGAACCCGGACCCGAGGTCGGCCAGCCGGCCTTTCAGCGCGGACCGGGACGGATTCGTCCTCGCGGAGGGTGCCGCTGTGCTCGTCCTCGAATCGGCAGCCCACGCGCGCCGCCGCGGCGCCGACGCGCACGCCGAACTACTCGGATTCGGACGCTCCTGCGACGCCTTTCACGTCACCATGCCGAGGCCCGACGGTGCCGGCGCACGCGACGCGATGGCGGCAGCCTTGCGCAGCGCGCGCGTGGATGTCGAGGATGTCGGCTACGTCAACGCCCACGGCACCGGGACCGTGCTCAACGACGACGCCGAGGTCGCGGCCCTCCGATCCGTTCTCGGATGCCGGCTCACTGAAACGCACGTCTCCGCCACCAAGTCGATGACCGGACACTCGCTGGGCGCGGCCGGCGCGATCGAGGCCGTTTCCACCGTGCAGGCACTCAGTTCAGGCATAGTCCCGCCGACCGCGAACCTGGAGCGGTTGGACCCGGGCTTCGAGGGTGTCCGGCTCGCGCCGGAACCGGTCGAGACGAAACCCGCCGTGGCCCTGTCCAACTCTTTCGGTTTCGGCGGTCACAACGTCGTGCTCGCACTCGCGCGCTGCTGACTCGGCGGCCGATGTCGCCCTGTCAGGACACCGGTGTCCCGGCGGCGGCCGCACCAAGCAACAGCTCCTGCAGCTGCCGCCGCTCCGGAGCCGGTAGATCGCCGAACAGAGCACGCTCGACGTCGGCGGCGACTTCACGACCCTGCTCGATCCGGGTACGACCGAGTGCGGTGAGGACCAAGGTATTGCGGCGTCGATCACTCAAGTCCTTGACCCGTCGGACAAGCTCCAGTGCCTCGAGCTCGTCGACCACGGCCACCACCGAGCTGGGTTCGATCTCCAGGCACCCGGCCACACCCTGCTGGGTGAGCGGCGCCGTGGAGTGGCTGAGCACGCTGAGCACCGAGTAGTGCTTGGGCCGCAGGTCGAGGGCGGCGAGCCGGTCGCGGAACAGCGCCGCGGACGCCGTGCCCACCCGGGCGACGAGGAATCCGAGGTTCTCAGCGATCCACGGAGGAGTTCGTGCGTCGGTCACACCGTGAGTGTAGACGGCACCTAATCGTTGACGTAACTTATGATTTATGAACCTTACTGATCGAACGGCCCGCCGGAGCGGTGCGATCTGGTGGGCTCTGGCGTTGGTCGTCTCTGCCGAGTTCGTGGTGTTCCTCGACATCGCGGTGGTGAACGTCGCGCTGCCGACCATGGCCGAAGAACTTGATCTCGACCAGCGGTTGATCAGCCTCGTTGTCGACGTGTATCTCGTCGTGTTCGGCGGTCTCCTCCTGGTGGGCGGCCGCATCGCGGACGCCGCGGGCCGCAAGCGCACGTTCCTCGTCGGCTTCGCCATCTTCACCGCCGCGTCGCTGCTTGCCGGGCTCGCGGCCAACGGCACCGTCCTGGTCATCGCCCGAGCGGTGCAGGGCCTCGGTGCCGCCTTGATCGTGCCGGCGACCACGGCCCTGATCATCGCGATGTTCGACGATCCCGCGCAACGTGCCCGCGCCTTCGGCATCTGGGGCGCGATGCGGGCCGGCGGCGCATCGCTCGGCGCCGCCATCGGCGGCGTCGTGACGCAACTTCTGGGCTGGGAATGGATCTTCCTGGTGAACGTGCCGCTCGGCATCTTCGTGCTGGCCGCCGGGCCGCGGTTGCTGCCGGACCTCCCACGAGACCCGGCGGCCAGTCCCGGACTGGCCGGGGCGGTGAGCGTGACCCTGGGTCTGCTCCTGCTCAGCGCGGTCCTCGCGGAAGGCCCGGTGGGAGGGTGGTTCGCCCCCGCCACCCTGATCATGGCCGGGGTAGCGGCCCTGGCGCTCGTGCTGTTCGTCGTGACCCAGCGGCGTACAACGCGCCCGCTGGTGCCTCGGCGTGTACTCACTCGCCCGGTTGTCGCGTCGCTCGCCACAGGGTCGCTCTACGGCGCGGCCCACGTGCCGTTGTTCCTGCTGCTGTCGTTCTACCTGCAAGAGAGCCTCAACCTCGAGGCGTTGCAGGCGGGGCTCGCCATGCTGCCCATCGGGCTGTCCGTGATGGCCAGTTCCACCTGGCTCGTTCCACGGGTGATGGGGAGCTGGGGAGCACGCACCATGTTGAGCGTCGGCCTCGCCCTGCTCGCCGTGGGGCTGGTGATGTTGGCGCTGGCGCCACCGCAGGGAACCTACTGGGTGCATGTCCTTCCTGCCGGCCTGCTGGCAGCGATCGGACTGTCGTTCTGCTTCAGCGGTGTGACACTGCCGGCCATCGAATCCGTAGCCGATCGGGACACCGGCGCCGCCTCCGGCCTGGTCAACAGCGCGCAACGGATCGGCAGCGGGATGGGCGTGGCCGCCGTACTGGCACTCCCACCCTTCGGTTCCCATCCGCAGTCGGCGGGGCTGCTCGGCGCCGCCCTGGCTGCCCTGATCGGTTTCGTGTGCGCGCTCACACTACTGCCGGGCCGCCGCCATGATCACAAGTGCGGCGCGCTCACGGCCGACGCCGACCCTGTCGCCCGCCGTTGAGCGGTTCGGTCACGACTGGTTCTACTCGACCATGCGGACCGGCTCCTCGGTGACTTGACCATCGACGATCCGGTACGAGCGGAGCTGATGCTCGTCCGGATCGCGCGTCCCGACGATGACGTAATGGGCACGCGGCTCGGAGGCGAACTCGCGGTCGCTGCGTGACGGATAGGCCTCAGACGCTGTATGCGAGTGGTAGACAACGACCGACTCCTCACCAAGTGCGTCCATCTCCCGGTAGAGCCGCAGCACAGCAGCGGAGTCGAACTCGAAGTACTCGCACGACGCAGCCGCGTTGATCAGCGGCACATGCCTCACCGGTGTGGTGGAGCCTTCGGGTCCGACGATGTACCCGCAGGCCTCGACGGGATGCTGTTCGCGGGCATGAGCGATGACGGCCTCCGCGAGGTCCCGTCGGATCACCAGCACCACTTCTCCACTATAGCCTGACTATAGCAGCAAAACACCCCCCCCGCGCGTCGGCGGTCGACGCCGATTTCGATCCGCCCCGGCGGTCTGCGCATGTGCCGCGGTCTGCCTTCTTGCCCTCTCGACCATCTCGATCCGCGTCACTTGTCGAGGTTGCGATCGGTTCGCGCGGGGGACTGGGCGTAGACCTCGATGGCCTCGCGGGTGTCGGTGATCTTGTCGCGCTGGGAGCGACTTTGGGCACGTCCGGCGTGGGTGAGGATCGCGGCGAGCAGAAGTACATGTCCCAGGAGCGCGCCCCCGGCTGCGGTCCGCAGGACCCAGGCGGTGCGCCTCGCCGCCGCGACAGTGCCGTCATGGCAGCCACGGCCGCAGTGAAGCCCGCCGTGTCCTGCCGTGCCGCTGCGATGTCATCCACAATGCGCGGTGTCGTCGCCACGACCGAAGCTCCGGTGATCACGTTGCAGACGCGCCGTCCTGCGATGCGGCAAGGTCACAGCCCGAGCCGGGCGGCGGCGTTGTCGGTCCAGATGGAGCCTTCCTCGATGTAGCCGCGCATGACCTGCGCGGAGCTCCATCGGCCGTGTCGCATGACGGCCAGCTCCGGGGTGCCCTGGGCGTAGCCTTCGGTGGCGAACCCGGCGCGCAGCGAGTGCCCGGCGAAGGGGCCTTCGAGCCCGGCCGCGGCGGCCCGGCGCTTGACCATGTCGGCCACCGCCCGGTCGGAGAGCCGGCGCGGGCCGAGGCGGCCGTGCCGGTCCACGGCCCGAAACGCCGGGCCGGTGGCGATGGCGGAGGTGGCCTGCCAGGCCCGCCAGGCCCGGACCGGGCAGCTGGCCGGGCAGCTGGCCGGGTGGCTGCCGTAGGGCAGGCCGCGGACCGCGCCCTCAGCGTCGGGGTCGGTCTTGGACCGGCGGATCAGCAGGCGCAGTCCGGTGTCGTCCTCGGTAATGTCGTCGACGTCGAGGGCGACGAGCTCGCTGCGCCGCAGCGCCCCGGCGAACCCGAACAGCAGCAGGGTGCGGTCGCGGGCGTCGGCTAGCGGCGCGTCAGGGCCGCTCTCGAGCCGGCCGAGCATGGCGGTGATCAGCGTGGTGCGGGCGGCGCGCATCTTGCGCGGGGCGACGCCGTGGCGGCGCCGGATGCCGGCCCAGACCGCCCGGACGATCGGGTCGGTGGTGGGGAGGGTTGCCCGGCGACCTGGTGGGCGACCGAGATCGAAGCGAGCCGGCGGCGGATCGTGGCCGGCTTGCGGGTCGCGGCGAGCGCGGTCAGGTACAGCGCCACCGTGGCCGGGGCCGCGAGCAGCGCCGTGAACGGCGGCGCCTGAGCGGCGCACCAGGTGCGGAAGTCGGTCATGTCGCTGTCGTAGGCGCGCCAGGTCGACGCGGCCAGGGAGTCGCGGGCGTAACCGCGGGCATCGTCCTCGAGGTCGCCGCGGGCCACGGCCGCCCGGTGCTCGACGTCGCCCCCGTCGACGACCAGTTCGCCGACGACGACGTCGGCGACTACCGCGCCCGGCGCTGCCGCGTCCGGGTCATGGTCGCGGGCCACCGAGACGAGGTCATCTCCAGGACGGTCTCCGGGGCCGCTGGTGATCGTTTCAGGCACTTCCCCACCGCCGATTCTGGGTTCCGAGAAGTGAACGTCATCGGAAGTCAGGCGGGCGCGGGGGAGCGCCCTCCATAACCCGGATGTACAACGCAACTGCTACGTAAGCGACTATCGAAACGCTACGGATCGCGGTATCGTGGTCGCCGGAGGGGCCCAACGAGGGCCGACCTCCTGGTCGACCCTCGCGAAAGGGGGTTGGGGCTGTGACGATGCCGTGGACAGGACCCGCACGGCCGCTGCCGGTCCGGGTCCGCCCGATCGGGGGCGAGTCGGTGGTCTCGTTCACCTTCCGGCTGGCCGCCGCGAACCACCTCGTACACCCCACCAGCGTGTTGCGCGCGCTGGGCGAGTCCCGCTCCCGGCTGCCGACCCGCGCGGACCTGGCCGACCAGGATGTGCTGCTCAACAACCGTGCGCTGGACCGGCTGGAGACCCTGGCGGGCATCCCGGCCGCGCGGCTACGCCGGGCCCTGCCGGCCCTGGATCGCGGCGCGACCGCCGCCCTGCCCACCGGTCACGTGCCCGTCTTCAGGCTCTACCGGTGCCCGTCGTTGCGTAGCCCGTGCGACACCTGCCGGCTGCGGGTTGCCGGTCCGGGCCCGGTCATGGTGCACCCGAGACCGAACGTGGCTGTGTGCTCGCGGCACCGGCGGTGGATCGACGCCGGGCCCGGCCAGCGGGTGCAGCTGGACCTGAGCGGGGCACCGGAAATCCTCGGCGCAGACCGCCGCTACGCCCACTTGTGCCGGTCGCGCGCGCGCCCGGAGTGGGTCGGGGAACAGCTGCGGCTCGCCACCCGGGTCGCCTGCACCTGGGCGATCGGCAGCCACCGCACCAGCCCCCGGCTGCACGCCCGCTGGGTCGCCCGCGCCGCCGCGCTGCGCGCCGACCCCGACGGCGCCCGCGATGGTGCGCTCGGTCCGGGTCGACCGAGCCGGGTCCTGGTGTTCCCGGAGGCCGTGGCGATCGCCTCGCTGTTCTGCGACCGACCATGGCGCCGCCACGTCGCCATGGTCGAGAGCGAGCTGCACCTGCGCTGGTTCTACCAACGCGTCGCCGTCCGGCTGGGCGAACCGCCCGCTGTGGGCGACGCGATCAGGTCGTACGGCAGCGGCGATCCGGGCCGCGATCCGCTGCTCATCTGGATCACCGCGAACCGCACGTTCGACGCCGCGGTCCGCACCCGGCTCTGGCACGACGTCCGGCACGGGTCGCCGCCGTTCGGGCCGGCGTCGCACGGCTTGCCGTTCCCGGCGCTGGAGCGGTTCTGATGGGCGGCGAGAATCCGATGACCGCCGCTGCCGGCGACCCCAGGGCGAATTCCGAGGTCGTGGTGCTGGCGTGTGAGTTCCCGGGCGGCTGCCCGCACACCCTGGACTACGGCGGGGTCGGGCGCCGGCCACGGTACTGCGGGCAGAGCGTGGACGGCGTGACGCACACCCGCTACAACGCCCACCGGGTCAACCAGGGCACCCTGCGGCTACCCGTGCCCGGGTCCCGGCCCGCCGTCGACGAGGTCGCTGCGGCGCGGCCGGTGTCGTTGGCCCGGGCCAGTATCGAGTCGCTACGCGAAGAGATCGCGTCAACCCTGACCGCGCACCAGGCCGGGCTACGCGAGCTGCTGGGCCGCTTCGCCGACACCCTGGCTACCGTCACCGATCCCGACGCGGCCGCCGCCGAGGTCGCCGCCGCACACCGCGAGGCCCGCACAGCGATCGACACCGCGGAGGCGGCCGAACAGGACGCGCTGACCCGCGCCCGCGCCGCCGTCGCCGCCGAACAGACCGCCCAAGCTGCCCAGGCCGCCGCCGAAC
>JBOHEP010000104.1:0-2571 GCA_050701075.1 Pseudonocardia sp. | reverse complement strand
CTGCTCCGACACCGATGCCGCACCCGACCTCCAGCATCACATCGGTCGGGTCGATCTCTAGACGACGGAGAATGGCGCGGTACAGGTTGGCCTGGCTCTCGGTGCGTTCTTCCACGCTGATGTGCCTGCCCGGCGTGAAGTCCTGCCAGTACCCGAAGTTGATGAAGTGGCCGGAGAAGAGTTCCTTTGAACTTAGATCGTTCTCGCCGTACATGGCGGATCGCCGTGATGAACCGCTGTTGCCTGACACGTTGGACTCCTCCGGACCTAAAGATCAACTTTGGTACGCGTCTCCGTACGACCGGACGAACTCGGACACGGCGGAGGCCGCGCCCGCGCGGTGCGGTCACGGCCTCCGATTTGGCGTTCTGACTGGCTATGTGAGGTCGTCGAACTCGCCAGCCTTGACGCCCTTGAACCAGTCGTCCATCTCGGCGCGGGTGAACAGGACCGCACCCTTCTCGGGGTGATTGCTGTTGCGCACGGCGAGCCAGCCATCCTCCAGCGCAGCGACCTCGACACAGTTGCCGCCTCCGGAGCCGCCGCCTCCGGAGAAGCTGCTCTTGCGCCACACGGCGCGGGCTAACGCGTTCTCGTCGATCATCCCGCGCTCCTCCAGGTTTCACTCGTAGCTTTTCGCGGCGTCGGTGATCAGCTTCACTGAGTCGGCCTGGGACAGCGATTGCTCAGTGAGGATACCGAAGCGCAGCGTGTACGCCCGAACGTCGTCTCGGTCTTCGATGTAGACCGCGCGGCCCGGACCTTCGGAGTATCCCACGTCAGGGATGGGATCGGGCAGAGTCAAGATCGAGAACGGTCCCTCCAGCGCGGGACTTGCTCCGACGGACTTCGGGAGAACCTGGATCGTGATGTTGGGAGCGTCTGTGGCCTCGGTCAGGCGGCGGAGTTGGTTGCGCATCACCAACGGCGTGCCGACCGGCCGTTCGAGGACTCCTGCGTCCAAGATGATGTGCAGGTGCGGCGGGATTGTGCGGGTGAGGATTTGCTGTCGGGTGATGCGGGCTGCGACGCGGCGTTGGACCTCATCCTCGGCAAGGCCGGGGTTGACTCCGGTGATCAGCGCGCGTGCGTACTCGGCGCTTTGGAGGAGTCCCGGCACCAGCAGTGTCTCGAACTGGCGGGACGCGACCAAGGCGACTTCCCAGTTGAGGAACGCGTGGAAGTCCTCCGGGAGGTTCTTTCGGATGTCGATCAGCCAGCCGCGTTCGTGTGCGGTGCCGGCGAGTTCGACGAGCCAGCCTCGGAGGGCTTGGTCGCTGACCTTGTAGACGTCGAGCAGTTGCTCCACCTCGCGTGACTTGACCCCTTGCTCGCGGTTCTCAATGCGAGACAGCTTCGGACGAGACCACTTGCCTTGCCCTTTGCGCAGCTCAGCGACGACCTGATCATGGGTGAGATGGGCTTGTTCGCGGAGCTGACGCAGCGTCTCGGTGAGCTGCCATCGTCGGACGGTTGCGCTGACAAGGTTGTTGTCCTGGGTCACGGTCAACCTCCGCATTGGCGAGCAGTGGCGCACGGCGGGTACGCCATTCGAGTGAATAACTGGACGTCCACTCTTGAACTTGGACGTCCAGGTCCACTGTAAAACCTACAGCAGTACCAGCGCAAGCACGGTATGTAGGAGGCAACGATGCTAGTCCGGGCAGATCAAGCGTCTTCGCTTGAGGCCGACCACGGCCGGCGCGACTCCGAACCGGCGGAAGAAGTCGGTCCGTCGGTGCTTGTTCCGTTCTGCGGAGAGACCGAGTTCAACGAGTTGGTGGACGGGATGGTGGCTGACGCGGCACCTCGCCTGTTCGCAGTGGTGCAGGTGTACGGCGAGCGGGTTGACGGTTGGATCGCGGCGTGGGGCATGGCGTTCGAGGACCACGCCGAGGTTGTCAGCGTTGGCGGTCGCACACGCATGAGCCTTCGCTCACCGGAACGTGCGGTGCGTGGGTTCGGCCGTCGCCCGGATGTCACCGCGCACCTGGTGTGGGTCAACCCTGACGCGGCCAGTTCGCCTGACGAGATCGACGCCGCCTGATCGGGCCGACCCATGCTACCGGGCGAAATGCTGTGGCTACCGGGGCACTTCCGACGGCTACTGCATGCGGTGCCCGATCCGTCTGACTACATGGACTTCAGGGGAGCGGTCGTGTGCTGGGCCGCATGCGGAGTGCCCGCGATGTGGTGGGAGGGACAGAGCCCGCCGTTTCCTGTCTGCCCGCGCTGCGTAGAGATTGTCGGCTGCGCGCCAAGCCGAGCGGCAGTCCGGCCAACGGAGGGAGTGATCAGGTCGTGACCCATCGTCTCGTCCGCTGGCGAACCGGCGCGTGGTCGCCGGGTACACCCAAGAGGGGCTGGCCGAGGCGTTGGGCGTTGATCGCACCACGATCGGCCGATGGGAACGCGGAGCACAGCTACCCCAACCCTGGCAACGTCCTGACCTCGCCCGCCTGCTCGGCGTCACCTTGGAACGGCTGGACGTTCTGCTCCGGCCACAGTCTGCCGCGCACGAGGTGGCCTGAGCGAGATCTCTGGCGCGGAATTCGCTTCACCCAGTAGAAC
>JBOHEP010000103.1:0-4909 GCA_050701075.1 Pseudonocardia sp. | reverse complement strand
ACTCGTAGTCGCCGAGCGCGAACGCCGGCACGGTGTTGGCCCGCACGTCCGGGAAGCCGCGGGCCGCCTTGCCATGATCGGCCAGCATGGTGCGGCGCTCCTCGTCGGGGAGCAGGTACCAGTCCAGTGACCGGACGAACGGGTAGACGCACACGTATCGCTTGGGGTCCTCGCCGGCCATGAACACGGGGATGTGGCTCTTGTTGAACTCCGCTGGGCGGTGCAGCGCGACCTGGCTCCAGACCGGTGCGCTGGCTCGGCCGAGTGCTGTGGTGCGACGCAGTTCGGCGTAGGCGGCCTGGAGCGACTCGACGTCCTCAGCATGCCACCAGACCATGAAGTCGGCGTCGGCGCGCATCCCGGCAAGATCATAGACGCCCCGCACGACCACGCCCTTGCCCTCGAGCGCGTCGACGAACTCGGCGGCCTGGCGCGCCGCCTCGGCGCGGTCGTCATCCAGCTTCCGGGGCTCGACCCGGAACACCGACCACATGGTGTACCGGATGGTGTCGTTGAGGGTTGCGTAGTCCAGGCGGGCCATGAGCGTCATGCTGCCATCCGGGACAACCGCAGTTCAGCTGCGGCCTGCATTGGTCCTTCGGAGTTGTTCGGGTGGTCGGGGCGAGCTGGAGCGATTGTTCGGGTAATCAGGGCGAGCTGGAGTGTTCCGACCTTCCATGGACTCATGATCAACGGTTGGGAACGCTGATCCGTCGAGGACGCGTGCCGTGGTTCCACGGTGATCATCTCCGACATGACGCGGCGCCGGCAAGACACGGCGGCACCCCGCAGCGCCCCGCTTCGGATATCGGAACCAACGACGGGCCCAACCCCCGCGGGGACTCCAGCCGAGGCCCACCTTCCTTGCCGCAGACCCCACGGAACCAAACGCGTCGCGATCCTAGGTTCGCACCGCAACCCGCCGGCCGGCGATCCACCCGGCCGCCACCCGCTCGGCCGCTGCCCGGGCCGTCCCGATGCACGCCGGCACCCCCACCCCGTGCAGCGCTGCGCCGGCCACCGCCAACCCGGAGGGCATGCCGTCCTCGATCGCACGCACCCGGTCGAGGTGCCCGACGGCATACTGCGGCAGCCCGCCACCCCACCGCTGCACGCTCGCTGCGACCGGCGCGGCGGTGATCCCGGCGAGCGCGGCCAGGTCGGCGCGGACCGCGGCGATCAGCTCGGCGTCGTCGACCTGCAGCGGAGCCACCTGGCCGAACCGGCCCACCGAGGCACGCAGCCGGACGAGGCCGTCGGTGGCCTCCGGCGCGAGGTGTGCCCATTTCTGGGCGGAATGGGTGACGGCCTTGACCGTTGTCGGCTCATCCGCCGCGACCAGCACACCCGAGGATCGGGGCAGGGCCGCCGCGTCCGCCGCCCGATAGGCCAGTGCCACCACCGCCGAGGACGCGAGTTCGATCTCCGCTGCGGCCCGGGCCGCGTCCGGGGCGACAACACGCAACAACCGGGCGGTCGCCGGGGCGGGGACTGCGAGCAGCACTGCATCGACGTCGAGGAACTCCGGTGCCGCGGCGGAACCGAGGACGAGCCGCCAGCCGTCCCAGCTCCGCTGCACCTCCCGCACGGTGGTGCGGAGCCGGACGCCAGCGCCCGCGGCGCGGGCCAGCGCGTCGATCAACACCCGGTATCCGGCGCGGACCGCGCCGAACACCGGGATGGCAGGGTCCCGCGCTGCACCGTGCGGGATCGGACAACTCGCCGTGTCGGAACGGACAACTCGCCGTGCCGGAACGGGCAACTCGCCGGGCCAGGCTGGGCACGTTGCCGAGTCGACGGCGGCCGTCAGCGACGGGGCGCCTGCGTCAAGGGCGGCAGCCAGGGCGGGGAGGGTGGCTCGCAGGCCGAGAGCGTCGACGCGTCCCGCGTACACCCCGCCCAGCAGGGGGTCGATGAGACGGTCGGTGAGCTCGTCGCCGAAGCGCTTCCGGATCAACCGGCCCAACCCGACATCGCGGCCCGGCACCCAGTTCAACGGGAGGTCCCGTTCGGCCACGACGGCCGCGAGCCCGGCCGCTGACAGCACACCGTCCAAGCAGGTCCGACCACCGGGCACACCGAGCACAGTGCCCGTCGGGAGCGCAACGGTGCGCCCACCGGCCCTTACCGACGGTGCCGCGGCTGTGGGGTGGGTGAGTTGGGCGCCGAGCCCGAGCTCGTCGAGCAGCTCGATGACCTCGGGCCGCCGGACGAGGAACGCCTCCGCGCCGACGTCGAACGCCACGCCGGCGAGGTCGACGGTGCGCAGCACACCGCCGAGCCGGTCCGAGCCCTCCAGCAGGGTGATGGACGCCGCCGGACCCAGCACGACGCGCAGCCGATGTGCGGCCGCGAGCCCCGAGACCCCGCCCCCGACGACCGCGACCCGTGCGCCCATCATCGTCACGGCTCCAGGGAGTGCACCAGCTCGACGAGCCGGGAGAGCACGTCCGGATCGGTGTCGGGCAGCACGCCGTGGCCCAGGTTGAACACGTGCCCCGGCGCTCGTCGGCCCTCGGCCACGATGCGCCGCACCTCGGACTCGATCGCCGCCGGATCGGCGAAGAGCACGGCCGGGTCGAGGTTGCCCTGCACCGGGTGCACCCCCCCGGTGCGCCGCGCGGCCTCGTCCAGCGGAATCCGCCAGTCGACGCCGACCACGTCGGCACCGGCCTCGGCCATGGCACCGAGCAGCTCGCCGGTGCCGACGCCGAAGTGGATCCGGGCAACGCCGGCCTGCGCGAGCCCACTGAGTACGCGCGCGGAATGCGGCAGCACGTACTCGCGGTAGTCGCGCTCGGAGAGCACCCCGGCCCACGAGTCGAACAGCTGCACCGCGTCGACGCCGGCGTCGATCTGGGCCCGCAGGAACGTCGCGGTGATGTCGGCCAGCCGTCCGAGCAGCGCGTGCCAGACGTCGGGCGCGGACCGCATGAGGGCCTTGGTGCGCTCGTGGTTGCGGCTGGGACCGCCCTCGATGAGGTAGGACGCGAGCGTGAACGGCGCCCCGGCGAACCCGATCAACGGGGTGTCGCCCAGCTCGGGCAGGAGCAACGCGATCGCGTCGGTGACCGGTAGCACCTGCTCGACGTGCAGCTCCGGCAGCGCTGCGACGGCACCGGCGGTGCGGACGGGCCGGGCGACGACGGGCCCGGTGCCGGGGACGATGTCGACCCCGATGCCGGCTGCGTGCAGCGGGACCACGATGTCGCTGAACAGGATGGCCGCGTCGACGCCGTGGCGGCGCACCGGTTGCAGCGTGATCTCGCAGGTGAGCTCAGGTGTGAGGCAGGCCTGCAACATGCCGGTGCCGGTGCGCAGGGCACGGTACTCCGGAAGCGACCGGCCGGCCTGGCGCATGAACCACACCGGGAGATGATCGGGGCGACGGCCGAGAACCGCGGCCAGAAACGGCCCGGCACCCAGCTCACGTCGGCGAGCGGGAGCCTGCTGGGCGAGGGCGGGATTCGACACCATGACATCGGCATCCTCCCACGGGTGCCGCCGCCGATGTACGCCGACCGGGTTCAGCTGAGCTGCGAGTTGCCGCCCGGCTACCGGCGCGCCTGTGCGCGCCGGCCGGAGCGGCGACCTAGAGTCCCGACTCGTGCCAGATGCGTCGGCCCCACCACCGCAGTTCCAGGGCGCGGTCGCGTCGCTGCGCGCCATGCGTCACCGGCCGGAGCTCCTCGTGTCGGTACTGGATCCGCCGCCGCGACTGGCACCTTACACCTGGGCGTGCAGCGTAGAGGCCGACGCGGAGGCGGGAGGGGTGGGCGAGCCCGCGTTGGACCTCGACGAACCCGACACCTCCGGGCGACTCATCCTGCTCCACGACCCGGCAGGGCGGGACATGTGGGAGGGCACCTTCCGCCTCGTGTGCTTCGTGCAGGCCCGGCTCGAGCCCGAACAGCTCGGCGACGAGCTCCTGCCCGTCGTCGGCTGGTCCTGGCTGACCGAGGCACTCGAGCAGAACGGCGCCGGGCATGTCGCATTGGGCGGCACGGTCACCCAGACCTCGTCGGTGCGCTTCGGTGACGTTGCGCGCCACGCCGCGGCGCGCGGCGACAACGGGGCGTTCGCCGGCACTGCGGGACCCCGCCGTGAGGACGACATCGAGTTGCGGGCATCCTGGACCCCCACCGGGTTGGACCTCCAGCCACACGCCGAGGCGTTCTGCACCCTCGTCGCGTGCGCCGCGGGGCTTCCTCCGGTGGGCGCGGTTCCATTGGCCCACAGATCGGTGTGACCACGTGTTCTCTTGCTGTTACACATCTCGCAGTGATCGCCTCACTCACCCGTACGGGTGGACGATGTCGGATAACGTTGTAACTTTCACCCGGAGAAGTTCGATCCGATACATGACGTTAGACCGCTTGGGGGGATACCATTCCTCCACGACACCTCCTCGGGCGGTCGGGCGACATGTCCAGCCGACCGGGGTTCTGGTGCCGGTCGGGGGGCAACGACCGACTCCAGGGAGGTAGTGACGTGGCCGTTCTTGGCCAGGGCGCACTGGTGCGCGGCGCGGTGGGCCAAAACCCGCCTGCCCGCGCAAAGCTGTCGCCGACGATGGTCCCGCACCCGCGGGAAGAGCAGTTCTCGGTACTGGTGGTCGACGGCCACCCGCTCCTGCGCGAGGCGATCGGCGCGCGCTTGCGGGCGATGGGTGCAGGCACCGTGCATGAGGCGGCCACGGTCGCCGAAGCACGAGCCAGAGCACACACGAGCGGTCCGTGTGACCTGGCGATCCTGGATCTCGGACTCCCGGACGGGAGCGGTCTGGATCTGGTCACCGAGCTGCGGTCACTGGGCTGGACCCGGCTGGTGGTGCTGGCGTCGTCCGACGATCCGTACGCCGTCCGGTCGGCCTTCCAGGCCGGGGCACAGGCCTATCTCCTCAAGTCCG
>JBOHEP010000102.1:0-1335 GCA_050701075.1 Pseudonocardia sp. | reverse complement strand
GGCACTGCGGGCATGCAAGGATCTGGCCGCAACGGGGCCTCCTGGGACTAGAGATTTCGACAATCCCTGTCCTAGCGGGGCCCCGTTGCCGATCACCGCACCGACACGCACCAATCCCCGAACTGATACATCGGGATGATCCCGACGCAACCAAGCGTGATCACACACAGCCACCGGCCACGACTCATACGGTGGCCAACGACGTGGCAGCCACTCAAACCCCGAAGGCGGGATCACCACCCGCCCGCCACCCCTCAGCCCAGCACGATCACTCCCCGACCGCTCGAACAATGCCCTGACCTGGGCAAACGACTTTGCGCGTCACCCTGGCGTTGTGGTGGGCAGGCCTCTGGCCTGCCCGCAACGCTGCCCGGAGGGGCCGTGGAGGCTCGCAGGTCCAGGGTGGCGCTTGCGCCATCGCGCAGCGACGCCGAAGGCGCTCTTGACCTGGGAGGGACGGCCCCGCAGGCTGCGCGGCACCGCCGCAGGCGCCCACAGAAACGACACAAGAGCCAGAAATAGGTCCCGTCGCCCTCATGATGCAACGACGCGCCAGACGGCGGCGTCCGGGTCACCGGCGCGGACGCGAGCGGTAGAGCTCCAGGTGGCGCGCCGCGGCCGCGGCCCACGTGTACCGCTGGGCGAGCGTGCGCCCCGCTGCGCGGCGCTGCGGGTCGGGCCGGCTCAGGGCGCGATCCAGCGCCGCGGCCAGCTCCGCAGGGCCCGCGGCGAACTCCGCGGCACCGGTGAACGTCTCGCGTAGCGGTGACGCTCGTGGGCCACGCCGAGAGGCAGGCGAGGATCTGCGCCCCGTCCAGCGCGAGCGAGCGCGCCGCCTCCGGGAACGTCTTGTCGTAGTCGATCAGCATGCCGAGCCTGCCGACGGGCGTGTCGAACGCCGTGAAGCCGTCCCCCGGCGCGTATGCTTCCGGCTCCCCCGCCGGCTGGTGCACCTTGCGGTGTGTGCCGAGCACGCCGTCGCCGTGCACGCAGACGGCCGTGTTGAAGCACCGGTCGCCGTCGCGCTCGCGGTAGCCGACGCAGACGACCATGTCGCGCGCCAGCTCGGCCACCTGCGTCAGCGCCGGGTGGTCCGGCTCGAGGGCAAGGGGGCAGCGTGGCCGGGTCGGGTGTCGAGCGCAGGTCGGTGAGGTACCCGCCGAGTGCCGCGTCGGGCAGTACCAGCAGCGCGACGTCGTCGCGGCGGGCGTGCGCCACCAGCGTGGCGATCCGGGCGAGCGCGTGGTCGAGGTCGCGGCCGAAGGCCCCCGCCACCGCGGCGAGACGGGGCACCTCAGCCGGCGGCCACGTGCGGGGCGCCGACCGGGCCGTAGG
>JBOHEP010000101.1:0-2602 GCA_050701075.1 Pseudonocardia sp. | reverse complement strand
GCCGT
The DNA here is from genome assembly GCA_050701075.1 of Pseudonocardia sp. Taxonomy (GTDB): domain Bacteria; phylum Actinomycetota; class Actinomycetes; order Mycobacteriales; family Pseudonocardiaceae; genus Pseudonocardia. Next base: position 2,597 of record JBOHEP010000101.1, on the reverse strand, counting down.
CCCAGAACAGCGGCCTCGTCGGCACGGTCGCCGTCGAGCAGGACCGAGGCCAGGGTGAGCCGCCCGAAGGCCAGGGCGCGCACACGATCGCCGCGGCGCAGGTCGAGCACCAGCTGCGCCTGGCGCTCGGCTACGGCGAGATCGCCCAGCAGGGGCAGCGCGGTCGCCGTCTCGGCCGCGAGCGATCCCTCGTCGAAATGCGCGGACCACCCGGCGTGCTCGTCGTCGTCGTTCCCGCCCAGGGCACGTTCAGCACGTGCGAGCTGGTCGAGGCAGCCCGCGCCGTCCCGGTGCAGCGCCAGGGCCTTGGCCCGCATGGCGTGCAGGCGAGCGGTCACCCGGGCGACTCCCCCAGTTTCGGCGATCCGGTCCAGGCCGACCTCCGAGAGCCGCAGCGCGTCGTCCACCTGCCCGAGCTGACCCGCCAGGTGCGACATCGGATCCTGTTCGCGTTCGATCCGTGGCGCTCCACCATCCTGCTCGTCGCCGGAGATAAAGCCGGCCGATGGAACACCTGGTACGAAGACGCGAACCCACTGGCCGAGCAGCGCTACAAACGCTATCTCAAGGACCGGACCCAGGAGGAGGAACAGCGATGAGCAGCCACGTGGCCTGGAACGACATCCGAGCCGAACACGTCGAACGCGCAGGCGGCGAGGCCGCCGTCGACGCGGGCAAGCGCCAGATGCTCGCCGAGGTCGTCGGACACCGCCTCGGCGAGGTCCGGCGCACCCGCGGACTGACCCAGCAACAGGTCGCCGACCGCATGGGCGTCACCAAAGGCCGCATCTCCCAGATCGAACGAGGCAAAGTCTCCGGGCAGGACGTCCTCGCCCGCTACGCCACCGCCCTCGGCGGCCGCCTCCACCAAGCCATCTACTTCGACGACAGCGACATCACCGCCATCGCCTGAAGGCATCGCCATGACCCCTGGCTTCGCTCCCTCGGCTGGATCCCCGGCACATCCATCCACCTGGACGTCCTCGGCGACGTCGCCATCGCCAGGCCCGGCGGTCGCAGCCGGATCACGACACCAGGCCATTTGCGTCTCCCCGGCAACGGTCCGGCACCAGCTCGGCCTCCGGCCCGGGGACCGGGTGCTCCTGGTCGCCAGACCGGCCACGTCACGACTCATCGTCTACTCAGCGACGGCACTCGACGCGCTCCTCACCGGCAGTAGGCCTGCCTCGTCAGGAGGCCCGGTATGAACGCCGCGCAGCCGCCCGTCGCGTCCAACACGGCCGATCTCGACGCCGCCCGCCTGCTCCTGGCCCGCATGGGCCTCTCCGCCCGCGACCTGCTCGACACCGCACCCACCCGGCCAGCCGTGCCGACCTTCGCCGAGTACGTCCCCGTCGTGGCCGCAGCCGTCGGCAACGGCACCCGGCGCGTCTACGGCTCCTACTGGAACCGCATCCTCGGCCACTGGGCCGGCCGGCGACTCGACGACCCGACCCCGTCGGAGATCAAGCAGCTCGTCGAGCACGTCAAGCACAACGTCGTCGCCCGCCGCAACGCCCGCGGCGGTCGCAGCGCCGGCGAGCACCTCGTCGCCGCGATCCGCTGCCTCTACCGCCGTGCCAAAACGACGGCCTCATCAGCCCGCTGACAACCCCGCCCGCAAGGTCGCCAAGCCCCGGCGCCTGCCCTCGACCCGTCGGGCGGTCGCCGACACCCGGCTCGCCGAGATCAACCACATCGCCGCCACGACCGGCAACGATCCCGCCCTCGACACCCTGCTGCTCCGACTGCACATCGTGACCGCCTGCCGACGCGGCGGCTCGCCCTGCGCCCCCAGGACCTCGACCCGACCCAGTGCCTGATCTTCCTCCGGAGAAGGGGGAAACGGTCCGCTGGCAGCCCGTCTCGCCGACTTTGATGGATCACCTCCAGCACCATGTTGACGAACGCGCCGCACCCCGGGACGGGCAGCTCCTCCGGTACGCCGACGGGCGGCCGATCACGACGCGCCGCTACGACCACCTGTGGATGCGCCTCGGCGAGCACCTGCCGTGGGTCGCGACCCACGGCAGGTGAGCACCCACTGGCTGCGGCACACGACCCTGACCTGGGTCGAGCGCCATTTCGGCTACGCCGTTGCCCGCGCTTATGCCGGCCACACCGACAGCGGCGGCGACGTGGGGACGATCACGACCTACATCAGGGCGAGCGTTCAGGAAGTCGCCGATGCGTTGGCCGCCCTGACGTCGGCAGCACATCCGCACTCGCTGCGATTATGCCGACCCTCGCGTTATGCCGACCTCGGTGAGGAGCCGCTGCTCGGCGGGGGTGGGTAGGCGGGAAGGGTCGGCATAATCCAGACGGTCTCCGCGCTGTGGTTCATCCTTCCTGCTCCGATCCGGAGGAGGAACACACGATGGGCATGCCGACCAGCAAGGTCAGCAAGGTAGAGGTGGCGGGGCCGTTGGCGCCGTTCGCCGCAGCGTTCGTGTCGAGGCTGGCTGAGCTCGGCTACACACCGTTGACGACGGTCAACATGATGCGGTTGATGGCGCACCTGAGCCGCTGGCTCGATGAGGGCGGAATGGGCGCAGGCGACCTGACCAGCGAACGGGTCGAGCAGTACCTGCGGGAGC
>JBOHEP010000100.1:0-4606 GCA_050701075.1 Pseudonocardia sp. | reverse complement strand
GCCACCTACAAGAAAGAACTCATCCACACCCGACCGTGGAACAACCTCGCCGAGGTCAAGCAGCACACATTCCTGTGGATCGAAGGCTACTACAACCGCCACCGCCGACACTCCACGCTTTGCTACTAGACACCCACCGAATTCCAGCTAGCAAATAGGAAACTCACTGACATGGCAGCCTAAATCGCTGTCAACAAAATCGGGAACACTCCACCTGCGACCACCGACAGCAGCACCGAGCCGGCATCCCGCCGGCACGCGGACGGGATGCCGGCAAAACGCAGCCAACACCCCGGTAAACGCTCCAACCGACCCCGATGACCTCGATCGCCTCTCCGAGGCCGCCGGGCACCCGGTGCACCCACTACAGTTTCGCACACCTCAGAGCGTCCCCTTGGTCGACGCGATCCCGGTGATCCGGTCATCCCGCTCCACCGCCGCCCGCAACGCCCGCGCCACCGCCTTGAACTCGGCCTCGGTGATGTGGTGCGGATCCCGCCCGTCGAGCACCCGCACATGCAGACCCAGATGTCCATGGAACGCCAGCGACTCGAACACGTGCCGGTTGAGCACCGTCGGATAATGCCCACCCACCACGAAACCTTGCATGAACTCGGGCTCCCCGGTGTGCACCATGAACGGCCGACCCGACACGTCGACGACGGCCTGGACGAGCGCCTCGTCCATCGGGATCCAGGCGTCACCGAAGCGCCGGATGCCCATCTTGTCCCCCAGCGCCTGCCGCAGCGCCTGACCGAGCACGATCGCGACGTCCTCCACCGTGTGATGCGCGTCGAGCTCGACGTCACCGGACGCGCGAACCGTCAGGTCGAACGCGCCGTGCTTGCCCAGCGAATCGAGCATGTGGTCGAAGAACGGCACACCCGTGGCGATATCGGTGGTGCCGCTGCCGTCGAGGTCGATCTCGACGAGGACCTTCGACTCCAAGGTGTCACGCTCGACGCGGCCGATCCTGCTCACGGCACCTCCTCATCCACGACGTCCGCTGCGACCAGCAGGAACGCGTCGTTCTCCGCGGGCGTGCCGACGGTGACCCGCAGACGCCCCGCGATCCCGACGTCGCGGATCAGCACCCCCCGGTCGAGGAACGCCCGCCACGCCCGCGGCGCGTCGGCGAACCGGCCGAACAGCACGAAGTTGGCGTCACTGTCGACGACGTCGTAGCCGGCGGTGGCGAGCGCCACGACCACCCGATCCCGCTCGGCGCACAGCAGCGCCACCGACGCCAACGTCGCGTCGGCATGACGCAACGCTGCCCGCGCGGCGGCCTGGGTGAGCGCCGAGAGGTGGTAGGGCAGCCGGACCAGTTGTAGCGCATCGACCACGGCCGGCGCAGCGGCCAGGTAGCCCAACCGGCCTCCGGCGAACGCGAACGCCTTGCTCATCGTGCGGCTGACGATCAGTTTCACCCCGTGCGCGGGCAGCAGGGTGATGGCGCTGGGCCGGTCGGAGAACTCCGCGTAGGCCTCGTCGACGACCACGATCCCGGGAGCGGCATCGATCAGCGAGGCGAGCTCGGATGGTTCCAGGGACTGCCCGGTGGGGTTGTTGGGGCTGGTCAGGAACGTGAGGTCGGGTGCACGGTCGCGGAGCATCACCGCGGCGGCCGGCACGTCGATGGTGAAGTCGGCCAGCCTCGGCACCGGCAGCCACTCGGTGCGGGTACCCGCGGCGATGATCGGGTGCATCGAGTACGACGGCTCGAACCCCACCGCCGTACGCCCCGGCCCGCCGAAGGCCGCCATGATCTGTTGCAGCACCTCGTTGGACCCGTTGGCGGCCCACACGTTCGCACCGTTCAGCCCCACCCCCGTCGCGCCGGTGAGGTAGGCGGCCAGGTCGGTGCGCAAGGCGACGGCGTCGCGATCGGGATAGCGGTGCAGGTCGGCGGACACCGTGGCGATGCCAGCGACGATGTCTGCGACGAGCTCCGGCGGTGGCGGGTAGGGGTTCTCGTTGGTGTTGAGCCGCACCGCGACGTCGAGCTGCGGGGCGCCGTAGGGGGTCTTGCCGCGCAGGTCCTCGCGCAGCGGCAGCTGATCGAGCGTGACCTCCCCGCCGACTGTGTCACAGCCGACCGTCTCACAGCCGACGCCGGGGATCGTCACCGTCACCGGGAGAACCGTGCGGTGACGGCCTGGCCGTGCGCCGGGAGGTCTTCCGCGGCGGCGAGCACGACCACCTGCTCGGCGACGTCGCGCAGCGCCTCGCGCGAGTACTCCACGACGTGCACCCCGCGCAGGAACGTCTGCACGGACAGGCCCCCGGAGTGCCGCGCGCACCCGCCCGTGGGCAGCACGTGGTTGGACCCGGCGCAGTAGTCACCCAGCGACACCGGCGCCCACGGCCCGATGAAGATCGCCCCGGCGTTGCGGACGCGGCGCGCCACCTCCCGGGCGTCCGCGGTCTGGATCTCCAGGTGCTCGGCGGCGTAGGCGTCCACCACGGCGACGCCGTCGTCGAGGTCGCGCACCAGGATCGTGCCGGACTGCCGGCCGGTGAGCGCGGTCCTGATCCGCTCGGTGTGCTTGGTCAGCGGTACCTGGCGCTCCAGCTCGGCGTCCACGGCGTCGGCGAGCGCGTCCGACGTCGTGACCAGCACGGACGCCGCTGAAGGGTCGTGCTCGGCTTGGCTGATCAGGTCGGCGGCGACGTGGCGGGCGTCGGCGGTGTGGTCGGCGAGCACGGCGATCTCGGTGGGGCCGGCCTCGGCGTCGATCCCGATCAGGCCGCGGAGCAGGCGCTTGGCCGCGGTGAGGTAGACGTTGCCAGGACCGGTGACCATGTCGACGGGCTCGAGCTCAGCCCCGTCGGTGTCGGTGCCGCCGTACGCCAGCAGGGCGACGGCCTGCGCTCCCCCGATCGCCCACACCTCCTCGACGCCCAGCATCCCGGCCGCGGCGAGGATCGTCGGGTGCGGCAGGCCCCCGTGCTCGGCCTGCGGCGGTGACGCGACGACGAGCGACTCGACGCCGGCCGCCTGCGCCGGCACCACGTTCATGATCACACTCGACGGGTACACCGCGAGCCCGCCCGGAGCGTAGAGCCCGACCCTGCGGACCGGGACGAACCGCTCCGTGACGGTGCCGCCAGGCACGACGTGGGTGACGACGTCGGCACGACGCTGGTCGGCGTGCACCGTGCGGGCCCGCTCGACCGAGGTCTCCAACGCCTGCCGCACGGCCGGGTCGAGCGCGGACAGCACACCGGCCACGGTCTGACGCGGCACCCGGACGATGCTGGGCCGGACCCGGTCGAACCGCTCCCCGAACTCCAGCACCGCGTCCACGCCCCGATCGCGCACCGCGTCGACGATCGGGCGGACCTGCGCCGACACCGCGTCGACGTCCACCTCCGCACGGGGCAACAGGGCCCGCAGGGCTGCGGAACGGGGGAGCTGGTCGGGACGCAGATCGGTGCGGCGAAGCATGGTCACCAGGGTAGAGGGTGGCCCTGAGGTGTCGGTCCGACAGCGGCCGGCGCTGACGGCCCTGCCGGTCGCCTGGGTCCCTGCCGGTCGTCCCGACGATCGTTTCAAGATCCATCTGCCGGGTCCTGCGATCCCTCCCGACCCAGAACCCGTTCATGATCGCCAAAATCGGGACATGACGTGCGCTGAGAGCACGTCATGTCCCGATTCTGGCGATCATGAGAGCGGCCGGCGGTCAGGCTCTTCGGATGCGGCCCACTCATCCAGCGTGGACGTCGTCGTGGACGTCCGGGGCGAACCTCATCTCTTTCGGGAACGGTGCGACCTCACAAGGCCACGTCAGCGCGGTCCTCCTGAGTCGGTTCCGGAGGCTTGGGGCCGGCACCAGCACCGAATTCCACAGGACACACCCCCCTGACCCGCCGATCAGCCTTCCGGGGAACTGCTGCGGCGCTGCCCCAATACATCGAACACCACCTCGGGCGAAGGGATTACCCTCTTTGCGCCAGCGCCGTGGCGCGCGATCATTGCGGCATGGCCTTGAATCGAGAGCGTCGACGTGTCCTCGCCGGCGCACTCCTGGCAGCGGTTCCACTGATCGTGAGTGCCTGCTCCACCACGGTCCCAGGCTCGCCGGGCGCGGGATCGGGCGCGTCGACATCGGCGGCGTCGTCCTCGCCCGGTTCGATCCCGTCGAGTCGCCCGAGCGCGCAGGGGAGGACGTGCAATCTGGTCATCGGTCCCAACTCGGTGAGAGCGTCGGGTAGTGGCAGAAGCCGGTCGGTGTCGATCAACGGCAGACAGATGTTCTCCTGCGGCACCGGACCGCTCGTCGCCATCACCGACATCGGGTCCGGTGGGGTCACCGCCCAGCTCGACGGCCAGGAGGTCCGGATCGCCACGGGATCCAGCGGCACGCTGGGTCCGTATCAGATCACGCTGATCAGCGTCGACGGCGGGACTGCGACGCTGGAGACCAACGCGCCCGGCTGAGGGACGCACGCCGTCCTGGGCGGCTGGTGGGGGCTTGGCTTCCGGTGGGCATCTGCACTGGGCACGCGCTGGCTGTGCCGCTCGGTGCGAGGGCTCGGTCGAAAGGCCGAAGTGCCGGTCGCGAAGCTGGTCAGGCGGTGCGTCGCCGGGTCGGGTCACGGC
>JBOHEP010000099.1:0-2173 GCA_050701075.1 Pseudonocardia sp. | reverse complement strand
TCAGTAGCCGTGCTCTTCGTTTCTTCGAGCAGCGGGGACACGCTGTGGTCCCGTCGGCATCGCTGATCGCAGACGACCCGACGCTGCTGCTGATCAACGCGGGCATGGCACCGTTCAAACCCTACTTCCTCGGCGAGGCCCCTGCGCCCTACCCTCGCGCGACGAGCTTGCAGAAATGCGTGCGCACCGTCGACATTGAGGAAGTCGGCAAGACCAGCCGACATGGCTCGTTCTTCCAGATGTTCGGCAACTTCTCCTTCGGCGACTACTTCAAAGAGAAGGCCATTCCCTTCGCCTGGGAGTTCCTGACAAGGCCGGTCGCTGATGGTGGCCTTGGTCTGCCGGAGTCCAAGCTGTGGGTCACGGTCTACACCGACGATGACGAGGCCGAGCACATCTGGCGCACCGCTGTCGGCGTGCCCGCCGACCGCATCCAGCGGCTAGGGATGGCCGAGAACTTCTGGTCGATGGGTGTGCCCGGTCCTTGCGGCCCATGCTCGGAGATCTGCTTCGACCGTGGTCCGGAGTTCGGGCGCGAAGGCGGTCCCGTCGTTGACGACGAGCGCTACCTGGAGATCTGGAACCTCGTCTTCATGCAGAACATTCGGGGTGAAGGACCGGCCAAGGAGGGCTACCCGATCATCGGCGATCTGCCCGCCAAGAACATCGACACCGGTCTTGGCCTGGAGCGCATGGCCGCGCTGCTCCAAGGTGTGGACACGATCTTCGACATCGACACGACCCGCCAGATCCTCGATCTGGCCGCGGAGCTGAGCAGCACCAAGTACGGCAGCACCCGAAAGGACGACGTCGCGCTGCGAGTGGTGGCCGACCACATCCTGACCAGTGTGATGCTGATCGGTGACGGCGTCACCCCCGCCAACGAAGGACGCGGCTACATCCTGCGCCGCATCCTCCGCCGCGCGGTGCGCATGATGCGTCTGCTCGGCTCACAGGACCCCGTCGTGCACGAGTTGGTAACGCGCACCGTCCAGGTGATGAGCCCGACCTATCCCGAACTGGTCGGAGAGCACGACCGTATCGACCGAGTCGCCGTCGCGGAGGAGGGCGCGTTCTCGCAGACGCTGAAGTCCGGTACCGCGATCTTCGATCTTGCTGCCGCTAAGGTCCGCAAGAGCAACAGCCTGATCCTGCCCGGCGACCAGGCGTTCCAGCTCCACGACACCTACGGGTTCCCCATCGACCTGACCTTGGAGATGGCCGAGGAGCAGGGGCTGACGGTGGACGCGGAAGGCTTCCGTAGCCTGATGGCCGAGCAGCGTGCTCGGGCCAAGGCCGACGCTGCCGCGCGCAAGACCGGTGGGCAGGGCGACAAGAGCGTCTACCGTGACCTCCTCCAACTCGGCGCTACAGAGTTCACCGGCTATGAGCACCTGGAGAGCGAGGCCACCGTTCGTGGGCTTGTCCGGGAAGGTGAGCGTATTCCGGCGGCTGTCGAGGGCGAGATCGTCGAAGTCGTGCTCGATCGGACCCCGCTCTATGCCGAGTCGGGCGGGCAGGAGAGCGACGCGGGTCTGATCGTCGCGGAGGGGCTTGAGCTGGAAGTGATGGACGTGCAGAAGGTGGCCCGGAAGCTGTGGGTGCACCAGGTCCGGGTACGTCGCGGTGAACTGACCGAGGGCCAGCATGTGCTGGCCAAAGTCGACCCGGAATGGCGACTGGGGGCACGCCAGGCCCACTCGGGCACGCATGTCGTTCACGCCGCCCTGCGACAGGTACTCGGGCCGAACGCCTTGCAGGCCGGCTCCTACAACAAGCCGGGTTACCTGCGCTTGGACTTCTCCTGGACCGGTGGCCTGTCGCAGGAGACCCGCAGTGAGATCGAAGAGGTTTCCAACCTCGCCATTCGGCAGGATCTTCCGGTTCGGGCGGTCTACACCTCGTTGCCGCAGGCACGGGAGATGGGTGCGCTCGCCCTGTTCGGCGAGGCTTACGACGAGGAAGTGCGGGTAGTCGAGATCGGCGGCCCGTGGTCTCGCGAGCTGTGCGGCGGCACGCATGTCGAGCGCTCCGCCCAGATCAACGCGCTGACCGTGATCGGCGAGTCCTCGGTGGGCTCTGGCTTGCGCCGCATTGAGGGATACGTCGGCTTGGACGCCTACCGCTTCCTGGCAAAGGAACGCGCTCTGGCGCGGAACATCTCTGACTTGCT
>JBOHEP010000098.1:0-29918 GCA_050701075.1 Pseudonocardia sp. | reverse complement strand
GATGCAGGCTAACGGCCTGATCCTTGTACTCCTGGGTAAAGCCTCGGCGTGTCGCCACGCGATTCCCTCCGCTGGTGTGATCAGCGGCAGCTACGACCGGTGTCTACAGGATCGGGTACGGTCCAGGGCGAGGTCGAGGGGCGGGCTGGGCCTAGCTAGCCGGTGCTAGCCGAGGGCTAGGACAGGATCTCGACGTACCCGTCCGTCCCATGCACGCGAATCCGCTGCCCATCCCGGATCAGCCGGGTAGCATGCTCCACGCCCACGACGGCCGGTAGGCCGTACTCCCGTGCGATAACCGCGCCATGGGTCATGAGGCCCCCCACCTCCGTCACCAGGCCCGCGATCGTGACGAATAGGGGCGTCCAGCTGGGGTCGGTGTAGGCGGTGACGAGGATGTCGCCCGCTTCGAGGTTGGCCTCCGCCATATCCAGGATGACGCGGGCCCGTCCTTCGATGATCCCGGCGGAAACCGGTAGGCCGACCAGCGCGTCGGCCGCCATATCGTCGCGTCGGTACGCCCCGGCGATGACCTCGCCGTCCGACGTGAGGACCCGGGGCGGTGTGAGCCCTCGATACGACCTGAACGCTTGCCTGCGCTGGTGGATGAGCTGGTCATCCACTTGGTTCGTGCGCACGAGGTCGTGGAGCTCCTGGAAGGTGAGGTAGAAGATGGCTTCCTTCTCGCGGAGCACGTGGGCCTGCACGAGGCGCTCGGCCTCTTCGAGCAAGGCCTGCTTGTACACGAAGTAGCGGCTGACGATTCCGTACTTCGGATACTCCCGGTACCCGATGAAGGTCCGCACACGGTCGATCATCCGCTTGACCTCTTCGGCCTTCCGCTCACCGTCCGGCAAGGCCCGCACGCGCTCCAGCAGCTCCACTTCCTTTGCCCACGCCTCCTGGCGACCTTGCTCGAAGCGCCGCTCGCCGGCGCCCGGCTCGAAGTTCTTGATGTGGCCAAGGATCACGGGCACGAGCGTGGTGGGTCGCTCGCTCCAACGAGGATTCGTGATGTCGATCTCGCCGACGCAGCGCATGCCGTACTTGTCGAGGTAGGCCCGGATGGCGTCTCGCGCTTCCTGCCCACCCGCGAGCTCGACCAGCTCGTCCAGGAAGCCGTCGTCCTCGACGTGCTGAAGGAAAGCCACCACCTCCGGATGCGGGCGGATCACGTCCGCGACGTCCAGGAGCGCCAGCCCCATCTCCGACGTGACGTTGTAGGGGACGGACTGGGTGAGCGTGTCGGCCGCGTTCTTCTCGCCCAGCCACGCCTGCAGCTGCTCGTTGAGCCACCACGTCGCCTCCATCGCCCCCATGAACACCTGATGGCTCCGCGGATCGAACAGGATCCGCTTCAGCTCCTGAATGTCCGCCAGGATGAAGTCGAGCAACGCCGATCCGGACTTCGTCCGGATGTCGCGCTTCAAGGCGACGATGGAGGCCTGGGTGCGGGCGATCAGCTCGGTGACGATGGCCGGATCGGTCTCGATCGGGGCTGGTGCGCCGCCTGGTGGCGGCCCGCCGGGAGCCTCGTCCGGGATCCTCGGGATGAAGTCGCCGCGGTCGACGATGATCCTCAGCGCGTCCCCGGTCAGCGGTTCGGATTTCCCAAAGCCTTCCAGGAGGGCTCCCCGGCTCGCGGGCGAAGCCAGGTCCTGGAAGACGTCGACAAACAGCCTCCCGCCGGCGTGGTACATCGGCCGCGAGGCCGTCAGCTGCCACACGGAGAGCCCCAGGGGCTTGATCGGGTCCGTCATCATCTGCTGATGACCGACGGAGACGAAGACGTGCTTCTCTTCGTCTGCGACCGACGGGATGGGGAACAGTGTGGTGATCGGCCGGCTCTGGACGATCTGGAAGCCGTCATCGACGAGGCACCATTCGATGTCCTGGGGGCGGCCGAAGTGCGCTTCGATCCGCCGGCCCAGCTGCGCGAGCTGCAGGACCTGCGCGTCCGTCAGCGCGGGCTGGTCCTGCTGCGCCGGCTCGATCGGCTGCTCCTGGGTTCCGCCTCCCGGCAGGGCGTGGATGACGCGCTGCTTGATGCCGATCGCTTTGGTCACGATGTCGCCGTCGCGCACCTTGTAGACGTCGGCGTTAACCAGGCCGGAGACCAGCGCTTCGCCGAGGCCGAAGCTGGCCTCGACGGAGACGACCTTCCGGTTGGACGTGACGGGGTCGGCCGTGAAGGTGACGCCGGCCGCCTGCGGGAAGACCATCTGCTGCACGACCACGGCCATCTGCCCCATCCGGTGGTTCTGCCCCATCCGGTGGTCCTGCCCCATCCGGTGGTCCAAGCCGTTGCGCATGCGGTAGGTCACGGCCCGCTCGGTGAACAGCGAGGCCCAGCACCGGCTGACGTGGTGCAGGATCGCCGCCGGCCCCACGATGTTCAGGAAGGTGTCCTGCTGACCGGCGAAGGAGGCGGTGGGCAAGTCCTCTGCCGTCGCGCTCGATCGGACGGCGTAGGCGTCCTGCTCGCCGAGCCGGGCGAGCGCGCGGGTGACCGCCGCCGCCAGATCGTCCGGGATGGCGATCCCTTCGAGGGTCCGGCGGATCTCCGCGCTGAACGTGCGGATCGCCGCCCGGTCATCCGGCTTCAGACGCGACAGTCGATCGAGCCGTTCGTCGATCGACGGCGCTTCCGCCATGATCCGTCGGAAGGCGTCCGCCGTCACGCAGAAGCCAGCCGGCACGCTGATGCCTTCGATCCGCGAAAGCTCCCCCAGGGTCGCGCCCTTGCCGCCAACGGCCGCGACCTGCGTCTGGTCGATCTCCTGGAAACCCAACACGTAGTTCGTCGCGACACGCCGATCGTCTTCAATCATTCGCTACTCCATATCCGCTGGTTCGGCATCGATGAGTTGACCGAGAGCGCCTGAACCGGCGCCCGGCCGGTGCTGAGGTCCAGCCGTCGGGTCATGTCCAGGCGGAACCCGCCGTAGGGGTTGATGTTCGACCAGAACAACGGCGACAGGCCCCGCCGGTCGGCGTCCCCGGGTCGGCCGGCCCACTCGGGTTCTGCGAGCACGGCCTGTAGGAACAGCGTGTTGACGTGCACCGCGGCGGACTGGAGCAGGTGTAGGGCGAGCATCGAGACCTCTTGGTGCTCGCGGTCGGCGCCGGTGAGTTCGGAATCCTTGCCGTAGAAGAAGAACCCGTTGGCGCTGTTCCAGTTCTCGACGACTTGGAGGCCTTCGTGGATCTCGTGGCGCAGTGCCTCTTCGGCGAGGTACTCGGCCAGGAAAATCGTCTTCACCGCCGCCCGAGCTCCTCGAGCGCCACGAACATCGGGTGCTTCGGGCCGCCCCGCCTGAACCGCCGCAGCACTGCCGCAGCACTGCCGCAGCACCTGTTCGGCTTCCGCGGTCCCCCAACGACAGTGCGGTGGCGTACTTGATGAGCTGGTCGTACTGTTGGCCGATCAACTCCAGCGGATCGGCCGCGACAGCGCTGATATTCTTCAACCGCGGCAACAGCTTGAACCCGAGCAGATACGTGAACCCGACGACCGACGCCCCGTGGGTGTCGGTGTAGTTCCGGTCGATCGGCGCCACATCCGGCTCAGCCAGTCTGCGTAACAGGCCCTCGACCATCGCCGCGACCTCTGACGACGAGCACGACTTGAGCTGGAAGTACACGCACACGCTCTTGCGTTCGACGTGCCAGTAGATCATCACACCGGCGCTGCCGTAACGAGCGTGCCACTCGGTCATCAGGTTCGACTCCCACGACCCGAACCGTTTCGAGTCTGACGTGCACGCCGTGCCCGTGCCCCACCAGGCCGGTCCCGGCGGATGAACGTCTCGTTCACCACCGCCGCGACCGCCCGGCGCAGGTTGTCCCGGGTGACGTGCGTACGCCGCACCCGCCGCAGCGCTGCCTCAGTCTCGCCATGGCCGCCGGTGGCCACGATGGCCCGTACGCCCATGTTGGTGCCCAAAGCGAACAACACCAGGAGCAACCGGCGGCGTAGCGTCTCGCGGTCGGTGACCTCCCGTGAAGCGACCGAGGTGAACTCACCGGTGAATCCGCACAGCCAGGCGGCTTGCTTCAGCACGTCGAGCAGGTGCGTCGTGCCCCCCCGGCGGGCCACCTCCGCCTTCAGGTCGCCGAGCACCCGCGGCTCGTCCAGCGCCACGAGCTCGGGCACGCTGATCCAGGGCTCGCCCCGCCGGGTCGTGATCCTGACGCCGCCTGCCGTGTCGTTGGTGAGGGCCACGTCCAGGCGTTCGAGCGCCCCGGTGAGCTTGGCGCGTAGCTCGGCCAAGAACGCGTTCGGGTCGGTGGGCTGGCGCAGCGCCGCGTGGTGCACGTCACGGTTCAACTCGAAATCACCGGGAAGGTCCGCCTCGGGGCCTCCGCCATCGGCCCGCGCCCACGACCCACACCTCCCGGCGGCGGAGCGCGTCGCGCAGCGCGGTGAGCGCGCACAGCACATAGGGATCCGCTCGACCCGGCCCCGTTCGTCGACCACCGCAGTGCGCCACGCGGCGGGCACGACACCGTCGGGCGGTACCTGTTCGTCAGCGTCGTAGAACTTGACCCGGTCCCGGTGCGCCCGGCGGGCCAACAGGCCTACGGCGTCCATCACCGGGCGGTACGCCATGTTATTGCACCGGAACTCGAGCCCGGCCAGCAGCTCGGGCAGCATGCGCCGATAGTGGTTCGTGTACGACGACCGCAGCATCGTACGTACCCGTTCCCGGAACGCCGCCTCGTTCGCTTTCACCTCACGCACCAGGTCCTGCAACGTGACCTCACCCACCCACCGGGAACAACGCCCGGCGCACCGTGTCATCAGGATGCTCGACCGCGGCCTGGGCCAGAGCGAACAGGATCCCCTCCTTGCCCGCACCCGGCGAAGGTCATCGAGCAGCTCGCCCTCGACCCGCCGCTCAGCCCGCGTGTTAATCTTGTGCACCAACGCGATCAACAACTCGACCAGCGCGTCGGTGATCTCCCGGGCCCGGCACGACACCTGCGCAGCCAGCAACGTCAACCGAACCGCCGACACCGTGCGCACCAGGTCCGACGGGTACATCCGCGTCGCTCGCGTCTGTCACGCCTCCACCACCTTCTCGCTGGCGTCATCGAACAGATCCGCCGGTAACCCCACCGTCCGCACCCGCGCCAGCTCGTCCAGCTCCCGCAGCAACGTCTCCAAGCTCACCTTGCCCGGATCGGCCCGCAACTCCGCCAACACCTCCGCCGCCTCACCGCGTCGCCCGCCAACACCTCCAAGCGGGCCACCACCGCGTCCCCCAGCCGGCCCACCGTGCGGGCACAGAACACCCGGTCCGCTTCCGCCCGCCACGGTCGTTCACGATCGCTCCATGTGATCAGCTACCTCCTCCGCGTGGGGTGATCAACGTGAAACCGTGACTGTTGGAGACTGGCAACGAACTGCCCTTGATCACCGCGGATCCAAGCATCGTGGGCCCATCAGGGCGATCTTGAAACAGCCCTGGTGGCTGTCCATCCAGGAATGCTCGGGTCGATTTCGACGTTACCGTTCCGAGGGCAACAGAGCGGTCACATCCAGACGCTGGCCGCGCGGTACGGCCGTGCCACCCTAGGAAGGGGTATGAGATGTCCTTTGCCATGACCGTCCAGGAACGTGAGGAGTTCCTCGCCGGAGTGCATGTCGGCGTGGTGGCTGTGAACCGCGAAGGACGGGCTCCGCTCGCGGTGCCGATCTGGTACGACTACACCCCCGGCGGTGAGGTGCTGCTCTGGATCGACCACGGATCAGTGAAGAAACGCTTGTTCCGGGAGGCGGGCCGGTTCAGCATCTGCGTGCAGGTGGAAACACCGCCGTACAAGTATGCAACGGCGGAGGGTCCGGTGGTCGCCCTGGACGAGGCGCCGACCGAGGAGCAGGCCCTGGGCATCGCGGGCCGTTACCTCTCCGCGGAGGAGGCCGCGCGCTGGGTGAAGGACAGCCTCGGGCAGAACTCGCTGCTCGTCCGGATGCGTCCGGAGAAGTGGCTGAGCACGGACTACAGCAAGGCCTGATCGTCAGCCACACCCACGGCGTGCCTCTCGCGCAGGAACTCAAACGCACAGCGCGCACCGTGGCGACGCGATCAGGTACCGGGGTGACACCAGCACCGATGAACCGGTCTCCGCAATCCGCTGGGTGGCCCAGGATCTGGGTGCACCTTGCCGAGCCGCGCAGGTGGATCTTGAGCCGTCCCCGGACAGTTCGCAGTCGCGCCGAGACCGAGACCGAGACACACGCTGCGCTGAGGTAGGGCTGAGTCTGGGAGAAACGCGGTCGTCGTGCGAGCAGGGCGCCGAGCATTCCGCCGCTCAGCGCGTAGAGGATGTCCGAAGTGAGTTCGATCGACATCGCCAGCACCCCAAGGACTGCGATCTGTACCGGTATTCCCCCGCGCGGGTCGATGAACAGCGGGAGCACTGCGGGAGCGGCGCGAGGAAGAACAGCGCGACCTTTGGGTAGCGTTGGCCCCCAGGCGTCGGAGCGGTGCCGGCTGGAAGGTCCGCCCGCGTCGCCGTTTGAACTGGGCTGTACCGGGCATTGCCACGACATGACGTGTGGTGGTTCCTCGGCTTCCGGTGACGACAGGCGAACCGAGGATGCGATGACCGCCTCGCCTTGCCTCGTCCCGTGACGTCCGCCGTTCACTATACTTTCGCCCCGCCGGACGACCTTCCTCCGCTCGTCGGCACCGCACTACGGATTCTGGGCGTCTGGTCCGCCGACAGTGGCGTCCGGGTCGACGATGATGTCCTCGATATCACCTACGGTCCATGGCGACTGACGACACCGATTCACAACCTCGCATCCGCTGACGTCGACGGGCCCTACTCGCCGTGGCGGGCGATCGGACCGCGGCTCTCACTCGCCGACCGCGGGCTCACGTTCGGCTCCAACACAAAGGTCGGCGCGTGCATCCGGTTCCACCATCCGGTCCCCGGCATCGAGCCGACCGGGCTCCTGCTGCACCCGTCCGTGACGGTCACCGTGGAACGACCCGACCTGCTCGTGCGGTGCCTGCGCCGTGCCATCGACCTGAGGAGACCCTGATGTCCAGGCCCGCCCAGCGACAGTCCCCCCCTGGCGATACCGGCGACCTGGCGCCGCAGCCGTGCGACGAGATGCGCGGCTACGTCGGGCGTGGTCTGCTGGAGGGGAAGGTCGCGCTCGTCACTGGTGGCGACTCAGGAATCGGGCGCGCGGTCTGCGTGGCCTTCGCCAAGGAGGGCGCCGATGTTGCGCTCGCCTACCTGTCCGAGGACGCCGACGCCGAGCACACCGCGGGGCTGGTGCGCAACGAACACCGGCGGTGCCTGCCACTGCGCGGTGACCTGGCCGAGGCCCCCCACTGCGCCGACGTCGTGCGGCGCACCATCGAGGAGCTGGGACAGCTCGACGTCGTGGTCAACAACGTGGCCACCCAGCAGCCCGTCGACGCACCGGAGGACATCACGGACGAGGAGTGGCTGCGCACCTTCGACATCAATGTGCACAGCTACTTCCGGGTCACCAGAGCCGCCCTGCCCCATCTCGGAGAAGGCAGCGCGATCGTCAACACCGGTTCGGTCAACGGCCTGCGGGGCAACAAGAGGCTCATCGAGTACTCGGCCACAAAGGGTGCCGTCCACGTGCTGACGTTCTCGCTCGCGCAGGCACTGATGGACCGTGGGATTCGGGTGAACTGTGTCGCGCCGGGCCCGGTGTGGACGCCGCTCATCCCCTCTACCATGCCCGCGGAGAAGGTCGAGTCCTTCGGGGAGCAGACGCCGATGGGTCGGGCCGCCGATCCCGACGAGATCGCGCCGTCCTATGTCTTCTTCGCCGCATCGCAGCTGTCGAGCTACTACACCGGCGAGGTGCTCGCCCCCTCCGGAGGGGAGGTCTTCCCCGGCTGACGGGTGGGTGCCGGCCGAACGCACGTGATCCGGCGCATGATCGCGGTGATACCGGGCATTGGGTGTGCATGACTGATCCTGAGACCGCCCCGACCGAACGTTCGACCGGACCCGATCCGTCGCCGAAGAACCGTCGTCCGGTGGCGATCGTCACCGGAGCGAGCCGGGGCCTGGGCTACCTGATCGCCCGCGAGCTTGCCGACCGCGGTCACGACCTCGTTATCTGCGCCCGGTCCGGTAGCGGGTTGCGCCCCGCCGCCGACGACCTGGAGCGACGCGGCGCGCAGGTCGTCGCGATCGAGGCGGACGTCGGCGTGGCGGAGCAGGCGCAGCGCGTCGTCCACGCAGCTGAGCAGCGGTTCGGCCGGCTCGACGTACTGGTGACGAATGCCGGGGTGATCCAGGTCGGCCCGGCGCGGGAGTTCGACGCCCGCGACTACGCCCACGCGATGGACGCTGTGTTCTGGGGCACGGTGCACACCTCGCTCGCGGCGATGCCGTTGCTGCGACGGACCCGCGGCCGCGTTCTGGCGGTGACCTCGATCGGTGGCAAGCTGCCGGCTCCGCACCTGTTGCCCTACACCGCGGCCAAGCACGCCGCTGTCGGGTTCGCCGAGGGGCTGCGGGTGGAGGCGGCGCGGGAGGGCGTGACGGTCACGGTTGCTGTGCCCGGTCTGATGCGAACCGGATCGACGCGAAATGCGCTCTTCGCGGGCGATCGTGAGTCGGAGCGGCGCTGGTTCACCCTCGGCGCAAGCCTCCCGGTAATCTCGATCAACGCGGAGAAGGCGGCCCGCCAGCTGGTACGGGCGACCCTGCGCGGGCGCCCGGAGGTGATCGTGACGCCGCTGGCCAAGTTGGCCGTGCGGGCACACGGGCTCGCCCCTTCCACCTCCCTGCGGCTGGTGAGCGTGGTGGACCGGTTGTTACCCCGCGGCTCCGGCTCCGGCCGGCCGGCCCCGGGACACCGAACCGGTCCGCACCCGCGATGGTTCGGCCGCCTCACCCGTCGAGACCGCAACGCCGCCCGTCGGTGGCATCAACTCGACGACCAGACGCCCGACGCACCCGGCTGAGCTTTCCGTGGCCCGCTGCGGCGCAGCATCCGGCGCGAGGTGGACAACCGGCTCTCCGGCCTGCCGCATCTGCGCTGTACGTGGCGTTGCCGGTGCCAGAGGCTGGTTCGCAGCCCTCGGTGAATCGAGGTGCGCATTACGCGCGATGCGTGTCGCGAAGGTGATCGTCCACGCCCGCACCCGGAAGCCGGTACTCGTGCTCGGCGCGCTGGCCATCGGCCCGCTCACTCAGAGTTCCTGCCGTTGTTCGCGGTGTGGTCAAGGCAGTAGCACCCCTATCGGATCCGGCACGGTCAACTCGGCATGCAACGAGCAGCCCCCGGGGACCGGTTCTGGCGGACGTCCGAACCGCATGCTCGGCGCGCGGCGTCGTTGGCGGCCAGGACACGTTGCAGGAGCGCCACGAGAGTCTCCTGCTCCGCCGCCGACAGCGCATCGAGGAATCCCTCTTGTGACCGACGCCCAGCGGGCTGCAACGTGGCAACCAGTGCCTTCCCTGCGGGGGTGAGCGCGACCTGGTTACGGCGCCGGTCAGCGGGGTCCTGTGTCCGTTTGACGAGGTCACGGCCCTGGAGGTGGTCGATCGCGCCGACCAGGTGGCTCTTGTCCAGGTCGAGGGAGTTGGCCAACTGCTGCTGGGACAGGGCACCGAAGTCGTCGAGGGCGCTGATGACGGCGTGGTGGATCAGCGCCAGGGCGTGCTCGCTCAGGACGGCCTCCAGGTGGCGACGCCCGAACTTGGACACCTGCGCGGCCAGGTACGACGGCTGGGCGAGCAGCGACGGCGGTCGCCGGCTGGAAGCGGCCATGACGGGGGTTGAAATGATCACGATGAGCATGCCCAACATCTTCACCCGCGACATCGACGCTGCGATCGTCTTCTACCGCGACCAGCTCGGGTTCGCGCAGAAGGACCGGTTTCCCGGTGAGGGCCGGCCCGAGCACGTCGTGCTCGAGCTCGGCGAGTCGCTGCTCGCGCTTTCCACACCCGGCGCGGTCGCCGCAGTCGGGCTCGATCCGACCAGTGGCAACACCTTCGAGCTGGTCATCTGGTGCGCGGATATCGACCAGGAGGTGGCACGGCTTCGCGCTGTCGGTGTCGCCGTCGTCGTCGAGCCCTACGATCACATCGGCGGCCATCGGCGCTCCTACCTCGCCGACCCTGATGGCAACTGGCTAGCGCTCGTCGACGCGTCCTGACGCTGTCGCGGTCTGTTCGCCACTCCTCTGCGGTCAAGCGTCGCGTCATGCTGGTGGCACGAGGGCACGGGGAGCGGCACGGGATGGGGCTTTGTGCTCCCGTTCGGCGATCACGAAGCTGGCGACTTGATCAGACCTCCGATCAAGCCGTGACTACGACCTCCGGGGCGTCGATGTCATTGAGCTGCCACGGCCGCACCACCGTGACGAGGACGACGAGGGCCAGGGAGAGGCCCCCGGCCACCACCACACCCATCGCGAGGGCGTCGTTGCCGAGCACCCCGACCAGCGGTGAGACCAGCGCACCCACCCCGAACTGCGCGGCGCCGAGCACTGCCGCCGCGGTGCCGGCCGCCTCGCCGTGGCGGGTGAGTGCGAGCGCGGGTGTGTTGGGCAGCGCCAGGCCGGTGGCGAACAGCACCAGCCACAGCGGGACGAGCACACCGATCAGGCCGCCGAGGCCGGTCAGGGCCATCCCGATCAACACCAGCCCGGCCGCGGTCCCGACGGCCACGGCGGCGAGCAGCAGCTGGCGCGGTTCGCATCGGCGCAGCAGGAACGCGTTGAGCTGGGTGGCCGCGATCAACCAGAACGCGCCCGCGCCGAACACCAGCCCGAACTCCTGCGCGTCGAGTCCGTACTGCTCCTGGAACACGAAGGAAGAACCGGCGATGTAGCCGAACAGCCCTGCCATCGCGAGCCCGGCCACCAGCACCAGCCCGACGAACACCCGGTCACGCAGCAGGCCACGATAGGTGTGCAGCGTCGCGAGCACTCCCGCGGTGCGCCGACGTCGCGGTGGCAGTGTCTCGCGCAGGTTCCACGCGACCAGCGGGATGAGCACCAGGCCGTAGACCGCCAGGGCGGCGAACACCCCGCGCCAGGAGGTGAACCGCAGCAGCTCGCCGCCGATGGTCGGCGCCACGATCGGTGCCACCCCCATCACCAGGATCAGCCGGGACAGCAGCGTGGCCGCGGCGCGCCCGGTGAACAGGTCGCGGACGATGGCCATCGCGACGACCATCCCGGCGGCCGCGCCGACGCCCTGCACCACCCGCAGCAGACCCAGCACCGCGATGTTCGGGGCGACCAGGCACGACACCGAGGCGAGGACGTGCACACTCGCGCCGATCAGTAGTGGTCGGCGCCTGCCGAACGCGTCGGACAGCGGCCCGATCAACAGCTGGCCGAGCGCGAGCCCGATCAGGGTGCCGGTGAGGGTGAGCTGGACCGACGCCGGCGACGTCGCGAAGTCAGCGGTGATCCACGGCAGCGCAGGGAGGTACATGTCGATCGTCAGTGGGCCGAGTGCGATCAGGGCGCCGAGCAGGAAGATCAGCCGCAGACGTTCCCCCCGGCCCTGGGTAGTTGCGCGAAGTTCGCACCGATCGGGAGAGATTGTCACGTAGCGGTCAAGGCGCAGTAGTCCGCTCGTGTTCCTCACCCCGAACGGGTGTGAGTTGCGTCTCAGTAGCGCCATCGCAGGCCGGCCAGTACGTCGTCCAGGTCCCGGTCGGTGGCCGCAGCCGCGTCGCAACGCCGGACGGCGACGAACGCGCCGAGCAGTTCCTTGCCCAGCACAGCCGGAAGCCGCGGGTTGGCGGTGAGTGCGGCTTCCTGTTCGGCCTGGTTGCCGGGCAGCGCCGTGATGGCTTGCTCAGCGCGCTCCGACTCCGACCACCTGCCAGGGTCGGACTGCACGGGAGGGGCCAGCGGGAGCCCGTCGTCCATCCCGGCCGTGCCCGTGGCGAGCAGTGCGGCGAGCGCGAGGTACGGGTTGGCCGAGGCGTCGGAGGTCTTCAGCTCGACGTTGGCGTGGCCGGCACCCAGCAGCGCCGAGCCCGGGACGTAGCGCAGGGGCGCCTCCCGGTTCTCCACCCCCCAGAACGCGAACGCCCCGGCGAAGTGCCCGGGCCGAAGCCGGGCGAGTGATCCCTGGCTGGGTGCGGTGACCGCGGCGAGCGCGGGGAGGTCACGCAGCAGGCCGGCGATGTAGCTCGCGCCTTCGGAGCCGGGGCCGTTGCCGCTGGCACCTTTCTCCTGGCCTGCCAGGAGCTCCTGGCAGGCCAGGAGATTGTGCCCGTCGCGCCAGATCGAGGAATGGATGTGCCAGCCGTTGCCCGCCGACGACATCGAGGGCAGCGGTGCGAAGCTCAGCCGCAGGCCGTGCGCCCGCGCGGCGGCCCGCAGGGTCTGGCGGGCGAGCAGCTGGTTGTCGGCAGCCGTCACCGGGTCCGTCGCGGCGAGCGAGAGCTCCATCTGAGCCGGCCCGTACTCGGCGTGCAGCTGCCCGATCCGCAGGCCGTTGGCCGCGGCGTCGCGAAGGACGGCGGCCACGAACTCGTCGATCGCGAGGAGCGCATGCGGGCTGTATGCCGGGCCCGGGTGCGCCGGGACGATCTCGTCGCCGGCCGCGCCGGAGCTGACCGCGAACTCCATCTCGTAGCCGACAAGTGCGGTGAGCCCGGCCTCGGCGAGCTGCTCGACCTGGCGGACGAGCACGCCGCGCTGGTCATAGGGCCACGGCCCGCCGTCGGCGGCGACCTGCCGGCCCGGAGCCCAAGCCAGTGCCGGCTGCCCGACGAGGCGGACCAACCGGTCGAGCTCGGGGATGAGCCGGACATCGCCGGACGGGGTCGCGAGCCCGGGATGGGTGAAGGTGATCGCGTCGGAGCTGTCGAACACGGCGAACAGCGAGGCGATCCCGACGCCGGTCACGGCGACCTCGGGCAGCGCGGCGACCGGAACGATTCGCGAGCGGGGGATTCCGTTGTTGTCCGCCCAACTGATCATCACCCCGGCGACGCCGGCGTCGGTGAGCTCTTGGGTAAGGGCCTGGACGGCAGACATGGTTCCTCCGGAGTCTTGACCCACCCACCCCGGCGGGACCGCCAGCATGGCGCAGCCGTTGGGCGAGGTCCATCCGTCAGCCAGCGACCCGGTGCCCTGTCGGCCGAAGGATCCGGCGGCCGGGGTGTGGATTGGATCGATTGGATCGGCAGGCCAGGGCGCGCAACGAAGATCACGGCACTGAGCACTCTCCGCTGGGAAAGACGGACCGGACCACGAACCCCCAGTACCGGATCCCCGGCACCACCTCCACGCGTGTCCTCGACCAAACCGAACCCCTGCGGCACTGCATTACCGTCTGGGCATGCCCCTGGTGGAACGAATGCGGCCCTTCAGCTCGACGATCTTCGCCGAGATGTCCGCGCTGGCACTCCGGACCGGTGCCATCAACCTCGGCCAGGGATTCCCGGACACCGACGGCCCGCCGTCGCTGCTCGAGGACGCTGCGGCGGCGATCACCGGCGGGATCAACCAATATCCACCGGGACCGGGCATTCCGGCGCTGCGCACCGCGGTCGCCGAGCACCAGCGCCGATTCCACGGCCTCGAGGTGCACCCCGACGCCGTGCTCGTCACGAGTGGAGCCACCGAGGCCATCGCGGCCGCCGTCATCGCGTTGTGCGAGCCTGGCGACGAGGTCGTCACGTTCGAGCCGTACTACGACTCCTACGCCGCCACCGTCGCGATGGCCGGAGCCACCCGGCGCACCGTCGCCCTGCACCCACCCGCGTTCGGTTTCGATCCCGCCGAGCTGCGGGCCGCGTTCTCCGACCGCACCCGGGTGGTGCTGGTGAACACCCCGCACAACCCGACCGGCGCGGTCCTCACCCGCGAGCAGTTGCAGCTGATCGGGTCGCTCGCGATGCGGCACGACGCCGTGGTCGTCAGCGACGAGGTCTACGAGCACATGGTCTTCGACGATGCGCGGCACATCCCGATGGCAATGCTGCCCGGGATGGCCGAGCGCACGCTGACGATCTCCTCGGCCGGCAAGACGTTCTCGGTCACCGGCTGGAAGATCGGCTGGGTGCACGGGCCGGTCGCGCTCGTGGCGGCGGTACGCGCGGTGAAACAGTTCCTCACCTACGTGAGCGGGGCGCCGTTCCAACCCGCCGTCGCGAACGCGCTCGGCCTGCCCGACACGTTCTACGCTGATCTTGTCGCGAGTCTGCAACGCAAGCGCGACCTGCTCTGCGACGGGCTGTGCGCGGCCGGCTTCACCGTGTTCCGTCCGGCGGGGACGTACTTCGTCGTCACCGATGTCGCGCCGCTCGGCTTCGACGACGCCATGCAGTTCTGCCTGCGGCTGCCCGAACTCGTCGGGGTGGCGGCGGTGCCGGTGTCGGTGTTCTGCGACGACCCCGGGCTGGGCGCGTCGTTGGTTCGGTTCGCCTTCTGCAAGCGCGACGAGGTGCTGGTCGAGGCGGTGGGCCGGCTGGCCGGGCTCCGCTCGGTGGCCTCATGATGTCCGGGCGCTCACGTCGGGTTCGTATCGATCATGAGCGGTTCGGCGCCGTAGCCGTCGGCGGGGTGGTGTCGTTCTGGCTCCTGGCGTTGGTGGCGGGTGCGCTCGCGCCAGGGTACTCGGTCCGGGACGACTACACCTCCAGCCTTGCCGGGCGCGGATCCTCGGTTGCCGTGCTCGGGATCGCGGCGCTGGCCGTCCTCGGGCTCGCTCATCTGGCCGCTGTGGCGTCCGTGCGGGGGGTGCTCGCGGCCCCGTTGGCGCTGGCCGGCGTCGCGGGGTTGATCGTCGCCGCGTTCCGGGTCGGTTGCCCCGGCGGAGCGGCCGGATGCAGCTTCGGCGCGAACGACTCACCCGCCGACCTCGCCGACATGGTGCACGGCCTCGCTGTCGTCGGGTATGAGATCGCGCTGGTCGTTGCGATGGTGGTGGTCGCCTTAGGCGGCAACCATCGTTGGAGCCGCGGGTTTCGCGTGCTGGCGGTGGTCGCCGCGGTGGCGTCGGTGCTGCTGCTGCTCCAGACCGGTGGCGCCGACAACGGGTTGTGGCAGCGCGGTTGGCTGATCGTCAACACCGGTTGGCTGGTGGCGGTGGTCGCCACGCATCGACGTTGACGGACGGGGTCATCAGCTTGCGCCCTACGCACCGCAACAGGAACCCGACTGCCAGCAGCCAGAGTTCTTGCTGTGCCGCGGAGGGTGAGCCTTAGCGCGGCGGGCCTTGGGTGGCGCCGGTGCTCGCCACCTCGGCCTGGGGGCGAATGACGACCTGGCCCTCGGTCAGGCCGGACCTGACCTCGGTGAACTCGTCGCCGACGAGCCCGGCCTCGAACGGAACGGGAACCACAGCGCCGTCCGGGCCCGGCGTCCGAACCACGGTGCGCCCGTCCAGCCGCTCGACCACGGCTGCCGGGACGCGCAGCGCGTTCTCCACCGATTCGACGAGCACGGCGGCCTCCGCGGTCTGGCCGTCACGCAGCCGCGGGTCGGACTCCGTGAGCACGACCGTCGCGAAGTAGTTGATGATCCCCGACACGTCGGAGCCGGACGGGGCGATGGCGAGGACGGTGCCGGGGCTGGTCAGATCGGGGATGGCGTCGACGCGTACTTCGACGCGCTGGTTCGGGGCCAGTCGCGCGGCGTCGGACTCCTCGAACGGCACCACCAGCTGGAACGAGTCGACGCCGTCGAGCAGGAGGAACGCCCCGACGCCAGGTGGCTGGACACCGGTGCTGCCGGCGTCGTTGCTGAACCCGCCGGTGATGGGCAGTGCCGAGGTGCTTCCCGGGGCAAGCGGCGTGACACCCGAGACGGGACCGACGACCTCCCCGACTGCTCCGTTGATCGCCGCCACCAGACCGGCCATCGGTGCGATGAGCACGGTGTCGTCCACGGCGCGCTGGGCCAGGGCCACAGCGGCCCGGGCGTCGGCCACCGCCGCTTCTTGAGTGGCGATCTCCGCCGGGCGATCGTTGCTGGCGGTGTCGAGGTCGTTTCGGGCCGCCACAACACTCTGCCTGGCGTTCTCGATCGCGACCCGCCCCGCTGCGGCGTCGACCTTCTCTTGCTGCTCGGCGGCGTCGAGGGCGGCTTCAGATGCGAGGACTACCCGCTTCGCCTCCCTGACGGCGGCCTTGTCGACGGCGATCCGCTCGCAGGCCGGGTTCGTGGGGATCGGTGTGGTCGGGCTTTCCTGAGTGGGGTCGGGGTCGGGGTCGGGGCCTGGGTCGGGGCCGAGGTCGAGCTCCACGGGCGACGCGCCGGTACCGGCAGCACCGATGGCGTCGTCCCCGCAGGCGGCCTGGTCGGCCCGCAGCCGCGACTCGGCCTTCTCGAGCACCGAACGGTCGAAGCGCAACTGGGTCCTGGCGCGGTCGGTGGCCGAGGCGTTCGCGGCGTTCGTCGCTTTGGCCTGGTTCTTGGTCGCGGACAGGATCCGCTCGGCCTGCTCCAGAGTTGCTCTGGCAGCTTCCACCGAGTTGCCGCCGCGGAGTTGGTTCAGCGTCGACTGTTGCTGGGCCAGCTGCGCCTGCTGCTGGGCGAGCGTCTGGCGGAGTTCGAAGTCATCGAGCCGGGCCAGTACCTGCCCCTGGGTGACTCGGTCCCCGACCCTGACCAGCACCTCACGCAGCTCGCCCCCTTCGGCGAAGCCGAGGTTCTGTTCGGTGATGGCGACCAGCGATCCGGACGCCGACACCGTGGTCGAGACCGGGCCGCGATCCACCCGCACCGTCGGCGGGGGAGCTTCGGTGCCCCCGCACCCGGCCAGCGCCGCGGACACGGCCAACAGTGCGACGAGTCCTGCCGACCAGGTCCACCGGCCGCGCCGGACCGTCGTGCAAGGCATGGGGACTCCTACTTGCGTCGTGGGCAGCGCGGGCTGCGGTGGGTTCGTCATTGGAATCGGAGGGCCTCGATCGGACGCATTCGGGCTGCCCGGTTCGCCGGGTAACCCCCGGCGAGCAGGCCGATCGCCAGACTGATCCCGAAGGAGAGCACCACCGAGCCGACGGAGACCATCGGCGGCGGGAAGTTCGGTATCGCGTCCGGGAGCACTGCGGCGCCGACGACCGAGATGCCGACGCCTATTCCGATGCCGATCAGCCCGCCCAGGCCGGCGAGGAACGTCGACTCGATGAGGAACTGCTGGAGAATGGCACTGCGCTTGGCCCCGATCGCCTTCCGGATCCCGATCTCCCGGGTCCGCTCGGTGACCGTCACCAGCATGATGTTCGCGACACCGATGCCGCCGACGATCAGTGAGATCGCCGCGACGGCGCCGGTGAACAGCGTCAGGAACGTGATGGCCTGGGTGGCCTCGTCGATCAGGCCCTGTAGGGCCTGGGCGTCGAAGTCGCGCTCTGCTGGATCGGTGATGCCGTGGCGTTCGGACAGGATCTGGGTGACCTGGTCCAGCGCGGCGGGCACGGTGTCGATCGAGCGGGCCTTGACGATGATGTTGCTCACCGTGTCGCCCCCGCCGAGCAGATAGCTCCGGGCAGCTCCCAACGGCATGATCGCGACGTCGTCCTGCTGGCCGTCGCTCTCGACCACCCCGATGATCCGGAAGGTCGACCGACCGATCCGGATCTCCTGACCGATCGCGGCACCGGCGTCGCCGTCGAACAGCTCGGCCACCGGGTTCGGACCGAGCACCACCACCTTGTCCTTGGTGCGGACCTGCGCCTCGTCGAAGGACGAGCCGACGACCAGGTCGCGGTTGGTCAGGTCCAGGTAGTCGGCCGTCGTGCCGGTGACCGGGCTGCGGAACTGCCCCCCGCCCACCACCTGCAGCAGTGCCGTCCCGCTGACGACCGGGATGACGGTGGCCACGTCGGGGGCCTGCCGCGGGTCGCTGAGCGCGCTGACGTCGGCGTCGGTGAGGTCCTCGGCCGTGCCGCCGCCGGGCACGCTGCCGGTGCTCGGATTCACCGTGATCTGGGTGGTGAGGGCTCCGAAGGACTCGTTGAAGCCGGCCTGTAGGCCGTTTCCGAGGGCGACGAGGATGATGACGGCCGCCACGCCGATGACGATGCCGAGCGTGGTCAGGGCCGAGCGGAGCAGGTTCGCGCGCAGGCCGCGCAGCGCGATCCGGGCCGATTCCAGGAGGTTCATCCGACGATCCGGGTGCGGTCGAGACGCGGCTCATCGCTGATGATCTTGCCGTCGCGCAGCCGGATCACCCGCTTGGCATACCGGGCGATGTCGTCCTCGTGGGTGATCAGAACGACGGTGCGGCCGGCGTCGTTCAGCTCCACGAGCAGCCGCATGATCTCCACGCTGGACGCCGTGTCGAGGTTGCCGGTCGGCTCGTCTGCCATCACCACCGCCGGGTCGGTGACGAGCGCCCGGGCGATCGCGACCCGCTGCTGTTGGCCGCCGGACAGCTCGTTGGGCATGTTCTTGAGCCGTTCGCCGAGCCCTACCCGTTCGAGGGCGACCCGGGCCTTGGCGCGGCGGTCGCGTATCCCGGCGTAGACCAGGGGAAGCTCGACGTTGCGCGCGGCGCTGGTGCGCGGGATCAGGTTGTAGGCCTGGAAGACGAAGCCGATCCGTCGGTTGCGGATCTCGGCGAGCTTGCTGTCCCGCAGCCGGCTGACGTCCACACCGTCGAGCCGGTAGTGCCCCTCGGTCGGCACGTCCAGGCAGCCGAGAATGTTCATCATCGTGCTCTTGCCGGACCCGGACGCGCCCATGATCGCCACGAGCTCACCCTCGTTGATCACGAGGTTGACCGCGTCCAGCGCACGCAGCTCCACCGCACCGGTGCGGTAGATCTTGGTGACGGCGTCGAGCTCAATCATCTGCCCCCCTCGGAAGAGCCATCTGGACCAACGAGCGGGTCGGATCGCCGATACGGTGCGCGACGATATCGGCGTGCGAGTACCACTCCCGGAGGGCTCGGTTGCCGCGCGATGTATATCTGTCACCTCAACCGGCCGTAAACTACACGATCGGGTCAGAGTTGAGGTTAGCGCTTGTCCCGCGCACCGAGCCGGCTTCCCGGCGGCGCACCGAGGTCCGGTACATCGGCACGTTCCGCCCGCTGGGTGGTGTGAACGATCGGGTCACGGGCCGTCCTTCCATGCGGGTGGGACGAGGGTGAAGCGGACGCGTTGGCCAGGCCGGATCTGCGCTGCCCGGTCGACGTCGGCGTCGATGACCACGGACACCACCGGGTAACCGCCGGTCACCGGGTGATCGGCGAGGAGCAACACCGGCTCGCCGCCGGGGGGGACCTGGATCGCGCCCCGAACCGTTCCTTCGCTCGGCAGCTCGGTGTCCTGCGCCCGGCCCAGCCTCCCGCCGTCGAGCCGGATCCCGATGCGGTTGCTGCGGCTCGACGCGGTCCAGGCGATGTGGGCGAGCCGCACCGGGTCCGTGATCCGGTCGGCCCGCGGCCCGAGGACGGCGCGCAGTGTCACCTCCCCGGCCGGCGGCGGTGCCACCGGGGCGAGGTCGACCAGCGGGATCGTCGGAGGCTCCGGACCGGTGGGGATCAGGTCACCTGCCGCGAGCTGCGGGGGTCCGGTGCCGGACAGCAGGTCCGTGGCGCGCGAACCCAGCACCGGGGCGATGTCGACGCCACCGCGGACCGCGAGATAGGTCCGCAGCCCCGACGCCGGACCCCCGAGGGTCAGGACCTGCCCGGGACGTAAGGCGAGCACAGCGTTGTGGCCCATCGGCGTCCCGTCGACATCGGCCGGTGCCGCAGCGCCGGTGACGGCGACGGTGAGGGCGGACAGGGCCCGCACGGCGAGGCCACCGAACACGCACTCGATCCCCGCGGCGCCCTCCGCGTTGGCGACCAGACGGTTGGCCAGCCCGAGCGCGCCGCGATCGGCGGCACCCGACCGGGCCACCCCGGAGGCGGCGATCCCGGGCCGTCCCAGGTCCTGCACCAGCGCGAGCGATCCGGTGGCGAGTACCTCGAGCCCGCGGACGACGGCGGGGGTGGGCTTGTCGGCGTCGGTTGGCCGGGGCTCCTCGGCAGCCCGGTCGGCCACCACGAACCGCACCCGACCGCCGGGCGCCAGCAACGCGGCGGGTTCGCGCTCGGCGTCCCAGAGGACGGCGTCGGTGTGCCCGATGAGCTGCCAGCCACCGGGCGAGGACCGGGGGTAGACGCCGCTGAACTCACCGGCGAGGCCCACCGAGCCGGCCGGAACCGATGTCCGCGGTTCGTCCCGGCGGGGGACGCGCAGCCGTTCGTCGCCGCCGACCAGGTACGCGAACCCGGGGGCGAACCCACCGAAGGCGGCCCGCCATGGAGTCCCGGTGTGGGCGGTGACGACCTCGGCCTCGCTGAGCCCGGCCAGCTGCGCGACCTCGGCCAGGTCTGGACCGTCGTAGACCACGGGGATCTCGACGGTCTCGCCGTCGGGGGGCTCGGCGGACGCGTCGACGGTGAGCTCCAGCACGGTCCGGCGCAGGGCCGCGAGGTCGGTGCCGGGGACGGTGATGACCAGCACGGTACGGGCGGCGGGAACGACATCGAGCACCCCGGGTGGCCGCTTCGCGCGGATCGCAGCGGCCAGTGCGAGGACCTCGGGCAGCCCGTCGGTCTCGACCAGCAGCGCGGCGTCGCCGCAGGGCAGGGTCCTCATCCGGATACGCCTGCGGCGAACGGGCGCGGTGGCAGGCCGGCGTCCTCGAGTGCCGCCCGAACCGCCCGGGCCATCACCACTGCGCCGGGGGAGTCGCCGTGCACGCAGATCGACTCGGCGTCCACCCGAACGTCCGTCCCGTCCACAGCCGTCACGATCCCGTCGCGCACCATGCGCAGCACCCGGGCGGCCACCGCGTCCGGGTCGTGCAACAGTGCCCCGGGCTGTGTGCGCGGGACCAACGTCCCCTCGGGGGTATAGCCGCGGTCGGCGAAGAACTCACCGACGGTGCGTAACCCTGCCTCCTCCGCGGCCCGCAGCAGCGCCGACCCGGGCAGGCCGAGGACGGCTAGCGCGGGGTCGTAGTCACGGACCGCCGCGACGACCGCCGCCGCCTGTTCCTCGTGGTGTACCACCGCGTTGTAGAGCGCGCCGTGCGGTTTGACGTAGCGAACCTCGGCCCCGGCGACGCGGCACATGCCCTCGAGTGCGCCGATCTGGTAGACGACGTCGTCGGCGAGGCGGTGGGGTTCGACGTCGATGAACCGACGCCCGAAGCCCGTGAGATCCGGGTAGCCGACTTGGGCGCCCACCACCACCCCACGCCCCGCCGCCTGCGCGCAGGTGCGGCGCAGTGTGGAGGGATCGCCGGCGTGGAAGCCGCATGCGACGTTGGCCGAGGACACGACGGCGAGCATCGCCTCGTCGTCGCCGAGCACCCACCGGCCGAACGACTCGCCGAGGTCGGCATTGAGATCGATCGTCCGCACAGCCTCACCAATCCGCCGAGCCAGCCGTACCGGTGAGCGTAAGAATTATTGGGCGGTCCGTCAGCCGGTCCACCGCCCGAGCGATGACAGAGCTCGGGCTTATCGGGGATCTTGATCATACCGCTAGCTTCGTGATCACCGAACGGGAACACGGAACCGCATTCCGCACGGCTGACGGTTCCCAGATGTCGATCAAGCGCTGGGCGCCGTCCGCTCACCAGGTCGCCGCAGACCGTCTCCGCAGAGTGTGCCGGGCCATCGCGCCTGACGCTCAGCCCTCCGGGGCGAGATCGGTGAGTGCGGCCAGCGCCATCCGACGCAGCAGCGCCGCCACCTGCGCGGCGTCGGCGCGCGTGCCGCTGTGCGGGGTGGAGTTGAGCAGCCCGAACACGCCGTGCGCGGCGATCCGGGCCGCCTCCGCCGACAGCCCGGGTGTGGCCCGCTGCAGCGTCTCGACCCAGATCTCGACGTAGGTGCGCTGCAGCTGTCGCACCCGCCGCCGGGCCGCGGTAGGCAGGTTGGCCAGGTCACGGTCCTGCACGACGATCAGCTCCGGCTCGCGCAACGCGAAGTCGACCTGGAACTGCACCAACGCGACCAGCACCGCCCGTGGATCGCCGGACGCCGCCGCCCGAGCCTGCCCACCGCTCAGCAGATGCTCGCTGATACCCACCAGCATCTCCTCGAGGAGCGCCTCCTTGCCGGGGAAGTGCCGGTAGAGGGCCGGCCCGCTGACGCCGACCGCGGCACCGAGGTCGGCGATGCTCACGCCGTGGAATCCGTGTCGGGCGAACAGCTGCGCGGCGACGGCCAGGATCTGCTCACGCCGGCTGGTCTCGGCGCGGACCACGGGAGAGGCCGCCATCCCGGCAGCCTAGCGCGATGGATCAACGTTCACTGACTCCCGCGGCGCCGTCGAGGTGCACGACCCGGGGCGCCGGGTGCAGCAGGAAGTCGCGATGGCTGATGTTGAAGGAGTACGCACCGGCCAGCGCGAACACGACCAGGTCGCCGGTGCGCACCCGGCCCGCGCGCACGCGGCTGGCCAGCACGTCCTTGGGGGTGCAGAGCTGCCCGACGAACGTCACAGGTGGCGCGGCAGCGCCGGTGTCCGGCCGTTCCCACGGCCGTTCCCACGGCCGTTCCCACGTCTGGTCGGGCAGCACCACGAGCGGCTGGTCGTGACCCTTGGCGGCGGGGGTGCGCAGGGGGTGGGTGCCGCCGAGGCACACCGCGAACCACTCGCCGTAGCTGCGCTTGAGCTCCAGCACCTGGCTCACGTACCAGCCGGAGTAGGCGCTCACCGCCCGGCCCGGCTCGATCCGCAGCACCGGACCGGAGGTACCGCCGAGGCGGGCGAGGGAGTGCGCGGCGAGCCGCCCGGCGTAGTCCGCCCAGTCGAACAGGTGCCCGGGCCTGCGGTAGTCCACGGCCGGTGGGCGGCCTGCCAGGACTTGCCCGGCAGGCCCAGCAGCGCAGCCGCCAACGCGGTCGGGCCTGCAGATGGTCGCTGTTGCTGAGCAGCGCGGACGCCGCGCCGTACCGCGCGGCCAGCGAGTGCACGCGGGCGGCGACGGCCGCGGCGTCGCGCACCGGCGCGGGGACCACGTCCAGCGGGGGGCAGGGGTGGTCGGCGTAGGCGGCGCGATGGGCTTCGGCGCGGTCGGTGAGCAGCACGACGGTCTCCCCGAGTCGCGCGGCTGCGGGCAGCAGGCCATGGGTCACCGCGTCGGTCGTTGGGAGCGCGGTCAGGTAGAGCGGCACGGATCACAGTCTTTACTTAGGTCAGGTTAACCTGAGGCAAGTATCCGGATTCCGTCAATCGGAACAGTCCGTGACGAGGTGCGCCACACCGATATGTCCACCCGGTGCCGGCCGTACCCGGCCTGGTCAGGACCCGGCGGCCGAGCCGGACGTGGGGCAGCTCGCCGCAGTCCTTCAGCCGCCGGACGGGGCGGCGGTGGGAACTCCGAGGACGTCGGCGGCTGTTCGTTCAGCCGGCGGCGGCCGCCTCCCACACCGGCTCGGCGGTTTCGCGCACCTCGCCGTCGCCGCCGAACAGCACGAACCGGTCGAAGCCGCGGGTGAACCAACGGTCGTGCGTGACGGCGAGGACGGTCCCGTCGAACGCGTCGAGGGCCCGCTCGAGTGCCTCGGCCGAGGCCAGGTCGAGGTTGTCGGTCGGCTCGTCGAGCAGCAGCAGGGTCGCGCCCGACAGCTCCAGCAGCAGGATCTGCAGCCGTGCCTGCTGCCCGCCCGAGAGCGTCCCGAACCGCTGGTCGGCTTGGCCGGCGAGCTCGTAGCGCGACAGCGCCTTCATCGCGTCCTCGCGGGTGGTGCCTGCCCGGTCCGGGTCGCCCCCGACGAGCATGTCCCGCAGCGTCCGGCCGGCCAGCTCGGGGTGGTCGTGGGTCTGCGAGAAGTGCCCTGGCCGCACCCGTGCACCCAGCCGTGCCGTCCCCTCGTGCGCGACGGACGCCAGCGTGGCGCTGCTCGCGGGCGCCACGCCGGGCTCCGAGTCGGTGCCGCCGCGGGCCAGCAGCCGCAGGAAATGCGATTTGCCCGACCCGTTCGCGCCCAGCACCGCCATCCGGTCGCCGTACCAGACCTCCAGGTCGAACGGGTAGGTCAGTCCGTCGAGCTCCAGCCCGGTGCAGACCACGGCCCGCTTACCGGTGCGTGCCCCGCCCAGGTGCATCCGGATCCGCTGCTCACGGGCCTTCTCCGCAGGTGGGCCGGCCTCGGCGAAGCGGGCAAGACGGGTCCGGGCGGCCTGCAGCCTGGAGGCCATCCCGTCGTTGTGGGCGGCCTTGACCTTGTAGTAGACGACGAGACGCTCCAGCTTCGCGCGCTCCTCGTCCCACCGGCGGCGTTGCTCGTCGAGCCGGTGGTGGCGGGCCACCCGCGCCGCGTGCCAGGACGCGAACCCACCAGGGTGCACCCAGGCCGAGCCCGCCTCCACCGTGACGACGCGCTCCGCGGTGGCGGCCAGCAGTTCGCGGTCGTGGCTGACGAACAGCACGCTCTTCGCGGTCTCGGCCAGGCGCTGTTCCAGCCGGCGCTTGCCGGGCACGTCGAGGTAGTTGTCCGGCTCGTCGAGCAGCAGCACCTGGTCCGGTCCGCGCAGCAGCAGTTCGAGGGCGAACCGCTTCTGTTCGCCGCCGGACAGGCTCGCCGTTGGCCGGTGCCGGGCGGTCTCCCACGCCACGCCGAGCACCGCGACGGACGCGGTGTCGGACTCCACCTCCGCGGCGTAACCCCCGCTCTCGCCCCACGCGGCGAGGGCGTCGGCGTAGCGCAGCTGGGAGCGCTCGTCGGACCCGAGCCCTCGCTCGGCCGCGGCCAGCCGCTCCCCGGCCGCGCGGACCGGCGGCGGGGCGAGGGAGAGCGCGAGTTCGGCGAGGGTGGACCCGTCGTCGATCGAGCCGATGAACTGGCCCATGACGCCCAGTCCACCACTGCGCGCGATGCTGCCCGACACCGGCGCCAGCTCGCCCGCCACCATCCGCAGCAGCGTGGTCTTGCCTGCGCCGTTGGGTCCGACGAGCGCGACCACGGCGCCGTCACCGACCCGGAACGACACGTCGGAGAACAGCGTCCGGCCGTCGGGCAGCACGTACCCGACCCCCATCGCCTCGATGTGCCCCACGAGGAGCAGACGATGGCAGGACAGCCGCGTCGCTGTCGACCGCATTCCGCGCATCGGAGCCGTACCGCAGCTGAGCGGCTCGGAAACAGCACTACGGCACCGAGATGCGGACGGGCTCAGTCCGGCGGTCCAGGCTGACCAGAGGCGACGTCATTGGCGCCTACCGCTACCAGCTCGCCGTGGCGACCGGTCTCGACGATGCGGCCTTGTCCAGCACCACGATCCGGGTCTGCCGCGACGGCCCGGGTGAACCGGTGGGCGATGACGGCGGCCGTTCGCCCGGCCGGCGCGGAGTCCACGGCGGCCTCCAGCGTTCGGGGCGCCAGTACCCAGAGAAGGTACTCACATATACAACCGCCGATCCGTTCGCCCAGATGGCCTGGCGCGTGATGTTAACAGTCGCTAACCTATTGACGACCGCTGACTGAGGAGGGGTCATCGCCACCTCAAGCCCGGTGCTGGACAGTGCCGTCGACCCGGCCGGCGGGGCCGCGGCGCGCAACGCCGCGGCGCACCACGCGCTCGTCGCCGACCTCCGTGACAGGCTCGCCATCGCTCGGCTGGGCGGTACCGAGCGAGCGCGGACCCGGCACGTCGAGCGGGGCAAGCTGCTGCCCCGCGACCGCGTGGACTCGCTCGTCGACCCCTCGAGCCCGTTCCTCGAACTCTCCCCGCTGGCCGCGAACGGGATGTACGGCGACGACGCACCCGGCGCCGGCATGATCACCGGCGTCGGCCGGGTGGCCGGGCGCGAGTGCGTGATCGTGGCCAACGACGCCACCGTCAAGGGCGGCACGTACTACCCCATGACGGTCAAGAAGCACCTTCGCGCACAGGAGGTGGCGCTGCACAACCGGCTGCCGTGCATCTACCTCGTCGACTCCGGCGGCGCGTACCTCCCCGAGCAGGACGAGGTGTTCCCCGACCGCGAACACTTCGGCCGCAACTTCTACAACCAGGCCACGATGTCCGGGCTGGGCATCCCGCAGATCGCCGCGGTGCTCGGCTCCTGCACCGCGGGCGGGGCGTACGTGCCCGCGATGAGCGACGAGGCCGTGATCGTGCGCAACCAGGGCACGATCTTCCTGGGCGGCCCGCCGCTGGTGAAGGCCGCCACCGGAGACGTCGTCACGGCCGAGGAGCTGGGCGGCGGTGAGCTGCACTCCCGTACGTCGGGTGTCACCGACCACCTGGCCGACGACGACGCGCATGCGTTGCGGATCGTCCGCTCGATCGTCGGCACGTTCGGGCCGCGGGCATCGCGGCCCTGGGACGTCGCGCCGACGGAAGCGCCGCTAGCCGACCCCGACGAGCTCTACGGTGTCGTCCCGACCGACTCCCGGACGTCCTACGACGTGCGCGAGGTGATCGCCCGGATCGTCGACGGGTCCCGGTTCCACGAGTTCAAGACCGAGTACGGCGCCACGCTCGTGACGGGTTTCGCCCGGCTGCACGGGCACCCTGTCGGTGTGGTGGCCAACAACGGGATCCTGTTCTCCGAGTCCGCGCTCAAGGGCGCGCACTTCGTCGAGCTGTGCGACCAGCGCGGGGTCCCGCTGGTGTTCCTGCAGAACATCTCCGGGTTCATGGTCGGCGCCGCTTACGAGGCAGGCGGCATCGCGAAGAACGGCGCGAAGATGGTCACCGCGGTGGCGTCCACCCGCGTCCCCAAGCTCACCGTGGTCATCGGCGGCTCGTTCGGCGCGGGCAACTACTCGATGTGCGGGCGCGCGTACTCCCCGCGGTTCCTGTTCATGTGGCCCAACGCACGGATCTCGGTGATGGGCGGCGAGCAGGCGGCGATGGTGTTGTCCACGGTCCGTTCGCCGCAGGACCCGGAACCGGAGGACGTGTTCACCGAGCGCATCCGCGCGCAGTACGAACACCAGGGTCACCCCTACTACTCGACCGCCCGGATCTGGGACGACGGCGTCATCGACCCCGCCGACACCCGCACGGTCCTGGGCCTGGCCCTCTCGGCGGCAGCCAACGCCCCTCTCGAGACGCCGAAGTTCGGCATCTTCCGAATGTGATCCCCCGCCCCCCGCCCAGGAGGCTCGTTGCCCGTCCAGGAGGTTCGTTCGCCCCTCAGGAGGTGTGTGCGTGTTCGACACCGTTCTCGTTGCGAACCGGGGGGAGATCGCGGTTCGGGTGATCCGCACCTTGCGGGCGATGGGGATCCGTTCGGTTGCCGTCCATTCCGACGCGGACGCAGCTGCTCGCCATGTCGCCGAGGCCGATGTGGCCGTGCGGATCGGGGTGGCGGCCGCTGCGCAGAGCTACCTGTCGATCCGCGCCGTGATCGACGCCGCACTCGCCACCGGCGCGCAGGCGATCCACCCCGGCTACGGGTTCCTCGCCGAGAACGCCGCCTTCGCCGCGGCCTGCGCCGAGGCGGGCCTCACCTTCGTCGGGCCGCCGGTGTCGGCGATCGAGGCGATGGGCGACAAGATCAACGCCAAGCAGACCGTTGCCAAGGCCGGCGTCCCGGTCGTCCCCGGGTCGGACGGCGCCGGACTCTCCGATGACGAGCTCGCGGAGGCCGTCGCGCACGTCGGCTATCCGGCGCTGCTGAAGCCGAGCGCCGGGGGCGGCGGCAAGGGCATGCGCGAGGTGCACTCGCCTGCCCGGTTGAGCGCCGCGATCGCAAGCGCCCGTCGCGAGGCACGCAGCTCCTTCGGTGACGACACCCTGCTGGTCGAGCGGCTCATCACCACCCCGAGGCATATCGAGATCCAGGTGCTGGCCGACGCGCACGGCAACGTCGTGCACCTCGGCGAGCGCGAGTGCAGCCTCCAGCGGCGCCATCAGAAGATCCTCGAAGAGGCCCCCTCCGCTCTGCTCACCGATCGGCAACGCGCGTTGATGGGCGCCGCCGCCGTCGACGTGACGCGGGCGGTGGGGTACACCGGGGCGGGAACGGTCGAGTTCATCGTGGACGGCGACGCTTTCGGGGGGGACCTGGAGGGCGGCGACGCTGGTGGGGGACCCCCCCGAGGGTGGTTCTTCATGGAGATGAACACCCGCCTGCAGGTGGAGCACCCGGTCACCGAGCTGGTCACCGGACTCGACATCGTCGAGCTGCAGCTTCGGGTCGCGGCCGGCGAGGCGCTGCCGATCATCCAGGACGACGTGGCGCTGAGCGGCCACGCGATCGAAGTGCGGATCTACGCCGAGGACCCGGTTGCCGGGTTCCTGCCCACCGGCGGGCGGATTCTTGCGCTGGGAGAACCCACCGGGCCCGGCGTCCGGGTCGACTCCGGCATCGTCGAAGGCGGGGTGGTGGGTTCGGACTACGACCCGATGCTCCTCAAGATCATCGCTCACGGCATGGACCGGTCTCAGGCCCTGCGCCGCCTCAGCGCCGCTCTTGCCGCCACGGTGCTGCTGGGCCTTGACACCAACATCGGCTTCCTGCGCGCGCTGCTCGCCGACGACGACGTCCGCGCCGCCCGGCTGGACACCGGGCTCGTCGGCCGCCGGGTGGCCGACTGGGCGGCGGTCGAGCTGCCCGACGACGTGCTCGCCGCGGCCGCCGTGCACGGGTTGCTCGTGCTGGAGCCGCAGGGCCCGGTGATCGACCCGTTCGACGTGCCCGGCGGCTGGCGGGTCGGCGAACGGGCGTGGGCGACCTGGCGGATGCTCGTCGCCGGACACGAGCCGGTCGAGGTACGGATCCGTGGTCGCGCCGCCGCGGCGCAGGTGCGGATCGGGGACGTCGCGCCGCGGCCGGTGGCCGGGAGACTGGCCGGCGGCGAACTGCAGGTCACCCTCGACGGGATCACCCGCCACTACGCCTGCGCTGTCGACCACATCGACGTCACGACGCTCTGGCTCGCCCGCGACGGCCAGACATGGCGCATCCGCGAACAGGGTCCCCTCGACGCCGCCCGGCACGCCGCCCGGCACAACACTACCGCCGTCGGCGGGCCGGTGCTCTCCCCGATGCCGGGCACCGTCACCGGCGTCGAGGTCAGCGAGGGCCAGCGGGTCGCCGCGGGTGACCGGCTGGTCGTCGTCGAGGCCATGAAGATGGAACACGTGCTCACCGCCCCGGTCGCCGGGGTGGTGCGCGGGTTGCCCGAGCCCGGTTCCACCGTGGCACGCGACGCCGTACTCGCCGTCGTCGAGCCGCTCGCTGGAGACGGCACCGACGAGGACACAGCTCCGCCCGAAAAGGATTGATCATGGATGTGACGTTGACCGAGGAGCACGAGGCGCTGCGCGCCAGCGTTGAGGATTTCGCGCGCAAGAAGGTGGCGCCGGTCATCGGCGAGCTCTACGAGCGTGGCGAGTTCCCCTACGACATCGTGGCGAAGATGGGCGGGATGGGCTTGTTCGGCCTGCCGTTCCCCGAGGAGCACGGCGGCATGGGCGGTGACCACTTCGCGCTCTGCCTGGCGTGCGAGGAGCTCGCCCGGGTCGACTCGTCAGTGGCGATCACCCTCGAGGCGGGGGTGTCGCTGGGCGCGATGCCGATCTTCCGGTTCGGCACCGACGAGCAGAGGCAACGCTGGCTCCCGTCCCTCACCACCGGCGAGCGGCTCGGTGCGTTCGGCCTCACCGAGCCCGGCGGCGGCTCCGACGCCGGCGCCACCCGCACCACAGCCGAGCTCGACGGTGCCGAGTGGGTGGTCAACGGCTCCAAGGCGTTCATCACCAACGCCGGCACCGACATCACCTCGTTGGTCACCGTCACCGCGATCACCGGCACGGGTTCGGGTGCCCATAAGGAGATCTCCGCGATCATCGTGCCCGCCGGCACCCCCGGGTTCACCGTCTCGGAGAAGTACTCCAAGGTGGGTTGGAGCTGTAGCGACACCCGGGAGCTCTTCTTCGACGACGTGCGCGTGCCCGCGGCGAACCTGCTCGGCGAGCGCGGCCGCGGCTACCCACAGTT
>JBOHEP010000097.1:0-2661 GCA_050701075.1 Pseudonocardia sp. | reverse complement strand
GTCCCATCCCGAACCCGGAAGCTAAGCCCTCCAGCGCCGATGGTACTGCACCCGCCAGGGTGTGGGAGAGTAGGTCGCCGCCGACATCAAACATTTCTCATAGTGGGCCCCCGCCACCAGGCGGGGGTCCACTTTTTATATTGTTGCTGTTGTATCCTGGTGGGATGAGTATCGCGGATGGTTCCGACGATAATCGCCCGCGACGAGATGATCGCGAAGGTGGAGATCGTCAACGCAAGCCGTCCCGGTCAGGTACGGAACGTGGTCGGGCCGGTTCGGCTCGGCGCACCGGCGGCCAGGGTTCTGATTCTGGACGATCATCGACTCCCCGAAGCGATGGTGACCGGCGGAATCGGGCCGGCGGGGGTGGTCCGGCTGAACGAGGACGCGCCGCTCCGGGCGGGCGCGCCGGTAGTGGCTGGTCCGGGTACCCGGATGGTCCCGGCGACCCTGCCCGCAGGAGTGCGGCGCCCCGGCGCAGCGGTGGGACGGCGCAGCGTGGCGCGGCCGAGACCAGGTCGGGGAGCGGTTGGCAGGATCGAGCGCCGGACGCTCACGGGTCCCGCCGGGAGGGTGGTCCGCGTGAGGGCGGGCGGCCCAGCGACCGGGGAAACCTCGGTCGTAAGGCTGGCGAGCGAGACCGGGCCTCGGACCGAGGTTCTCGGGATGGTCCGGGCGGTCGCAGCGGTGATGCTCGCGATCAGGGCGCAGATCGTCGGGTGAGTAGCCGTCGCGACCCGGATGGGCGTTCGAGCGGGAGCCGCACGGACGACCGGCACTCCCAAGATGGTGGACGTACCGCGGCCGGCGGATCGGCCGGGCCGCGCCGCGACGATCGTGACGGCCGCGATGACCGGTCCGGTCGACCGAACCGCGGGCAAAGGCGCGAGGACCATCCCATGGCTGGGGCCCCTCGCCGAGATGGCGGTGCAGAGCGAAATGGCGCCGCAGCGCGGGCCGGTGGTTTCCGCCGGGACGGTCGAGTGCCGCGGCCAAGTGTGGATCCGCGCCGGGACGACCGTCGGCCGGGGTCGGTTGAGAACGATCCACGCGGCGACCGAGCCACACCCGGTGGAGGTCGGCGCGACGAACGGGGGCCGACCCCCAGGGACCGCCCCGACGGCCGAGCGGCTTCGG
Source organism: Pseudonocardia sp. (assembly GCA_050701075.1). GTDB lineage: Bacteria > Actinomycetota > Actinomycetes > Mycobacteriales > Pseudonocardiaceae > Pseudonocardia. The sequence goes on along the minus strand of JBOHEP010000097.1, from coordinate 1,524 downwards.
CCGGGGATCGCCGTGACGATCGGGGATCTTCCAGCGGATCTCGCACCCCGGACCGGGCCGGCCGGCCGGGCGGCGACCGTGCAGGCTCGAGGTTCGAGGCATCCGGCACCGGGCGACGGGTGACGGGAAAGCCGCTGAGGCGGGCTCGGGACGAGCCTCGCGCGCCCCGGGTCGCCGAGGGTGTCGGGGGCAGCGCCGTGCCGGAGCCGCGGCTGTCCGATGACATCCTCGCTGCGACGCTCGATGCGGATGCACGCCGCGACCTGCGTGGTCTCCAGAAGGACACGGCTGATTCCGTTGCTCGACATCTGGTGGCGGCGGGCACGCTCGTTGACGAGGATCCCGAACTCGCGTTGCAACACGCCCGATACGCCCGGCGCCGGGCGTCCCGAATCGCGGTCGTGCGGGAGGCCGTGGGTATTGCGGCCTATCACGCGGGGGAATGGAACGAAGCCCTCGGTGAGCTTCGCGCGGCCCGCCGGATGGGTGGGGGTCCCGGCCACCTTGCGGTGATGGCGGACATCGAGCGGGCGCTCGGCAGGCCCGAGCGTGCTCTCGAACTCGCCGGTGGACCAGAGGCCAAGGAACTGGGCCGGGCTGTGACGATCGAACTGGCGATCGTCGCAGCGGGTGCCCGACGTGATCTCGGTGAGTTCGACTCGGCTGTCGTCGGATTGCAGATTCCGGAGCTCGACGCCACTCGGCGCGAACCGTGGAGCAGTCGACTGTTCTACGCCTACGCCGACAATCTGCTCACCGCGGGACGGGAGTCCGAGGCGCTGCAATGGTTCGTGCACGCCGCCGACGTCGACGAGGACTGCGAGACCGATGCCGCCCGACGGATCGCCGAGCTGACCGGGGAGCCATTCGCCGACGACGACGAGCACATCGCCTTCGGCATGGAAGGCACCGACGTCGAAGGCGCCGTTGGGCAGCCCGCGGAGCCGGAGAGCAACGGCTCGTGAGTGACCTGCTCGCCCGCCATGACGTGCTGCTCGTCGACCTCGACGGCACGCTGTACCGGGGTCGGGTGGCCATCCCCGGGGCGATGGAGGCGGTGCGGCACGCAGCCGAGCGAGGCGTGCCCACCGTCTACATCACCAACAATGCCTCCCGCCGGCCGGTCGACGTCGCCGAGCATCTGGTCGAGCTGGGCTTCCCGGCGGGCGAGCAGGATGTGGTGACGAGTTCGCAGGCAGCGGCGGCGATGCTGGCCGAGCAGTTGCCGGCCGGTGCGCCGGTGCTGGTGGTGGGCACCGACGCGCTGGTCGCCGAGATCACCGGCGCCGGTCTGACCGTCACCGATCGGGCCGACGAGGCCGCCGCGGTCGTCCAGGGACACAGCCCGGAGACGGCGTGGCCGGTGCTGGCCGAGGCGACGGTGGCGCTGCGCGGCGGGGCGGTGTGGGTCGCGTGCAACCTAGATCCGACCCTGCCGACCGAGCGTGGACCGCTCCCGGGCAACGGCGCGATGGTCGCCGCGCTGCGCACCGCGTCCGGCCGCGAGCCGCAGGTGGCCGGCAA
>JBOHEP010000096.1:0-4411 GCA_050701075.1 Pseudonocardia sp. | reverse complement strand
TGTAGATCGGGGCGCAGCGGGCGATGAGGTAGACCCCGGCCGTGACCATCGTCGCGGCGTGGATCAGCGCCGAGACCGGGGTGGGGCCCTCCATCGCGTCGGGCAGCCAGGATTGCAGCGGGAACTGCCCCGACTTCCCGCACGCCCCGAGCAGCAGCAGGAGCGTGATCGCCAGGATGGTGCCGCCGCCGACCTCTCCGATCCGGGCGAAGACCTCGGTGTACTGCAGCGTGCCGAGCTCGGCCCAGAGGATGAAGATCGCGATCGCGAGGCCGACGTCGCCGACCCGGTTCATCAGGAAGGCCTTCTTCGCGGCGGTCGCCGCGGCCGGGCGGTCCTGGTAGAAGCCGATCAACAGGTAGGACGCGAGCCCGACGCCCTCCCAGCCGAGGTAGAGCATCACGAAGTTGTTGCCGAGAACGAGCACCAGCATCGCCGCGACGAACAGGTTGAGCTGGGCGAAGAACCGGCGGCGGCCCGGGTCGTGGTCCATGTAACCCACCGAGTACAGGTGGATCAGCGCCCCGACGCCGGTGATGAGCAGTACGAACGTCAGCGAGAGCGGGTCCAGCCTCAGGCCGAAGTCGATGTCGAGCGCGCCGACCGGGATCCAGGAGTAGAGCGACAGCTCCCGGGTGCGCTGCGCGGCGTCCAGGGCAATGGTCTCGAAGAAGATCGCCAGGCCGAGGGCGAACGCCGCGAAGACCGTGGCGACGCCGAGCCAGTGCCCCCACCGATCGGCTCGCCGCCCGGCGACGAGCAACACCAGGGCGCCGAACGCCGGCAAGATGAAGAGCAGCCACGCCAGCGACGCGACACCGGTGGCATTCCCTACGACAGCCACCTCGGTCACCCGGTCACCCCTTGGCCGCCCGCGGCGCCTGAGCCGGTCACATCGCCGACCAAGGCGACGGCGCCGCAGGCGACCCTGCCCGCATCGTTGTCGGCGCATCCGACCGGTGCGCCCTCCATGATCACCATTTGTGGGACATGAGGTGCATATACGCAGCTCATGTCCCACTTTCGGCGATCTTGGCCAGAGCGGCGGTGTTCACGCCTTGATGGCGGCGGCGGGCTAAGCACGGGGAGCACTCCTTGAACCTCAGTACTTCAGCAGGTTCGCGTCGTCCACCGACGCGGTGCGGCGGGTACGGAAGATGGACATGATGATCGCCAGGCCGACGACGACCTCGGCAGCGGCCACCACCATCACGAAGAACGCCATGACCTGGCCGTCGAGCGTGCCGTTGATCCGCGAGAAGGTGACCAGCGACAGGTTGACAGCGTTGAGCATCAGTTCGATGCACATGAACACCACGATGGCGTTGCGCCGCACCAACACACCCACCGCACCGATGCAGAACAGCAGCGCGGAGAGGAGCAGGTAGTAGGTAGGGGTCATCGGTCCTGGTCCTCGCGCGGAGCGTCCGCGGAGCGCACATCGGCGCCGGTCTCGGAACGACGTCCGGTGAGTGCTCGAGCACTGCGCGCAGAGTCCGCGGAGCGCGCATCACCGGGGTCGTACTGCTCGATGTCCCCGACGGGCGTGGAGTCAAGGATTCCCGACAGCGACCCGGGTGCGACCGAACCGTCGGGCAACAGCGCCGGCACCGCCACCGAGTTCGCCGTGGCGAAGACGCCGGGGCCGGGCAGCGGGGAGATCTGGTCGTGCTCGCCACGCAGCCGGGCGGTGACGGTGGCGCGCTGGCCGCGTTTGACGTGGCCCGAGGACTGGGCGAAGGCCAGCACCATCGCGCCCAGCGCGGCGGTGATCAGCAGTGCCGAGGTGAGCTCGAAGGCGAACAGGTAGTCGGTGAAGATCAGCCGACCGAGCCCGGTGACATTGGCACCGCTGCCCGCCCCGCCCTCGGTGAGCCCCACGGGCGTGACCGAGGTGAGCGAGCGACCGATCGCGGCCACCAACAGCACGGCCAGACCGAGCCCGAACGTCAGCCCGGCGAGCCGCTGCCCCCGGAGCACCTCGACCACGGAGTCGGAGCTGTCGCGGCCGACGAGCATCAGCACGAACAGGAACAGCATCATGACCGCGCCGGTGTAGACGATGATCTGCACGAAGCCCAGGAACGGCGCCCCCTGCACGATGTAGAACACGGCGAGACAGAACATCGTGGTGACCAGCATCAGCGCCGAGTGCACGGCGCTGCGCGCGAACACCATGCCGAGCGCCCCGGCGAGCGCGATCGGCCCCAGGACCCAGAACGTGAGGGCCTCCCCGGTGGAGACCCCCTGTGCAGCCACCGAAGAGGCGCTCACAGTATCGAGCATCGATGCAGCCAGAACGCTCACGTCACCTGCTCCCCCACCGGGTCGTTCTCCGCGCCGGCCCGGGCGAGCACCGGCCCCTGCACGTAGTAGTCCTGCTCGGTCTCCCCGAGCCGCATCGGGTGCGGCGGCTGCTCCATGCCCGGCAGCAACGGGGCGAGCAACTGCTCCTTGGTGTAGATCAGGTCCTGCCGGTTGTCGTCGGCCATCTCGTAGAAGTTGATCATCGTCAACGCGCGGGTGGGGCAGGCCTCGACGCACATGCCGCAGCCGATGCAGCGCAGGTAGTTGATCTGGTAGATCTCCCCGTAGCGCTCCCCTGGGGAGTAGCGCGCCTCCTCGGTGTTGTCCGCGCCCTCGACGTAGATCGCGTCGGCCGGGCACGCCCACGCGCACAACTCGCAACCCACGCACTTCTCCAACCCGTCGGGATGGCGGTTGAGCTGGTGGCGGCCGTGATAGCGGGGTGCTGCGGGCGGGAAGTTCTCCGGGTACTCCTCGGTGACGACCTTCTTGAACATCGTGGAGAAGGTGACGCCGAAGCCCTTGAAGAACTCAAACATGTTCGGTCTCCTTCGAGGAGCTGCCGGCCGGTCCAGAACCGGCCGAGGCGGTGCCCCCGCGCAGCTTGTGCCGCGACGGCTTCGGCACGGTGAGGTCCAGCGGTGGGATCGGATAGTCCGACGCCAGCTCGATCCCACGGTCGGGCTCGGGCTGGTCGGGCACCAGGAACGCCACCACCAACACCACAGCGAGCACGATGCCCAGGGTGAACAGCAGGACGGTGACGTCGCCACCCTCGCTGTTGCGGTAGGCCCGGATCGCGAAGATCGTGAGGATCCACAGCAGGCTGACCGGCACCAGAGCCTTCCACCCCAGCCGCATGAACTGGTCGTAGCGCAGCCGGGGCAGGGTGCCACGCAGCCAGATGAAGAGGAACAGGAAGATCGCGGTCTTGATCAGGAACCAGAGGAACTGGAACCAGCCGTTGTTGAACAGCGCGACGCTCGACAGCGGCCACGGGGCCATCCCGCCGCCGAGGAACAGCGTGGTGGCCATGGCCGAGACCGTGACCATGTTGACGTACTCGGCGAGGAAGAACAGCGCGAACTTCAGCGACGAGTACTCGGTGTGGAAGCCGCCGACGAGTTCTGACTCGGCCTCGGGGAGGTCGAACGGCGCACGGTTGGTCTCCCCCACCATCGCGATCACGAAGACCACGAAGCTGGGCACGAGCAGCCAGAAATACCAACCCGTCGACTGCGCCGCGACGATGTCGGCGGTGGACAGCGAGCCCGCATAGAGGATGACCGCGACGATCGACAGGCCCAGCGCGATCTCGTAGGAGATCACCTGCGCGGCGGAGCGCAGCGCCGCGAGCAAGGGATACGGCGAGCCGGAGGCCCAGCCACCCAGCACGATGCCGTAGACGCCGATCGAGGAGCAGGCGAGCACGACGAGCACCCCGACCGGCAGGTCGACCAGCTGCAGCACCGTGGGCTCACCGAAGATCGAGACCTCGCCGCCGAACGGGATGACCGAGAACGCGACGAACGCCGGAATGGTGGAGATGACCGGAGCGATGAAGTACACCGGCTTGTCGGCCAGCACCGGCATGATGTCTTCCTTGAACGCGAGCTTGAGCCCGTCGGCGAGCGACTGCAACCACCCGCCGGGGCCCACCCGGTTCGGGCCCGGACGCTGCTGCATCCGGCCCACCACCTTGCGCTCCGCGTTGATCATCACCAGGGTCAGCACGACACCGACCCCGAACAGCACCACGACCTTGAGCAGAATCAACCACAGCGGGTCGTCGGCCAGCAGCTCCTGGGTGCGCGTCATGCCGTCACGCCGACCAGGTCGCCGTGGCCGGCGCCCAGGATCGCGCGCACCTTGGACTCGCCGGAGTTGCCCGGAAGCCAGACCACCCCATCGGGTAGGTCGGTCAGCGCCACCGGCAGTGTGATCGCACCACGCTCGGTACGGACGGTCGCCGGCTCGCCCTCGGTGAGCCCGAGCCGCTCGGCGGTGGCGGCGTTGACCCGCACCAGCGCCGGACGGGCCGTGCCGGCCAGCGCCGGCTCGTCGACGGCGAGCGTGCTGTGGTCCACGAGCTGGCGCCACGTCG
>JBOHEP010000095.1:0-2081 GCA_050701075.1 Pseudonocardia sp. | reverse complement strand
CATGGCCGATGTACCCGGGCGGTGCCCCGACCAGCCGGGTCAGGCTGGCGCCGTCGGTGAACTCGCTCATGTCGAAGCGGACGGGCTCGGCTCCGCTCAACGCGTCGGACAGGGCCCTGGCCAGCTCTGTCTTGCCGACGCCGGTGGGCCCGAGGAACAGGAACGAGCCGACCGGGCGGTCCGGGTGCGCCAACCCGGCACGACCCTGACGCACCGCGTCGGCGACCGCCTCGACGGCCACGTCCTGTCCCACGACCCGGCGCCGCAGGTGGTCCTCCAGGTGCAGCAGCCGGTCGCGGTCGGCGGCGGTGAGCCGGGCGACGGGGATGCCGGTGCTGCGGGAGACGGCCTCGGCGATGTCTTCGGCGGTGAGCTCCGGTATCCGGTGCGGCTCGGGGGCGGCGGTCTGCTCAGCAGCGGCGCGGTCGAGCTCGCGGGACAGGATGTGTGCGCGTTCGTAGTCCTCGGCGTCGACGGCGACGTCGCGGGCCCGGGCGAGCTGCTCGATCCGCTCGTCGGTGGGCCGGGTGGGGACGCTCGTCGTGGCGGCCGCGGCGGCGCGCATCCGCACCCGGGAGCCGGCCCTGTCGATCAGGTCGATGGCCTTGTCGGGCAGGAACCGGTCGCGCACGTACCGGTGTGCCAGCACCGCCGCGGCGTCGAGGGCACCGTCGCTGATCGTGATGCCGTGGTGGGTCTCGTAGCGACCGCGCAGCCCACTCAGGATCGCGACGGTCTGCTCCACGGACGGTTCGGCGATGCGGACGGGCTCGAAACGCCGCTCGAGTGCCGCGTCGCGTTCGATGTGCTTGCGGTACTCCGCGACCGTGGTCGCCCCGATCAGCTGCAGCTCACCACGGGCCAGCGCCGGCTTGAGGATCGTGCCCGCGTCCATCGGGCCGCCCTCGGCGGCGCCCGCCCCGACCACGGCGTGCAGCTCGTCGACGAACACGACGACCGACCGGTCGGCGGCGACCACCTCCTTGATCACCGCGGTGAGTCGCTGCTCGAACTCCCCCCGGTACTTCGTGCCGGCGACCATGCCGGCGAGATCGACGGACACGATCCGCACGTCGCGAAGCGCCTCCGGCACCTCGCCGTCGACGACCCGCTTGGCGATGCCCTCGACGATCGCGGTCTTCCCGACGCCAGGATCGCCGATCAGCACGGGGTTGTTCTTGGTGCGCCGCGCGAGCACCTCGAGAACCTGCTCGATCTCGTCGTCGCGGCCGATGACCGGGTCGAGGCGGCCCTGCCGGGCAGCGGCGGTGAGATCGCGGCCGTGCCGGTCCAGCTGCCTGGTCACCGGACGTGGTCGGCCCGCCTGTTCCGACCTCTGCTCCGGATCGACGAACCCCTGCTCGAGCCCGGCGAACAGCTTGCCGACGAGCTCGTCGAGCGGACCGAACGCGCCTCCGAACGGCTCGTTGGCCATGTGTGCCTCCTCGTCGCCGGTGCGGCGCCTCCTCCATGGTGCCAGGCTGGGCGGAGTCACCGCACAGCTTGAGCTGAGGCCGGTGGGTGCAAGGCAGAAGCATCAGCACCGAGGCCCGCGTGGCAGGGCCGAGGCATCAGCACCGAGAGGAACGCCGTGGGCCTGACCCGCACCGATGGACCGCTGTCCCCGAGCGCCCCGAAGTCGATCAACTACCGGCTCGACGGCCCACCGCACAAACTGCTCATGCACCCGTTCCCCCGCCGGGTCCGCGCCGAGTTCGCCGGACGCACCGTGCTCGACACCCGCGCCGGGATGCTGCTGCACGAGACCGCGCTGCTCCCGCGGTTCTACGTGCCCGAGGCCGATCTCGACGCCTCGGCGTTCGTCGCGACGGATCACACCACGCACTGCCCGTTCATGGGCGACGCCAGCTACCGCTCGCTGCACGCCGGCGACCGGGTCGTCGAGAACGCGCTGTGGGCCTACCCCGACCCGGTCCCGGCCGCGCCGTGGCTGGCCGGGTACGCGTCGCTGTACTGGGACGCCGCCGATGCCTGGTACGACGAGGACGAGCAGGTGTTCGCCCACCTCACCGACCCCTACACCCGCGTGGACATCCGGCCGACGAGCCGGCACGTGCAGG
>JBOHEP010000094.1:0-1034 GCA_050701075.1 Pseudonocardia sp. | reverse complement strand
TACAGGATTGAGCTCGCTCCCGAGGCGGTCCGCGACCTGCGCAAACTCGACCGGCAGGCGGCGATCCGCGTACAGAGGTTCCTCCGCGAGCGGGTGGGGGTGCTCGACGACCCGCGGCTGCTGGGTGGCCCTCTGGTGGGTGTCCCGTACTGGCGGTACCGGGTGGGCGACTATCGCATCCTTGTCGAGTTTCAGGATGCTGTGCTCCTCGTTCTCGTCGTGGAAATAGGGCACCGGTCCGAGGTCTACCGCAGGCGGTGACGTCGACCGGCAGCTCACCCGTCGTCGATCCAGTTCTCGACGGCGAGCTCCGGCACTTGTCCGAGATGCTTGACGCTGTGCGTGACCAGGATGAGGTCGCGAGTGAGTGCGGCGGCATTGTGGCGAGCCGGCGGAGCAGGTGCAGCGGTGGCATCGGTTTGATCGTGGCGCTGATGATGTCGGTGTCGAAGTAGTATCCGTTCACTCGAACGTCGGAGCAGGACGGTCGACCACCTGCCGGCGTGCTGCGACGATCGCGGTCATGTCCTCGTCGACGGAGTCCCATTCGGCGGCGAGCGCCCCGGTGAACGCAACCAGGCCGATCGGCGGCCTGCCTGCGTCGTCGGCGACTCGCTGCGGAGGGACGAGCGCGACGACAGGATGTCCGCGATTGACGATCACGAACGATTCACCGTTCCGGACACGCTCGGTCAGCTCGGCGAACCTCCGTTTGGCGTCCGCGACGCCGATATGTTCGAGCGACATGTTCGTGAGTCTCCTTTCTGCTCAGATGTACTCAAGGCATCAGCCGGGTGGGCGGTACCGGCTCAGCCGCGGACCACACCGGTGCCCCCGCGCGCGATCTCGGCGATGATCACCGCGAAGAAGAGTGCCGCACCCGCCTCGGAGGTGCGGGACCCATGCAGGTCAGTCGTCGTCGGTCGCGCATCTTGCCAGCCACGCCCGTGTCGTCGCCAGTCTGTTGGCATGGGGACCGGGAACCATGTCGAGCACCTGCTGACCGGGAAGCTTGATGAGCACCTGCCACCACA
>JBOHEP010000093.1:0-23727 GCA_050701075.1 Pseudonocardia sp. | reverse complement strand
CGTGTGCGAGTTCGACATCCCGGCCAAGCTCGACGACGCCGTCTCGGAGCGACTCGGGGAGATGGCCGTGGCCGCGTTCCGGGCGCTGGACTGCCAGGGCCTCGCGCGGGTCGACTTCTTCGTGGGCCCCGGCGGCGAGCTGACGGTCAACGAGGTGAACACGATGCCCGGGTTCACCCCGATCTCGATGTTCCCGAAGATGTGGGCGGTAACGGGGATGGACTACCCCGCCCTGCTGACGACCCTGGTCGAGACGGCGATGGCTCGGGGTGTCGGGCTGCGGTGAGCCTCAGCGGACGGCGACGGGTATGGCCGGCAACGCCGCCCGCACGGCTTCGGAGACCACCTGCAACGGCCCGGTTCCGGCGTCGATGGGAATGGTGAGCACGACGTAGACCGGACGGTCGACGGCAACGTAGGTGACGACTGTGTTGTTGCCTGGATCAGCGACGTTACCGTCGTCGAGCTCCAGCCACCGCACCCCGTCCACCTCGAGGAGCGCCGACGTCGGTGTGAGCTCGGCCGGGTGGGGGAGCCCGCAGCGCAGCACCACCGGTCGCGGCGCCGCGACCCACGCGCGCACCCCATCCGGGGCCGGTTGGGCCAGGGGGCGCGGTGGCAGCGGGCCGTCGTTCGCCGGCAGCTCCGCGGGCAGCGCGGCGAGCACGGCCACGCACTCCGGCCCGGCGGCGTCCGGAGCGTCGATCGGGACGACCGCGAGGGGACCGGTGGCAGGCGGGGGTTCTATTCCGACTGTGCCGTCCACACCGCGCACCCGCGCGGTGATCGCGATGGCGGCCACCGCGACCGCAAGCAGCACGGGCAGGGTGATGGCGATCAGGACAGGGGTGGCGGGGCGCGGCACAGTGTTCCCTTGGATGCGGCGGTCCCCCAGATGCGGGCGGTCACGGGAGGTGCGGCGGTCATGGAGGTGTGGCGGTCACGGGTGGTGCGGCGGTCAGGAGAGGTGGACCACCGGGCAGGTCAGCGTGCGGGTGATCCCGGGCACGCCCTGCACCTGGGCCACGACGAGCTGACCCAACTGGTCGACATCGGACGCCTCCGCGCGCACGATGACATCATACGGGCCGGTGACGTCCTCCGCGGAGGTCACCCCGCGGATGTCGGCGATCGCGGAGGCGACGGCAGCGGCCTTGCCCACCTCCGTCTGGACGAGGATGTATGCCTGCACCACGGTGTGCCCCTTTATCTGGCCGAACGGGTCGGGGATGGACGGGTCGAGGTAAGAAGATTAAGGAGTGGAACCTACTCCGGAGGTGGCCGCGTTGCCCACGTCGTCATCGGGCTGGCGTGAGGACACCCTCCACCAGCTCGGGGAGTTCGGTCTGATCGCCCGGGTGACGGCCGGGCGGCGGCAGACCGCAGGCACGCTGCTCGGCCCCGGCGACGACGCGGCCGTGGTCGCGGCCCCGGACGGGCGGGTGGTCGCGTGCACCGACGTGCTCGTCGAGCGGGTGCACTTCCGGTTCGACTGGTCCACCCCGGAGCAGGTGGGACGCAAGGCCGCGGCTGCCAACCTGGCCGACATCGCGGCGATGGGCGCGGTGCCCACAGCGCTGCTGGTCGGGCTGGCCTGCCCGGCAACGATCCCGGTGGAGACGGTTCAGGGGTTGGTCGACGGGTTGTGGGCGGAGGCCGGCGTGGCCGGGGTCGGGGTGGTCGGCGGGGACGTCGCGTCGTCGGCCACGTTGATGCTCTCGGTGACGGCGCTCGGATCGTTGGAGGGGCGGGAACCGGTGACCCGGGCGGGGGCGCGACCCGGGGACGTGGTCGCGTTGTGCGGGCGGGTCGGCTGGGCGGCGGCCGGGTTGGCGGTGCTGGGGCGCGGGTTCCGTTCACCGGGGGCGGTGGTCGGGGCGCACCGGGTGCCCGAGCCGCCGTATGCGGCCGGTCCGCAGGCGGCTTGCGCCGGCGCCACGTCGATGATCGACATATCGGACGGGCTGCTGGCCGACCTCGGGCACATCTCCCGGGCGTCCGGGGTGGTGCTCGACGTGCGGCCGCCGGAGGTGCCGCCGCGTCTGGTCGATGTGGGAGCCGCCCTCGGGGTCGATCCGGTGCACTGGCTGCTCACCGGGGGCGAGGACCATGCGCTGGCCGCCACGTTCCCCGCTGGGGTCGAGCTGCCGCCGGGCTGGTCGGCCATCGGCGGTGTCCGGGCCGGCGACCCGGCCGTCCTGGTCGACGGCCGTCCGTACGAGGCCGAGGCGCCCGGCTGGGATCATTTCACCCGCTGACCCGCCAGCTCAGACCCTGTTGGCCCATCTGTGACACGGGCGGTCGACGCCAAATTGTGGATCCTCCATGACGGCATGATCCCGTCTGCCCCACCAGCGCACGTGCTGACGAGCTCGGCAGGCTGGGGCGGCGATCGCGGATTCCAGGCTCATGATCGCCGGAAATGGGACTTCACGTGCGCTGAGCGTACGTCATGTCCCGGTTTCAGTGATCATGGGCGTGACTCATCGAGCGCTTCAGCAGGTGCTGTGGGAGGTGGGGCGACGGCGGCTCCCGCTACGGGTTGACGATCAAGCTGCGCAGTCGCGGCCCCAGCCACGGCCGCCGGCCCCAGGCGGTCAGCTGTCCGCGCGCGATCGGCCCCCATTGACTCCGCCGACCCCACAGGAGCAACAGGAGGACGACCGGGTCGCCGGACACGTGGCAGTCGACGCGCCGCCCCGACGGTGCCCCGATGGCCAGCTCCCCGTCGGTGATCTGCACGTCAACCCGGATACCGCCGCGGATCCGCAGCCGGTAGCGGGCCCGGACACCGGCGGCCCGGCGCTGGTCGACCAGCCCGGTCCCGGCGAGCTGGGCCATCCCGACGAGGGCGAAGCCGCCGAGCGCGAGGGCCGCGTGCGACCGCTCGATCCGCCAGGTTCGCCCCGCGCCACGGGCGATGTCGTAGCCGTGCACGAGGGCCTCGTTGAGCAGGTGGCAGACGAACGTCGTGCCGGACACCTCGGTGCCGACGAAGATCCATGGCCGCAACCCATCGGGATCGGTGACGGCGGGTCCGTCGAGGAACGCGGCCGCCGCAGCGTCGATCCGGTCGGCGAGCACCGCCAGATCCCGCTCGGGCTCGGCGCGCACCATGTCGACCATGACATCGCCGAAGACGGAGAGTCCGGGTATCGGGGGTGGGGCCTGTCGGGCGGCCAGGCGCGGCAGGTTCTCGAAGACGACGGCGAGGTGCGCCGCAACGTCGGCGACGCTCCACTGGCCGAGTGCGGGCCGGCCGGGGTCGCGAACCGATCGCAGCAGCGTGGCAAGCCGGGGGACCGTGTCCGCCAGGGCGTTCCGGGCCTGGGTCGGATCCACGGCAGGCAGCGCGCCGGCCGGATGGCCGATGTCGGGATGGCCGGCGTCGGACGGGTCGGTCGCTGATCGCCGGTTCGTCATGGTGGCCTCCTGTAGCACCGACTACTCCAGGTTGGAGTGAAAGACAGAGTACTCCATGTTGGAGTAAAGTGCACAGCTGTGGTGGAGCCGACGACGACTTCGTACGCCGTCCTGGGGTTGCTCGCCCTGCGCCCGTTCACGGCCTACGAGCTGAAACAGCAGTACCAGCGCACGTTCCGCTATGTCTGGCCGCGCTCGGAAGCCAATCTCTACGCCGAACCCAAACGGTTGGTGCGGCTCGGCTGGGCGCACGCCACCTCCGAGCAGGTCGGCAACCGCAGCCGGACGACCTACCGGATCACCGCCGATGGACGCCACGAACTGCGCCGGTGGTTGGCGACCCGCCCGGCGGCCCCCGCGCTGGAGATCGAGGGCCTGGTTCGACTGCTGCACGCCGACCACGGCAGCGTGGACGACCTGCGCACCGCGTTGGAGTCCACCGGGCGTCAGGCCCGCGAGCTCCTCGCCGCCGGCCCCGCCCAGGTCGGTGAGTACGAGGCCGGTGCCGGACCGTTCCCGGAGCGGGAGCACATCCTGGCGTTGCTCGTCGACGGCTACGCCGACATCATGGCGGCACTGATCGGCTGGTGCGACCGCGCCGTCGCCGAGATCGGCAACTGGCCCTCGACGACCGATCCCGGGTGCACCACGGCGGCCCCGCGCATCTTCGCCGAGACCATCCGGCGCCATTGCGGCTCGGACGTGGGTCTCGACCCTGCCGAGGACGGCCCAGCACCCCCCGGTGGTGGGCCCGTACGGTGACGATCGGTCACCTCGGCCGGCTCCCGGCCCGGTACAGGTCCCGCAGCAGGGAGATCTCCGCGCCGTGGTGGATCGCCTCCCGGTTGATGTGCAGCACCAGCGTGGCCATCGGGTGCTCGGCCCACGGCCCCTCCGCCGGGCCGCACGGCGCTGCCAGGGCCGCCCCATCGAGCCCCCGGACGCCGGTCGTCCACGCGTCGTGCGCCGCATCGAGCTGGCCCAACGCGCCCGCGGCCGTGCCGGCGTAGTCGAACGTCAGGTAGTCGACCGGGGCCCCGCCGAAATGGGCGGCCGCCCGGGAACCGAAGACGCCGACGATCACGTGCCCGAGCCGCCACGCGATCGTGGTGACGGGTGGCGGGTCGGGTTCGGGGAGCGCGAAGTCGATGGTGAAGTCGCCGCTGCCACCCTGTACCGGGGCGGTCGACCTCCCGCGAGGATGCACGTTCCACGAGCCCGGGACGGGCTCCCAGAAGTATTCGTCGTCGCTGAGGCCGTCCAGGCGGGGGCGCAGCTGGGTCGTCCAGTGGAGTTCCAGTTGCGATGCGAGTTGCTCGGTCCAGTCCATGTCGGCACTGTAGGGCCGACCACCGACACCGACGGACCCCACAGCCGGCCGCCCTCGGGTACGCAGATCGACGTGATCGTTAATTGTGAGGATGTCGGCAGGTCGCTGCTCCCGCAGGATGACGTCGTCGGGCGAGGCGACTCGAGGTATCCGCTTCACCGAAAGGTCGCCGCGCACAGTCGGAGAACGTATCGGACGCTCATGCCCCGTCCCTGTGGCCGTTCGAGCCGACCCACTGCATTCGGTATTCGACCTGAGGCCGCGGAGACAAACATGTCTATGCACAACCACGACCAGATGGTCGTTCCGAGCTCCCCAACGTCATCCTCACCGAACAACGGGTCGATCGTGGAGACCCGTCCGTTCGACCCGGACATCCCGGCACCTCGCCGCCCGTTGCTGACGAACGGCAACGGCAGCGGCATACCGGTGAACGGGAAGGTGACGAAGCCGGGCGTCTCGCTCGTCATCCCCACGAAGAACGAGGCGACCAACGTCGCATGGGTACTCGAACAGATTCCCGACTGCGTCGATGAGATCGTCCTCGTCGACGGCCACTCATCCGACGCGACGCTCGTCACCGCGCGTTCGTGTCGTGCTGACCTGCGGGTGATCGCGCAGGAGGGCTTCGGTAAAGGAGACGCGCTCCGGTCCGGCTTCATGGCGGCGTCCGGCGAGGTCATCGTGATGATCGACGCGGACGGCAGCATGGCGCCGCAGGAGATCCCGCATTTCCTGCATTTCCTGGCCAACGGCTACGACTTCGTCAAGGGGTCGCGTTTCATCGGTGGCGGTGGCTCGCTGGACATCACCCGGACGCGACGGATGGGCAACAAGGCGCTGCTCCAGCTCGTGAACACGCTGTACGGCGCCAACCTCACAGATCTGTGCTACGGCTTCTGCGCTTTCAAGCGCCGGTACCTGCCGTTCCTCGACGTCCCCGCCTCGGGTTTCGAGATCGAGACGCAGCTGACGATCTGCGCGCTGCAGTCCGGGCTGAGAATCGCCGAGGTACCGAGCCTGGAGATGCCCCGCCGGCACGGGAAGTCCAACCTGCGGACTTTCCGGGACGGGACGCGCGTGCTGCGGACCATCCTCCGCGAGCACCAGACCGGGATCAGCGGGCATGTCGTTCAGGCGGCTCGTGCGGCATTCCACGGCCACCCCAAGGTCCTCGGTGGTGCCGCAACGGGCCGGGTCCGGCCGTCGGCCATGACACCGTCGGGTCTCACGCAGCCGGGCCTGACGCAGCCAGGTGTGACGCAGCCGGGTGTGACGCAGCTGGACATGACACCGCTGGACATGACGCAGCCGGGCGTGACGCCGTCATGAACCTCCGGTCCGTCCGCGTCGTCGGAGCCCAGGGGATCCTCGCGCTCGGCCTCGCCCTGCCCCCCGGGGCGGGCCGAGGCACGGCGATCGTGCTGTTCCTGCTCGGCGCCCCGGCCGTGGCCGTCGCCGCTGCGCTGCGCACGGTCGATCCGTTGGCGCGGGTGGTGGTCGCGGTAGCCGCGGCGGTCGTGATCAACGCCCTGGTCGCCGAGGTCATGCTCGCCACCGGCTCGTGGTCGGTCGCCGGCGGGCTGCTCGCCGTCGGGCTCATCAGCGTCGCGCTGGCGGTCGCCACCAACACGACCGTGCACGTGGCATGAAGGTCGACGTCGTGCGCCCGGTGGACCTGGGCGAGTCGGAGTTGGCCGTGTGGCGGGTGTTCCAGGCGACGCGGCCGGCCTGGGCCAACCCGTTCCTGTCCCCGGAGTTCACGGTCGCGGTCGGGCGGGTGCGGCCACAGGCCCGGGTGGGGGTGCTCGTCGACGGGTCGAGGATCGTCGGGTTCTTCCCCTTCGAGCAACGAGCGCTCGGCTACGGGGTCCCGGTCGCGGCCGGGCTGACCGACTGTCAGGGCCTGATCCATGCCCCCGGCCTCGACTGGGATCCGCAGGAGCTCCTGCGCAGCTGCCGCCTCTCGGTCTGGGAGTTCGACCATCTCGTCGATGGGCAGGGGCCGTTCGCGCCCTACGAGGTGCTGCGCGCACCGTCGCCGATCATGGATCTGCGGGACGGGTTCCCGGCTTATCTCGCCGAGCGGCGCGGCACGTCACTGATGGTTCGTGACCTGCCGCGCAAGCGCCGCAGGCTCGCCCGCGAGGTCGGTGCGGTGCGGTTCGAGCTCGACTCGCGAGACCGGGCGGCGCTGCACACGGTGCTGGGGTGGAAGTCGGCGCAGTACCAGCGGACGGGCCGGGCCGACCGGTTCGCCCACCCCTGGATCGTCGAGCTGCTCGAGCACCTGCTCGCCGAACGCACCGCCGACTTCTCCGGGCTGCTGTCCCTGCTCCATGCCGGTGACGAGCTGGTGGCCGGGCACGTCGGGCTGCGGTCGAGCCGGGTGATCCCTACCTGGTTCCCGGCCTACGACATCGCGTTCAGCCGGCACTCACCCGGTGTCCTCCTGCACCTCGCCCTGGCGGAGGCCGCGGCGGAGGCCGGGATCGACCACGTCGACATGGGCCGGGGACCCAAGGGGTACAAGGAGTCGCTCAAGAGCCGGGATCTGTTCGTCGCCGAGGGGCGGGTCGTGCGACGGGTCCCGTCCGCGGCGCTGCATTGGGCGCGGCGCGCACCGGTCCGGCGGCTGCGCAACGTGGTGACCGACCATCCGGCGCTGTTCCGCGTCGCCGACCGGATCCTGCAGACCGGTGGCCGCATCCGCGCCGGCGCGCGAGGCACACAGGAGGGGATTCGCCGATGAACACGATGTCGGTGGTGATCTGCGCCTACACCCAGGACCGCTGGGACGACGTCGCGGCGGCGGTCGCATCCGTCCGCGCCCAGCGCCGCGCACCGCACGAGATCATCGTCGTGGTCGACCACAACCCGGCACTGCACTCCCGGCTGCGAACCGCGCTGCCCGAGGTGATCGTCGCCCAGAACCGGCAGGCGCAAGGGCTCTCCGGCGGCAAGAACACCGGGGTCGCACTGGCGAGCGGGGACCTCGTGGCGTTCCTCGACGACGACGCTGTGGCCGAGCCGGACTGGTTGACCTATCTCGCAGCCGGCTACGACCGCGATGACGTGGTCGGCGTCGGCGGGCTGACGCTGCCGGCGTGGGAGACCCGACGTCCGGCCTGGTTCCCGGAGGAGTTCGACTGGACCGTCGGGTGCACCTTCACCGGCCGGGAACCCGGACGCGTCCGCAACCTGCTGGGCGGCAACGCCTCCTTCCGCCGGGAGGTGTTCGACGTCGCCGGCGGCTTCCCGAGCCATATCGGCCGGTCGAGCACCAGCCGGCGCCCGCTGGGCTGTGAGGAGACGGAGTTCTGCATCCGGCTGGCGCAGCGCAGCCCGGGTGCCACCTTTCTCTTCGACGCGCGTGCGGTGATCCACCACAAGGTGCCGGCGGCGCGGTCGCGGTTTCGCTACTTCCGGGCCCGTTGCTACGCCGAGGGCCTGTCGAAGGCCCAGGTGACCAGGAGCGTCGGGGTCGCCGACGGGCTGGCCGCCGAGCGGAGCTACGCGGTGACCACCCTGCGGCGCGGGGCGGCCCGCGGCGTCCGGCAGGCACTGCGCGGTGATCTCTCGGGTCTGTCCCGCTCGGCCGCGATCACCGCGGGGCTGCTGTCCACCACCGCCGGGTACGCGGCCGGGACGGTGCAGGGGCTCATGTCACCGGCGGTCGGGCAATGACGGCGAGCGTCCCGGTGCTGATGTACCACGCCATCGCGGAGGATCCCGCGCCGGCGACCCGGCGGCTGTCGGTCGCGCCCGACATGTTCGCAGCCCAGCTCGGGTTGCTCCGGCGCCTGGGCTGCACCACCCTCACGTTCGGCGAGCTCGCTTCCGCGGTGCGCGAGGGGCGCTCGCTGCCCGACCGGACGGTGGTGCTGACCTTCGACGACGGCTACGCCGACTTCTGCACCACAGCGCTTCGGTTGCTCACCCGATACGGATGTCGCGCGACGGTGTTCGTCACGACGGGCTGGATCGACGACGCCGGCAAGCACCGGGCCGGCACACCGCTGGACCGGATGATGTGCTGGACCCAGATCGACGAGGTGGCGGCGGCCGGGGTGGAGGTGGGCGCGCACAGCCACAGCCACGCCGAGCTCGACCAGCTGCCCGACGTGGCCCTTGGCTGCGAACTCGTGACCAGCAGGGTGCTGCTCGCCGACCGGCTCGACCGGGACATCCCCAGCCTGGCCTACCCCTACGGCTACTCGAGCCCGCGGGTGCGGGAGGCCGTCTGCGCCGCCGGGTACCGCAACGCCGCGGCCGTCGCGAACGTCGTGCTGGGGCCGCGGCATCACACGTTCGCGCTGCCCCGCCTCACCGTCTCGCGGTCGACCGGTCTGGACACCTTCGAACGCCTTCTCCTCGGCCGCGCCATCACCAGGACCTACCTGGGCGACCGGACGCTGACCGCGGGATGGTCGGTCGTCCGGCAGGCCCGGTACCTCCGGTCGACGGCCGGACGCCGATGACCGACATCGATCACGCGACCCGATCCGACGTGGGTCCGGCGACCCGCGATCCGCGGGCGTGGGAGCGGCTGCGCGGTCATCTCGCCGACCCGTTCTTCCGCAACGCCTACGCGCTGATCGTCAACACCGGCCTGACCGGCCTGCTCGGCGTCGCCTTCTGGGCGATCGCGGCCCGCACCTACAGCGACCCGGACGTGGGCCGGGCATCGGCCCTCATCTCGGCCATGACCCTGCTTTCGGGCGTCGTGGCGATCAACCTCACGGGGACCCTGAGCCGGTTCATCCCGGAGTCCGGCCGGAGCACCCGCTCGCTGATCGTCTGGGCGTACGCGCTCAGCTCCGCGGCTGTGCTCGTGCTGGCGGCGGGATTCCTGCTGACGCTCGACCGCTGGGGACCGTCGTTCGACCTGCTCCGGGATCCGTCGACGGCGGCGTGGTTCCTCGTCCTGGTCGTCGCGGCTGGCGCGTTCACCGTGCAGGACGGCGTGCTGATCGGGCTGCGCGCCTCGGTGTGGGTACCCGTCGAGAACGTGCTGTTCGGCGTCGCCAAGATCGTCCTGCTGGTCGTCCTCGCGACCGGTTTCCCCCGGGACGGGGTCTATCTCGCCTGGGTGATCCCGATGGCCCTGCTCCTGCTGCCGGTCAACGCCCTGATCTTCGGCCGGCTCGTCCCGCGGCACACCTCCGACCACGGTGACCGGTTCCTGCCCCCCGCCCCGGCACAGGTCGGCCGCTTCTTCGCCGCCGACTACGGTGGTGCGCTGTTCATGTTCGGCGCCGCGACCCTGCCGCCGCTCCTCGTGGCGCCCTACGTCGAGCCCTACACGTTCGCCTACTTCTACGTCGCCTGGATCGCCGGCGGCATGCTCAACCTGATTCCGATGAACCTGGCGTCCTCGCTCACCGTCGAGGGGGTGCACGCGGCCCACACGCTCGTCACGAACTGCCGGGCCGCGCTGCACCGGGTGTTGGGGATCATGACCGCGGCCGCCGTCGGGGTGGCTCTGCTCGCGCCCTACCTGCTGGCCGTCCTCGGCAGCGGTTATGTCGACGCGGCGCCGATGTTGCAGGCCCTCGCGTTGGCCGCCGTGCCGCGTGGGGTGGTGGACATCTGGATCGGGGTCCTGCGGGCGCAGAGCCGGACCCGGCAGATCGCCAGGGTGCAGATCGCATCGGGCGGGCTGGCGATCGCCGCCGTGCTGGTCTGGGTGCAGGTGGACCGGCTGGCGGTGACCCCCGGCGTGGAGCTGATCACCGGCGTGGGTCTGGCGGTGCTCGCCAGCCAGACGGCCGTGGCCCTGGTGGTGCTCCCGGCACTGCGCCGGTTCCTCCGCGGGGCTCCCACGATCCCGCCGACCCCGGAAGTCCCCCGGCCCGTTCGCGGGGATCCGGCCGCCGGCGATGCCCAGCCCGTCCGCGAGGCATCCGGGATGCCGGCTTCCGGCGTTCCCCAGCCCGTCCGCGAGGCATCCGGGATGCCGGCCCCCGGCGATGCCCAGCCCGTCCGCGAGGCATCCGGGATGCCGGACGGCTCGCAGTCGCCACGGGCGTACCCGCTCGGCCGGGGCCGGTTCGGCCTGGCGACGATCTGCCTGACCAGCATGGTGGCCGTCGCGCTGTTCGTGCTCGGGCTGCGACCCCTGTCAGGGGGCGGGGCAGACCCGAGTGCCCTGAACGGCTACGGGCTGATCTCGGTGTTGCCCGCGGTGTCGCTGTGGGGCCTGGCGTTGCTCACCCTGTCCTTCGTCGCCACGCTCGCCCGGCGCCGACCGCAGCGGATCCTGCTCGGCCTGCAGCTCGTGGCCACCGCGTGTTGCCTGCACGGGGTGACGGCCCTGCTATGGTCGTTGCCCCGGTTCCCCGTCACCTGGATCCATCTCGGGTTCGTCGACTACATCAGCCGCACCGGCACCGTGGCGGCCGGGCTGGACGGCCGGTTCAGCTGGCCCGGCTTCTTCGGCGTCGTCGCGCTCTGGTCGGGCAACGCCGGCTGGCGCGACCTCGTCGGCGTGCTGGAGCTCGTGCCGCTGGTGAGCAACCTGCTGTACCTGCTGCCGCTCGGGCTGCTGCTGAGCAACCTGCGGGTGAGCTGGCAGGCGAAGTGGTTGGCGGCCTGGTTGTTCTGCGTGCTCAACTGGATAGGGCAGGACTACTTCTCACCCCAGGGCTACGCTTACTGGCTCTACCTGGTCTTCGTGGCGTGCCTGGTGACGTGGCTGCGACCCGGGCCGGATGACGCTGTGCCTTCTCGGACCTTCTGGTCGCCGGTGCCCGGTCGCCGCTTGCGGCTGCCCATCGGTTCCCTGGGGCTGTCCGATGCCGCGACGCCCGGTGAGCTGGTGCCTCGCCACGTCGACCCGGCCCTGCGCTGCGCGATCCTGCTCCTGGTGCTCGGGCTCTTCGTCGTCGCCGCGATCAGCCATCCGCTCACACCGTTGCTCATGCTGGCGGCCTGCGCGGGACTGGTGGGTGCACGGCGGTGTGTCGCCGTGGGGCTGCCCATGCTCCTGACCGTGGTGCTGGCGGGCTGGCTCAGCTACATGACCGCCACCTACTGGTCGGGGCATCTGGGGGAGTTGTTCGGTGGCGTCGGTGACCTCAGGGGCAACCTGGCCACGAGCATCATCGACCGGACCCGCAGCGGCGCCGAGCACGGTGACGTGGTGGCCGTGCGGATCGCACTGGCGCTCACGGTCCTCGCGCTGGCCGTCCTGGGGTTGGTGCGCCGCCGCAGGCGGGCCGTCGATGATCGCGTGGTGCTGGTGCTGCTGCTCGCCCCGCTCGTGGTGGTCGGGCTCGGGAGCTACGGCGGCGAGATCGCGTTGCGCGCCTACCTGTTCGCGCTGCCGGCCGTCGTGGTGCTGGTGGCCTGTGCCGTCTTCCCCGAGCCGGAATCGGAGCTGGAGCTGGAGCCGGAGCCGGAGTTGATGCCGGTGTTGGCGGTGGTGCCGGTGCGGCGCCGGCCGGGCCGGATCCTGATGCTGGGAGCCGGGGCCCTGGTGCTCGTCGGTGCGTTCCTGGTGGCGCGCTACGGCAACGAGAAGTACGAGATGACCTACGACGGCGCGCTCGCCGCGGTGGAGCACGTGTACCAGCGCGACGGCACCCCCACGATCGTGAGCCTGGCCGATCCGCCCAGCCGTGACGCGCCGGCGTTCATGCCGGTCGGTTACCGGGACGTGGAGCGAACGTCGCGCCACGTCCTGCCTGCTCCGCGGGACCCGGGCGACCTCAGCGGCCTGATCGTCGGGCTGCGGCAGCTCGGCCCGGGCACGTACCTGGTCACCAGTCGCAGCACAGAGGCCTACCTGGAGGTGGCGGCGGGATACCCGCAGGGCTGGGGGGAGCGGTTCCGAGCTGAGCTGGCGACAGCTCCGGAGCTGAGAAGGGTCGTCGTGAACACCGATGCGGCGGTCTACACCGTGCGGGGGGTGCCGGGTGCGGGAGCGTCGGGTGCGGGTGACGTGCGCGGGAGTGACCGGGGTGAGGGGGCGCCGGGTGGGTCCGGGTCCGTCGCACCGGGGAGTGGAACGTGGATCGGATCGACGCCGTGGACAACGGTCGGTGTCGCCTTCCTCGCGGTGTCGGTCGCAGTCCTGGGTGGGCGCGAGCTGTGGCGGCTGCGCCGCGAACCGGGCCGGTGGCGGGGGGCACGCCCGGTCGCCCTGGTGACCGTGCCGCTACTTCTGGGCCTCGCCCTGGTCATCATCGAGCGCCTCGTCCTCCTGGCCTGAGGACCTGTCCCACCGATCATGGGTCCGGCGTCCCCAGCAGGGCCGCGATCCGGCTCACGGTCCCAGCGCAG
Source organism: Pseudonocardia sp. (assembly GCA_050701075.1). Lineage (GTDB taxonomy): Bacteria > Actinomycetota > Actinomycetes > Mycobacteriales > Pseudonocardiaceae > Pseudonocardia. The sequence goes on along the minus strand of JBOHEP010000093.1, from coordinate 10,688 downwards.
GCCGAGCTGGTTCATGATCGGCGTTACCGGGACATTCGGTGCGAATGCGCACGTCATGTCCCGATTTCAGCGATCACCTGTCCACCAGGACAGGCGCGGAGATCAACAGTAGACTATTCGGCAGTGGTCTGCGCCGGAAGCGGTCAGGAGAAGAACGGGGGATGCCGGTTGACGATGGCGACGGCCTCCAACTGCGACCGGGCGCCGAGTTTGGTCAGGATGGAGCGGATCTGGGTGCGCACCGTCGTCATCGAGACCGTGAACCGCCGCGCGATCGCAGCCGCCCGCTCACCGGCCACGAGCAGCTCGAGGACCTCGCGCTCGCGCGTGCTGAGCCGTTTGAACCGCTTGACCAGATCGTCCTGTTCGACGCGGTGGTGCCGGTGCAGCTCCAGCCACTCCCGATGTTCGACCGCCGACATGACGGACCGGCCCGCGACGGCGTCGAGCACCGCGTCGAGCAATGTCTGGAACGACGCCGACTTCGGTACCGAGCCGATGGCTCCGGCGGCGATGGCCGCGGCGATGGCCGGCCGGTCCGCGCTGCCGCTCACCACCAGGACCGTCCAACCCGTGGCTCGCAGGGCCCGGACCAGATCCGTGCCGATGATCGGTTGGCCCCGGGTGTCGGTACCCAGGTGCAGGTCGAGGACGACCAGGCCGGGATCGGTTCGGGCGGCTTCCAACACGTCGTCGGCGCTGTCGAAGGTGGCTCGCTCGGAATCGAACCCGTGCCGGCACAGCGCCATCGCCAGTGAGGTGCTGAACAGTTCGTGATCGTCGATGACCAGGATCCTGCGCCGGTCGGCGCGTGCCCTTGGCGATGCGGCGATCACCGCACGCCTGCCATCAGGATGTCGACCGGATCGACGTCCGTGGCTACTCGGTCATGCCCGGGTAGGTCCACCACCATCGTGGCACCCCGGCCGGGCGCGGACGGCGCCAGTGAAAGGGCGCCGCCGTTCGCCTCGAGCAGGCGACGGCTGATGTGCAGCCCGAGACCGGTTCCCCCGGTCGTCGGGCCGCAGGCGCCGCGCTCGAAGACGAGCTCCTTCCAGCCCGGGGCGATACCGGGTCCGCAATCGGAGATCCGGATCCGGATCCGGTCGTCGAGTCGGGTCGCCCGGATCCATACCGGCGAACCCGGGGCGTGCCGGGCGCAGTTGGCCATGAGGTTGGAGATCACCTGACTCAGGTGGCGGTGGCTGCCCACGGCCCACAGGTCGGGGTCCGCCGCCAGTCGGATGTCCATGTCCATCGACCGGTGAAGGGCGATCTGGGAATGCAGAACCGGCGCGACGGCGTAGGACGCGGCGTCGGCGCCCACGTCGTCGAGCATGGCGCGCAGTCGGGCCAGCTCCGCGGTGACCGATGCATGCAGCAGGGCCCGCTCCTCGTCAGCCGGGGACATCTCGAGCAGCTTGGTGACCCCGCCAAGGCCGGCGAGGCCCGAACGCAGCTCGTGATCGCGTTCGGTCCGCCGATCCTCCTGCTCGCCCGGCCCGACCGGTGCCCGGCTGCAACGGCCTGCTCGTACCCACCCGATCGCCAGCAGGAGCAACACGGCCATGATCGCGTCGGTGCCGAACCGGATCGTGTCGGCGGCGTGCTCGGAGGCCGCCGCGAACGTCGCTGTGGGCAAGGCGGTCGCGATGTGCAGGGTCAATGCTGTGCCGATCAATGTCGCCGGCCGGCCACCGGTGAAACGGCCGACGAGGGTATTGGTCAGTGCGGCGACCACCCGGGCTTCCGCATTTCCGGTGCCAGCATATCCCGTACGCATGGTGTCGCCTTCCCGCATGATCGACCATCGGCGAGCTGGGAATCCGGTGTCGACCCTGCTATTCTTCGTCAGGCTAATTGTTGATCTCACGCCCAGGTGCGTGGGTAAAGTCTAGTGGGAGACCCCGAAGTGCGACATCAGTAGTGTTCTGGGTAAGTTGGTCGCAGTTCTTAGGTAGTGCGGATCTGGATTGTAGGTAGTGTGTGAACAGTGGTCGTCAGTTGTGCACAGTGGTCGTCAGATGGTGTTGGCTTGCGCTGCTCATGGGTAGAGTCAACGGTCATGGCGATACTGAAGGTGCCTAGGTTCCGGTTTGTCCGCACGGCGCTCGCGTCGGTTCTGTTGCTGCTGTCCTCGACCGCCTGCTTCCCTGAGACCTCCCCTGAGACGCAGGGCCTTGGCTGGGGCTTCACCCACACCCAGTTCAGCGCGGACCACGGTGAGGCCGATGCCATCGCCAGCGTGCAGGCGGCCCTTCGTACGCCGGGTCTCATCCAGAACCAGCACATCATGGGCTGGGGAGCGGAAAACCCGGAACCAGCGCCCGGGGTCCACGACTTCACCAGTCTGGACAACCGGATGGCCTTCATCCGGGAGTCCGGCGGGATACCGGTGATCACGCTCTGCTGTGCGCCGGACTGGATGAAGGGCGGCACCGTCGGGCGGACGGACTGGTCCACCCTCACCAGCGCGCCGCTCCGCCAACACTACGGCGACTTCGCCGCGTTGAGCGCCATGATCGCCCGCCGTTATCCGGACGTGCGTCATTTCATCGTGTGGAACGAGTTCAAAGGATTCTTCGACGAGGACCGCAACGACTGGGACGCCGCAGGCTACACCGATCTCTACAACCAGGTGTACGACGCGGTGAAGGCGGTCAATGCGCAGAACCGGGTGGGTGGCCCGTACATGAGCATGACGACGACGACCTCGGAGACGGCATCGCACGCCTCGGAGTTGCGTGGTCCCTGGGGGGCGGTCGACCAGCGAGCGATGGACGCCGTGGACCACTGGCTCAAGCACAACCACGGCGCGGACTTCATCGTCGTCGACGGGCACGCGGACATCGATGGCGCGGCCGACGAGTTCGCCGCTGTCGACAAGTTCTCGACCGTCAGCCGGTGGGTGCGGGAACGTACCTCCCTGCCGCTGTGGTGGGCGGAGTGGTACGTCGAGCCGGCCGGTCCGGGCTGGACGGATCAGCGGGAGATCGCCCTGCGCACCGCGGCAATGATCGAGATGGCGAGGAGTGGGGTGAGCACCGCGCTGTACTGGAACCCGGAGCTCACGGCCGCCGGCTGCGCGACCTGCCTGTGGACCGACACCCGCTCCGACGACGGTGGCGCGCCGCTGCCGTTCCTCATGACCCTGGAGGCGTTCGCCCGATGGTTCCCGCCGGGCACCCGGCTGCGTGAGGTGGCGGCACCGCCCGAGGTCCGGGTGCTGGCGCAGGAGGAGGTGATCGTCGTCGTCAACACCGTGGACGCGACGGTGTCGGTGGAGCTCGACGGCGCCGTCGTGCGTGTCGGGCCCTACGAGACGGAATGGATCATACCGTGACGGTCCGGCTCAGGACACCGGCACGGCCGAGGCGAGGACGTCGCCGGGGGTGAGCACCGCATCGGGTGCCACCGCGGCATCGGCCACTCGGAGACGGCGCACGGCCACCCACTCGTCGTCGGCGGCGATCCGCGCCTCGCCGCGGTCGCACGAGCCGACCGTGCCGGGTGCCGAGCGGGTGCGCTCACCGGTGCGCCGGGCTGCGCCGATCGTGACCTCCGTGCCGTGCCGGCAGGTGCGCGCCCGTCCCCACGGCGAGGCGAACGGCCCGTAGTCGCATGCCCGGACGAGATCGACGATGCGTCGGGCCGGGGCCGCCCATGGGATCCAACCGTCCCCGGGCACCTGCCGACCGAAGTAGCGCCGCGCCCGTCCATCCTGGTCCATCGCCGGGATCTCGACGGGGTCAGCGGCCAGGCCCGCCAGTAGCGCCTCGATCAGGGACAGGCCCCGTCGCGCGCAGGTGGCGGCCACCGACAACGCGGTGTCGGTGTCGGTGAGCGGGAACGAGTCGCGGAACGCCACGGGACCGGCGTCGACCCGCGGAGCCATCCAGTGCACGGTGACGCCGTGGCTGGTCTCCCCGTTGTAGAGCGCCCAGCTCACCACGTTCATGCCCGCGTACTCGGGCAGTGGGCCCGGGTGCAGGTTGAAGCAGCCCACCCGCGGCGCGGCCAGGACGGCGGCGTCGAGGAGATGCAGCGAATGAATGTTCAGCAGCACGTCGACCCCCTCGCGTCGCAGGTCGTCGGCGAAGCGCGGGTCCTTGACCAGATCGGCCGGCAGGACGGGCACCGACAACGCCCGGGCTGCGGAGGCCACGGTGACCCCGCGGGTGCGGTCACCGGCCCGGGAGCCGGTGAGTACGGCGTGCAGCCGGTGGGGTGATCCGACGACGAGCCGCACGGCCTGGAGGCCCGCCGCCTCCTCGGCCGCAAGCACGATCCTCACGTCGGCACTCGCACGGGCAGGCCTCTGTCCTCACCCAGCCCGATGCAGTGGTGGCCCATCCACCACTCGCCGTCCAGCCGGGTGAGCAGGGCCTGCGGTGTGCCGAGTACGGCGAGCACCGCCGGGTCCCGGGCATGCACCAGGCACCAGTCGGTGGGGATGAGCAAGCACCGGCGGCTGCGGAGCTCACCGATCAGCGACGGCTCGACGCGACCGAGGACGGCGGCGGCACCGTGGGTGTCTGCGTGCCGGAACAGGTGGTCGAGCACCGCGCCGGTGTCACCCAGCGGAGCTGCGACCTGCAACACCTGGGCGATACCGCGTTCGGCGAGGTGGTAGACGTACCATCCGATCACCTTTCCGCCCCGGTCCCGGACCAGGTGCCGGACCGGAACGCCGCGAAAGCCCACCACCTCCAGCTCCGCGAACAACCACTCCAGGTACTCGGTGTCGTAGTCGGGCCGCAGCCGGAGCCGGCGGGCGGCGTCGTTGACCTGCTCGACCAGCCCGCCGGCGCTGAGCTCCTCCGCCTTCGTGACCGGCTCGGTCGGGAGGAAACCGCCGAGCCTGCGCAGGATCGGTCTGATCGTGGCGTCGATGGCCGGCGCCACGGCCGTCAGCGACCTGCTGAGGAAGCGGTGGCCGCTGCGCTGCATGAGGAACGCCCCCACGGCCGTGGGGCGGAGGAACTTGGCCCAACCCGTCGACGCCGACGCGTGGGTCTGCCCACCGAGACCGGTCCAGATGCGGCGCATGTAGTCGGTGGCGCCGTCGGTGATCGTGATGTCCTGCGGGCCGGCGAGGTAGCGACGGACCAGCAGGGCACCCGCCCCCCGGTGGCGCGGATCGGTCGCGGCGACGAGCTGTCCGCTGCACGCCAGTCGCAGGGGGCGGTTGTCCAACCGCACCCGACGGACGTGCGAACCGAGGAATCCGACGATCGCGCCGTCGGCGTCGGTGTACACCAACGATGGGATATCGGGGTCGGACCACGGGCAGTCGAAGAACGTTCGCTCGAAATATCGGACCAGCCGCTCCGGGGGCTTACTGGATCCGGATCGCACCACCTGTTCGTACAGTGCGCAGACGGCGGGTAGGTCGTCGCGGCGCAGCTCGCGAATCCCGCTCACCGGAACCGACTTTCGAGCACGCCGGAGGATCCGAGGAACTCGACGATGCGTCGCGCGCTGCGAAAGTGTTCGAGGTCGAAATCGTCGAGTGGCAGCTCGCAGGCGAAGGATTCCTCCAGCGCCGCGATCAGCATCACCAGTGCCAGTGAGTCGAGCAGGCCGGTGTCGAGCAGGTCGGTGTCCGGTCCGTCGAGGTCGAGGCCGAGCCGGTCGCGGATCACCTCGACGACCAGCGAGTCGATGTCCGCGCGGATCGGGCTCATTGTTGGGCCGCCTGCCGCGGAGCGGCCAGCTCGCGGGCGAAGGTCGCCGTCAGCTCCTTGCGGTCGATCTTGCCGTTGACGTTCTTCGGCAGCGATTCCAGCTCGCGCCATCTCGTCGGCAGCATGTAGACCGGCAGCAGGCGGGACACCGCCGTGCGCAGGGCGAGTGCGGGGAGCTCGGTGTCGTCGAGGGTGGCGAACGCGCAGCAGATGATCGTGGATTCGAAACCGTCGGTCGGGACGCCCACGACCGCGCATTCGCGCACTCCGGGCGTCGCGTTGATCGCGGCCTCGATCTCACCCAGCTCGATCCGGTAGCCCCGGCTCTTGATCTGTGAGTCGACCCGGCCGAGGAAATGGAGCAGGCCGCCGGGGTCACGACGGGCGAGGTCGCCGGTGCGGTAGATCCGCTCGGCCGGGCGGTCCGGGTTCGACCCGAACGCCGCGTCGGTCTTCTCGTCGTCGCGCCAGTAGCCTGGCGACAGCCCGGCCCCGGAGATGCAGAGGTCGCCGATCTCGCCGGGGCCCACCGGGCGCAGGCTCTCGTCCAGGACGTGCAGGTCCTCCCCGGCGCAGGGCACGCCGATCGGGATCGGCGCGGTCTCGTCCACCGGACATGTCGGCACGGTGTAGTAGCTGCTGGCGATGGTCGCCTCGGTCGGGCCGTACAGGTTCGTGAAGCGGACGTGCGGCAGTCGGCGCATCCAGTGTGCGAGGACCGGCGTGGGCAGCACCTCGCCACACCAGAGCAGCCGTTCGAGTGCGGGAAAGTCGCCCTGGGCGATGACGTCGAACTTCGCCAGGTAGGTGAGCACCGACGGCACCGAGAACCACTGGGTGAGCCCGCTGTCGCGGATCATCGCGGCCAGCGCCCGCGGGTTCACGCTGAGCGCGCCGGGTACCAGGTGCAGCTCGGCGCCGGCGGCCAGGGTCGCGAATATGTCGAACGTCGACAGGTCGAAATGCAGGGGTGGATGCCCGGAGATCCGGTCGGTCGGCTGTGTCCGGAAGTACCGGACCGCCCACTCGACGAACGTCGCCACGTTGGCATGGGTGATCATGACGCCCTTCGGTGCGCCCGTCGACCCCGAGGTGAACAACAGGTGGGCGAGGTAACCCGCCGACGTCGACCGGGGGACGGGGCCGGTCGGGAGCCCGGCCACGTCGGTGCGGTCGAAGATGGAGGCGAACCGGGCGCCGGTCAGGCGGCCGTCGACCGAACCGATCGGGGTGAGCAGCCGGGACAGCGCTCCGGCGTCGATCAGGCCGTCGATGAGGTCCACCGCGGACTGATCGGCAAGGACGAGGCTCGGTTCCGCCGCGTCGAAGATCCTGGCCACCCGCGCGGGCGGGCTGGCACTGTCGACAGGTACGTACGTGCCGCCGGCCTTGAGAACCGCGATCAGGCCGGCCACCGTCCGTGGCGACTTGGCGGCGAGCACGCACACCCGCGAGCCGTCGCCGCAGCCGAGCTCGCGCATCAGCCGGGCCAGCTGGTTGGTCTCCGCCTCGAGCCTGCCGTAGGTCATCCGTTCGGTACCCATGACCAGCGCGCCGGCAGCGGGATGGCGCTGTGCGGAACGGGTCAGATAGTCCTGCAGATGGGTGATCACGCCGCCACCAGTTCCTGTGCCCTGGCGAAGACCGCGCCGATGTGGACGAGTTCCTCCTCCGAGGCGGGGATGTCGAGGATGAAGGTGCTCGAGCCGATGTCCAGGTAATGGGCGAGCATCCGGGCGACGCTGTCGTAGCTGCCCACGAGATAGGGGCAGAACGTCTGGTAGTTCTGGAACGGTCCGAGCCAGTAGGGGTCGGGCTCATCGGACCCGTCGGCGGAGTCCGGTCTCCTGGACAGCTGACGGTGCCAGTGCGAGTCCGAGACCGCGGTGGCCAACCGGTGGGTGATCTGCCCGGCCCGGTCCGGCGGGAAGCGTTCGTGCGCCACGCGCCACGCCTCGTCCGCGCCCGGCCGGGTGATCATACCCACCCGCACACCGAAGTCGGCGTCCTCGCCCACCCAGGTCTGCTCCTCGCCCGGAGGCTGCGGGTACTTCACCGGGGTGGCCCCCAGGGTCCGGGCCGCGTGCAGCCCGGCAGGCGACGAACCCGACACCAGCACCTCCGGCACGAGCTCCGCCGGCACCGCGGGGGCCAGGCTCAGGTTGGTGACCGAGTAGTACCGCCCGTCGACGCTGACCGGCGCCCTTCCCCCGAGCAGCGCCATCGCGATCTGGGTGTACTCCACCGTGCGCGCGTAACGCTCGTCGTGGGGGGTGCTGTCGCCCAGCGCCAGCAGGTCGTTGCGGAAGCCGCCGGCCAGCATGTTCAGGTGCACCGCGCGGCCGTGCAGGAACGCGATCGAGGCGACCATCTTCGCCATCGCGTAGGGGTGCAGGTACACGGGCTGCACCGCCACCAGGGGACAGAGCCGTTCGGTGGTCTCGATCACCACCTGGGAGACCAGCCAGGGGTCGACGATCCCGTTGTCGGTGTACACCAGGATGCCGGTGCACCCGGCCCGCTCGCTCCACCGGGCCACGTCCGCCACCGCGGCCAGGTACGTCGATCGATCCACGTCCTTGGACTGCGGGCATGTCGCGTAGATCTTGGGCATCCCGCATCCTCACGGCTCGTCGACGTGGCCGCTCTGCGCCGGCCACGCGACGACGCTAGGGACTTCGGAGGGGTTGACGCGTCACCAACTTTGTTGATTCGGCGTCTCCGCCGAAGCCCAGGGCGTCGACTGGTCGGTTGTGGACACTGGCTGGCATGATCCGGCCGCGGCTCAGGATGTGATCCGTCCGCCGTGACCTGACCGGTACAGGTCTCGCAGCAGCGCGATCTCCGCCCCGTGGTGAATGACCTCCCGGTTGATGTGCAGTACCAGCTCGGCCATCGGGTGCTCGGCCCCACGGTCCCTCCGCGGGCCCGCACGGCGCGGTCAAAGATGCCGCGTCGAGGCCGTGGACTCCGTCGACCCACGCGTCGTGCACCCCGTCGAGCTGGCGCAGCGCGCCCGCGGCCGTGCCTGCGTAGTCGAAGGTCATGTAGTCGGCCACGGCGCCGCCGAAGTGCGCGGCGACCCGGGCACCGAAGACGCCGACGATCATGTGTCCGAGCCGCCACGCGATGGTGGTGACCGGCGGTGGGTCGGGTTCGGGAAACGCGAAGTCGATCGTGAAGTCTCCGCTGCCACCCTGCACGGGGGCGGTCGACGCCCCCCGCGGATGCACATTCCAGGCGCCCGGGGCGGGCTCCCAGAAGTACTCGGCGTCAACGAGATCTTCCAGGCGTGGCCGCAGCTGGTGCGTCCAGTGGAACTCCAGTTGTGTGACGAGCTGCTCGGTCCGGTTCATACCCGGCACGGTAAAGCCGACCCCCGACAGAAATGCGGCTCCTACCGCCTCGGGATCGCGGTTCCCCGCATCGACGCGTCGAGCAGCTGCACCGGATGCAGCAGCGGCACGTCGGACCCGAGGTGCTTGCCGATCTGCAACAGACACCCCGGGTTGGCCGTGACGATCACATCCGGGTTCACGGAGCGGACGTTGGCTGCCTTTCGCGCGCCGAGCTCGGCGGCGGCCTCGGGTTCGACCATGTTGTAGATGCCCGCCGAGCCGCAGCACAGGGCGGCCTCGGGAAGATCGAGCAGCTCCAGCTCGGGGATGCTGCGCAGCACCGCGCGGGGCTGGGCGCGCACCTTCTGTGCGTGGCCGAGGTGGCATGCGTCGTGATAGGCGACCCGGCCGCGGAACGGGTGGCGCGGGGCGCGCGAGCCACTGTCGGCCAGCAGGTCGGCGAGCACCTCGTGGACGTCGCGCACCCGGGCACTGAACGTGGCCGCGCGCTCGGCCCACTCGGGGTCGTCGGCGAGCAGGTGGGTGTAGTCCTTCATCGAGGAACCACAGCCGGCGACGTTCGCCACCACGTGGTCCACACCGGCGTCATCGAGAAGCGTCGAGAAGCGGGCGATCGTCCTCCTGGCCCGTTCCAGGGCACTGTGCTCGCGGCCCGCGTGCAGCTCCAGGGCGCCGCAGCACTGCTGGTCACGCGGGACGAGCACGTCGCAGCCCTCGGCGGCGAGCACCCGCACGGTGGCCTCGTTGACCCGGTGGAAGAACACGTCCTGCACGCAGCCCGACAGCAGCGCCACCCGGGCGCGGCGCTCACCCAGCGCAGGTGTGTACACCGGTAGGCGGGCGAACGCCTCGCGCAGCGACACCGGCGGCAGCAGCGACTCCATCGCGGCCAGCCGGTCAGGCAGCTTCGCGGCGAGCTTTGCGACGGCCGGGATGCGGCGCAGCCGCTGATACAGCGCACCCGGGACGGCCGCCGCGCGCAACCGCCGCCTGTACGGGAACAGCGCGAAGATCGCGTCGCGGAAGAGCTTGTCGCCCTTCGCGCGTTCGACGTTGCGCTCGATCTGGGGGCGCACCGACTCCAGCAGCCGGTCGTACTGCACCCCCGACGGGCACGAGGTCACGCACGCCATGCAGCCCAGGCAGGCGTCGATGTGCTCGGTGAACGCCCCCGCCAGGCCGATCTCGCCCTTCTTCGCGAGGTCCATGAGGTAGATCCGGCCGCGCGGGGAGTCCATCTCCTCGCCCCACAGCTGGTAGGTGGGGCAGGTCGGCAGGCAGAACCCGCAGTGCACGCAGTCGGCGAGCAGGTCGGGATCCGGCGGGCGGTGGGCGTCGAACGCGCTGGGCGCGGTCTGGGGGAGGTTGGTTTCGGCGGATCCGGCGGGAGTGGTCACCGCCAAGAGCCTAGACAGGATAGGCCGCACGGCGAGGTGGCTTCGGTGATGGAAGCTCCTTTTCCGTGCGGCCCTCCTCCGAACCACGCGGGCGCCTTTCAACGCACGTGGCTCTCCAGTGATCTATGCCGCGGTGGTGACGGGGTGGGTGTGGATGGCGTCGTGGCAGGCGGCGCAGACTATGAGGGTCTTGCGTCGCTTGGTCGCCATGAGTGCCGCCCACTCCGGTTGGCCTGGCCCGGCTT
>JBOHEP010000092.1:0-1714 GCA_050701075.1 Pseudonocardia sp. | reverse complement strand
GGTAGCGCACGACGCCCTTCGCCGCCTGCCAGTGCACGGTCGTCGGGTGCGCCATGTACTTGGCCAGCGCTCCCACGGCCTGCGCGATGTCCGGCCGCGTACAGGTGGACAGGTACAGCAGGCTGCCAACGAGCGTAGCGTAGCCGTACTTGGTGGTGTCGAGCGGGTCGCCCTCGTCCTGCGCCAACCGGATGGAGGCGCTGAGCGGCGTGCCCTGGGTCTTGGCGTCGTCCAGACCGTACTTGGTGATGATGTCGGTCGTCATGCGCTCCTGCGTCAGCTTGATGGTGCGCTCGATGCGGTTCCTGGCGATGGTCATGCCGAGGTACATTGCCGCCTCGCCCAGGTCGTGCGCAGGGAAGCACGCCATCAGCGCGTCCTTGAAGCTGCGCAGGGTCTCCTTGCCCTTGGCGGCGATGAGGATGTCGTCGACGTAGACGAGGACGAACACGGTGTCGGTCTTGTCGTAGGCGATGAACAGACCGGGGTCGGCCTCGGACTCCTTGAAGCCGCGCAGCTCCAGCTCCTGCTTAAGCGTTGCGTGCCAGGTGCGCGGCGCCTGCCGCAGGCCATACAGTGCGCGCCGCAGGTGGCACGCCATGCCGCTGCCGCCCTCCTCGTAGCCCGGCGGCTGCTGCACGTACACATCTTCCTCTAGCTCACCATTGAGGAAGGCTGTCTTGAAGTCCAGTTGGTGCAGCTCCAGGTCCTGCGCCGCCGTGATCGCCAGCAGTGTGCGCAGCGATGCGTACTTGCTGACGGGCGCGAACACCTCCTCAAAGTCGACGCCCTCGCGCTGCCTGTAGCCCTTGGCCACGAGCCGCGCCTTGAAGCGCTCGATGTTGCCGTTGGCGCCCTTCTTGATCTTGAACACCCACTTGACCGGGATGGGCTTGACGCCGGCAGGTACTTCCTCCAGCGTCCAGGTGTCGTTGGCGATGAGCGACGCGATCTCCTCGTTCATGGCCTGCTGCCACTGCTCCGCGTTGTCGGATGCCAGGGCCTCCTCCATAGTGGCTGGCTCCATGATGGTCGCCGCCGCCAGCGCCGACGGCTGCACCTTCCAGTACTCGCCCGGCGCGCGCCGCTCGCGCGCTGGGTAGCGCGCCGCCTGCGACGCGTCGCCGCCGTGCGCCGCCTGCTGTCCCGGCTCGCCGGTGCCGCCCGCAGGCTGCTGCGGCGTGTGCGCATCTGCCGGCGCATTGCCCGCATTCAGCAGCAGCTCGCCGCCTGCTGCGGCGCCGCTGTCCTGCTGCTTGCTGTCGCCGCCGCCGTTGGCTGCCTCGTTGACGATGACGTTGCGGCTGAGCACGATGGTGTTGTTGTCCTCCAGCAGGATGCGATAGCCCTTGCTGTGCGCTGCGTAGCCCAGCATGATGCCGCGGCGGCTGACGCTGTCGAGCTTGCTGCGCTTCTCCTTTGGCACATGCACGTATGCCGTTGCCCCAAACGTGCGCATGTGGGACACGTCAGGCGTCTGCTGATAGAACAGCTCCCACGGCGTCTTGTCCCGGTTGCTCACCGGTGACCTGTTCCTGATGTAGTTGGCGGTGACGACGGCCTCCGCCCACAGGTGGTCAGGGACGCGTGCGTCTTGCAGCATCGCGCGCGCCCTCTCCATGAGCGTGCGGTTGAGGCGCTCCGCAGCGCCGTTCTGCTCCGGCGTGTAGGGCACGGTGGTCTGGTGCACGATGCCCTTGGCCTTGAAGTAGTC
>JBOHEP010000091.1:0-5318 GCA_050701075.1 Pseudonocardia sp. | reverse complement strand
CGTCGTGGACGAGTACGGTGGCACCGCCGGTGTCGTGACCATCGAGGACATTCTCGAGGAGATCGTCGGGGAGATCACCGACGAGTACGACTCCGAGGAGGTACCCGCGGTCCAGCAGGTGGACGGGTACGCCCTGCGACTGGCCGCGCGGCTTCCGGTGGAAGACCTGGGGGAGCTCTTCGGGCCGGTGCTCGACGGCACCAGCTACGCCGACGAGCTCGTCGAGGTGATGGACACCGCCGACGTCGACACCATCGGTGGCTTGCTGGCGCAGCGGCTCGGGCGGGTTCCGTTGCCGGGCTCCGAGGCGACGGTCGCCGGGCTGCGGTTGCTGGCCGAAGGGGGCAAGGACGCGCGCGGGCGGATCCGGATCACCTCGGTGCTGGTCACGCCGGTGCAGGCGCCCGAAGAGCAGGACCACGACAGTGACGGCCCCGGCGCGGACGCCGGCCGTCGGGAGGAGAGCGATGTCCGGCACGGATGAGGTCGGGGTGAACGGGCTCAGCGACGAGGACGGCAAGATCGTGACCCTGGCGCGGTCCGCACGGGCCCGCACCGGGACCGCCGAGGGGGCTGCGGTGCGGGACACCGACGGGCGCACCTACGCCGCCGCCACCGTCGCCCTGCCCTCGCTCGGCCTCACCGCGTTGCAGGCCGCCGTGGCCGCCGCCGTCTCCAGCGGGGTCACGGGACTGGAGGTCGCCGCGGTGGTGACCACCGCCGGCGCGGTCGACGCCGGCTCCGTCGCCGCTGTTCGGGACCTCACCCCGGGTGCGGTGGTCCTGCGCGCCGACGCCTCGGGCACGGTCCTGGAGACCTTCCCGGCCGGGGCGACCGGGAAACGGGTGGCGCCGTGACTCGGGTTCCGGGTTTCACCGAGGTCGCCGAGGGGCACCGATCCGGCTTCGCCTGTTTCGTCGGTCGACCCAACGCCGGCAAGTCCACGCTCACCAACGCGTTGATCGGCGCCAAGGTGGCGATCACCTCTAGCCGTCCGCAGACCACCCGCCACGCCATCCGGGGCATCGTGCACCGCCCGGACGCGCAGCTGATCGTGATCGACACCCCGGGCCTGCACAAGCCGCGCACCCTGTTGGGCAGCCGGCTCAACGACGTGGTCCGGGAGACCTGGGCCGAGGTCGACGTGATCGGCTTCTGCGTTCCGGCCGACGCGCCGGTGGGCCGCGGTGATGAGTTCATCGTCAACGAGCTGCGGTCGGTCGCCGCGCGCACGCCGGTGCTGGGCATCGTCACCAAGACCGACCTCGCCGGCCCGGACCAGGTCGCGGAGCGGTTGACCCAGCTCACCGGGTTGATGGACTTCGCGGAGATCGTCCCGTGTTCCGCGGTCGACGGGTTCCAGGTCGGGCTGCTCGCGGACCTGCTCGTGGCCCGGCTGCCCGCCGGCCCACAGCTATATCCCGGTGGGGAGCTCACCGACGAGCCGGAGGAGATCCTGGTCGCCGAGCTCATCCGGGAGGCCGCGCTGGAGGGGGTGCGCGACGAGCTGCCGCACTCCATCGCCGTGGTGATCGAGGAGATGGCGCCGCGGGAGGGCAGGCACGAGAAGGCCGCGCCGATGTTGAACGTGCTGGCCACGGTGTACGTCGAGCGGTCGAGCCAGAAGGGCATCGTGATCGGCAAGGGCGGTGAGCGGCTGCGGCAGGTGGGCACCGATGCCCGGGTGCAGATCGAGAAGCTGCTCGGGGCGAGGGTGTTCCTCGACCTGCATGTCAAGATCGCCAAGGACTGGCAGCGCGACCCGCGCCAGCTGCGGAAGCTCGGTTTCTGAGCGGCGTCGACGACGCGATCCGGACGACCTTGCGCGCCTGCTCGACGCCCGCGGAGTGTCAGCCCAGGTCCGGAAGGTGTAGCCAGGGCAGGCAAGACGCAGGCGGACGCCGAGAGCTCGGCGGCCGGTGTGCGGCAGGGGGGTCGGAGGTTGCAGCGGCCGATGCCTGGACATCAGCGCTCGGCTCGGGCTCGTCGGAGCAGCTCGATCATCGCGGCACGAACCTCGTCGGGGGTCGTCACGGCCTGGTCGAACCCGATGCGGACGTCCGCGCGCGTCCCGTCGGGACCTCGCGCGAGCACCCCGAAGCCATAGCGGTCCACACCGGTCATCCGCGCGCTGACAGTGTCGGGATGACCGCCGAGCACCCGGGCGTAGGCGACCAGCGCGTCGGCGTGGTCGTCGTTCATGTGCTCGATGACACCCGCCGCCTGTGGATAGACCGGGTCGGCCTCGGCCACCGCGTAGTCATCGGCCTCGACCCAGCTCATCCGGGCGAAGCCACCGACGTAGCGGACCGCGACGACGTCGAGGCGGTACATCCGGAAACCGTGGAAGTCCTCGGTGTATGAGCCGGGGTGGGCAGCCCGGTAGTCGCCAAGGGCTGCGGCGCGTTCGGTGCCGGCAAGGACGGTGGCCTCGCCGAGCAACGTGACCCGACCCAGCGCGAGCGGGTCACCGGACCCCGCTTCGACGACCAGCAGCGACGCCCGCGGGTCAGCAGCGAGGTTGCGGCTGTGCTCGGCGAGATCACTCAGCCACAGCAGCGGCCGGCCCGCGCCATCGGCTGCGTAGCTCGCCACGGAACCGAATGGGAAGCCGGCCTGTTCGACCGACATGGTCGACAGCGAACCCGAATCGTCGGCGGCCACGAGCGTGCGGGCCAGCTCTGCGTCGCCCGGTTCGGCAGGCACCGTCGTCAGCGCAGCACCTGGTTCGGGAAGCCGGCCGAGCCCACCGTGCTGGTCAGGATCGCGAAGGCGAACACCAAGGAGGCGACGACAAGCAGGGTGAACAGGGTGCTGAGGATGAGTCCGGCCAGCGCCAGGCCGTCGCCGCTCTCACCGGTGCGCTTGATCTGGTTGCGGGCGATGAGCCCGAAGACGATCCCCAGCGGCGAGAACACGAACGCGAAGATCAGGGCGAGGATCGCCATGGTGTTCGTCTGCCCGGACGCCGCGCCGTACTGGGGGTAGCCGGGCGGCGCGCCGTAAGCGGGAGGCCCGTAGTGCTGCTGGCCGTACTGGCCCGTCTCGTACGGGCCGGGCTGGGGATAGCCGGTCTGCGGGTAGCCCGGCGGCTGGGCGTCGTACTGCCCGGTGGGCGGTTGGGGTGCCCACTGCGGCTGCTGCGCCGTCTGGGGTGGCTGCCACTGCTCCCGACCCGGGGTCGGATCGGCATCCGACGGGTAGTCGGACGGTCGGTCCTGCGACATGGCAGCGGCTCCTGGTAGTTGTACTACAGCGTTGGACGACGGCGTGCCGGCGAAAGGCGTCGAGTTGGGCCAGATCGTAGGGCGGGGGACCGCCCAGGGGAACACAGCCGACCGTAGGCTCGACCGATGGCCCTGTACCGCGACACCGGTGTGGTCTTGCGGGTGCAGAAGCTCGGCGAGGCCGACCGGATCGTCACGATGCTCACCCGCCGTTACGGCAAGATCCGTGCCGTGGCGAAGGGCGTGCGCCGGACGCGGTCCCGCTGGGGTGCCCGGCTGGAGCCGTTCAACCATGTCGATGTGCAGTGCTACACCGGGCGCACCCTCGACGTGATCACCCAGGCCCAGACCGTCGACGCGTTCGGCATCGGGCTGATCGGGGACTACCCCCGCTACACCGCGGGCTGCGCGGTGCTGGAGACCGCCGACCGGATCGTGTCCGAGGAGGGCGAGCCCGCGCTGCGGGTGTACCTGCTGCTCGTCGGTGCGATCCGGGCGCTGGCAGGCCGTGAGCGCGACGCCTCGCTCGTGCTCGACGCGTTCCTGCTCCGGGCGATGACCCACGCCGGCTGGGCCCCGGCCATCACCGACTGTGCCCGCTGCGCCGCACCCGGGCCGCATCATGGGTTCAGCATCGCGGGCGGGGGAGCGGTGTGCCCGCGTTGCCGCCCGCCCGGCTCGGTCACCCCGTCGCCGGAGACGTTCGCGCTGCTCGACGCGCTGTTGCACGGCGAATGGGCAGTGGCCGACGCGGCGGGGGCGGTCAGCCGGCGGGACACGAGCGGGCTCGTCGCCGCGCATCTCCAGTACCACCTGGAGCGGCAGTTGCGGTCGTTGCCGTTCGTGGAGCGGCGGGCTGTTCCGGAGGGGTCCGGACCGCGCCCCGTGAACCCGACGCCGGTGGATGCCGAAGGTCGGGGCTGACCGGCACCGGATATGAAGAGTCGATCAGATGCAGCTCAGCCAGTCCAGCACCGTCTGGTGGATCGTCTCGATCTGATCGGGATGATCACGATAGTCGTGCTGAACGCCCGGCGGGATGGCTGGTACGGCACCGCAGAGGTTCTCCGGGGCTTCGGTCGGGCCGGGGACACGCGTGGAGGTGGTGCGGGGATCCGGTGGGCGGACGGTGTCGAGTGCTTGATCGACCTTCGGGTACCGTCAGCGGTGTTGAACGCGGTTCTAGGTTCCCAACCGCTGATCACGACGTCACCGGCGCTACGGTCGCCTGCCAAGATCAGCGTGTCGGTGCGGGAAGTCGCACGGGATGCGGCTCTGTGTTCCCGTTCAACGATCATGAAGATGGCGCCATATTCCAGACCCCGGAGAGCTTCCGCGGCGCTGCTCCAGGTGCTTGTCGGGGCTGCCGTACCCGTCGTACAGGTGTACCCGGCAAGGCGTCCCGTCCGGGTCCGCGGTCCTCAGCCGTAGGGTGCGTTGCCGTGTCCCGGTTCCAGCCCCCGCCACCGCACCCGACGGGCGCTCGCCCGCCGGCGATCCCGCGCGAGTTGGTCCCCAACCACATCGCCCTGGTGATGGACGGCAACGGCCGCTGGGCCAATGCCCGCGGGCTGCCCCGCATCGAGGGTCACCGCCGGGGCGAGGCCTCGCTCATGGACGTCGCCCGCGGCTGCATCGACATCGGTGTCCGCTGGCTCTCGGCCTACGCCTTCAGTACGGAGAACTGGAAGCGCAGCCCCGACGAGGTCAGATTCCTGATGGGCTTCAACCGGGACGTGATTAGGCGCCGGGTGGACGAGATGCACGCGCTGGGCGTGCGGGTGCGCTGGGCCGGGCGGCGGCCGAGGCTGTGGCGCAGCGTGATCCGCGAGCTCGAGGTCGCCGAGGAAAAGACCCGCGCCAACGACGTCCTGACGCTGACCATGTGCGTCAACTACGGTGGCCGCGCCGAGATCGCCGACGCCGTCCGCCAGATCGCACACCTCGTGGCAGAGGGCCGGGTCCGACCCGAGAAGGTCGATGAGCGGATGATCGCCAAGTATCTCGACGAGCCGGACATGCCCGACGTCGACCTGTTCGTGCGCTCCTCCGGCGAGCAGCGCACCTCCAACTTCCTGCTCTGGCAATCGG
>JBOHEP010000090.1:0-28598 GCA_050701075.1 Pseudonocardia sp. | reverse complement strand
GTGTGGACCACCACCGCTCGGCAGGTCGCCCGTGACCTCGCGGTGGTCAGCCAGGTCAACAGTGTCGAGTTCGACTTCACCGTGGCGGAGATGGTGCGCATGGGCCGCATCCCGCACCACCGCAGCTTCGAGCGACCCACCGCGGGCGACACCGACATCGTCGACGCGGCCCTGAACGAATGCCGGCTCGAGGCCTTCGCGGACCGGACCTTATCCACCCTGTCCGGCGGTGAGCGTCAGCGCGTCCTGATCGCCCGTGCCCTCGCCCAGCAACCGCGAGTCCTGGTGCTGGACGAGCCGACCAACCACCTCGACATCCGGGCTCAGATCGAGACGCTACGGCTGGTCCGCAGCCTCAATGTCACGGTGCTGGCGGCCCTGCACGATCTCGGCCTCGCCGCGAGGGTCAGCGACCGCGTCGTCGTCCTGTCCGCGGGACAGGTGGTCGCAGCGGGTGCTCCGGAAACGGTGCTGACCAGCTCGCTGATCGAGGAGGTCTACGGTGTGCCGGTCGAGGTGCTTCGTCATCCGCGCAACGGTCACCTGCTGATCGACTTCGGGGCGGAGACGGAGATGTCGGTGCGCAGCACGTCGTGCTCGGCGGTGACGACCAGCGAGCTGCGAGACTTCCCGAGGTCGCACGCCTGCGGGCCGGGAGTCAGCTGCTCCTCAGGCAGACAGGGCATGATCCCTCCGACTCGAATCGATGGTCGCTGTCGGGCCAGGGTGCGTGCGTCCGTCGGGCCAGGAGGCGTGGACGCACCGGAGAACGGGTTGTCAGCGCCCTCGTCGGGGCCGTGACACCCCATCGTCGATTCTCGTGCACTCGGACACCCCCGACCGGGGCGCCTGATTGGATGGCTGGGCGGGCCGATCGGACCGGGTGCTCGGACCGCGTGATCACGGTGGGCGCGCGCTGGCGCTGGTCGCGGCCTGCGTGGGTGTGCGCTCGTGGAATCTTGGGCACCGTCAACGCGCGTTGCGGATCGTGCAGCGTGAATCGGTGTCCGTCGCTTGTATCGGTGCTGGACGGTCAGCAACGCCCCGCCTGCGGCGTGGTGCACCAGCACCAGCACGAGGGACACGCGACCTTCGCGGGGTGGCTACGCCGGAGCGAGCAACCGACGGTGGGACTCGACACTGCCCCGCAACACCTCGAGTTCGATGTTCCCGTCGGTGTCGATAGCCCGGATCTGCGCGACGGCCGCGTCGGCGTCGTCGCAACCGACGACCACGTACCACCCGACGGCGGGTTCGAGTCCAGCCCGAAAGTCTGCCCCGCGGACCCACAGCCGGCCATCGTCCCTCATGTCCATGAAGTCGACGTCCACGTCGTATGCGTGCTCCACCTGCACCAGCCTCCCCGGACCCGAGCACATCGTACCCGCGCCTGCGGCCTACCCACGCCAGCGACCTGGATTGGGGATCGGATCATCGAAGCATCGGTTCAGTCGTGCGATCGTGAGCTCAGCAAGATCCGCCAGGACGAGTGTGAAGTGCGGGTGCTCGAACGTCGCAAGCAGCGGAAACCCCGCCGCTCGAACCCGCCCGAAGGTGGACAGTCGGACCTGGCGGTACCGGGCGATCCGGTCGCTCGTGCCGCACGCTTCCAGGACAGTCTTCCCGATCAAGCCTTCGACCGAGACACCGTACAGGCCATAGAGTCGAATGTTCGACCCGCAGCCTTCCGGATGCCGTCCCCACTCATGACGCCGGCCGAAGCACGACAGTCGTGTCCTCGGGCGGCAGCTCCGGACGCATCGGGAGGGGACGCGGCACCGGCCGACCGTACCCGAGTCACGATCTTGAGCCTCGTGGGCTGCCCTTGGCAGTCGGGCACGAACTCGGCGACCAGCGCCCGCTCGGCGGCAGTGGCGTCGGGCCTACCCAAGTCGGATGTTGTCCCGCACGGAAGTGATGAAGTCGAGACGCCGCGCCTCGTCCGCGGCCTCGGCGTCACGGTGCTGGCGGCTATGCACGATCTCAGCCTTGCCTCGAGAGTCCGCGACCGCGTCGTCGTCCGCTCGAGGATCTCTGACAGTGCCGCCTGCCATCGTCGTTGAAAGATGGGGACTGTTGTCGCCGGATCAGACGAGCGACCGTTGTAGCCCGCAAGCGCTGACCATCGTCAATTTGCCCAGGTGAGCCGGCTCGATCATGAACGTGGACGAAGAGCTGGACGGCGGCTGGAGCAGGTGGTCGTGACCGCCCGCGGGTTGCGCCGGTCGTCGTGCTGTACGGGCCACGCACGGTCGGCAAGAGCACTTTGCTGCAGCGTCTGGCGCGCACCCTCGGCGGGCAGGTCGTCGACCTCGACGACCGCGCGACCCGCACCGTCGCCGCCGCCGATCCGTCGATCTGCACCTCGGGCGACACGCTCACCCTCATCGACGAGTACCAGCGCGTGCCGGAGCTCCTGGACTCGATCAAGGCCGAGCTGAGCAGGAGGCTGCGACCGGGCCGGTTCGTCGTCACCGGCTCCACCAACTACTCGACCATCCCCCGCGCCGCCCAGTCGTTGACCGGACGCGCCGAGGTTCTCACGGTCTGGCCGTTCACCCAGGGCGAGATCGACTCTCGGCACGAGAGCTTCGTCGAGGTGCTGCTCACCGACCCGTCCAGACTGCGCGGACAGACCTCGAACACCACCCGGGTCGACTACGCCCGCAGGGTCCTGGCCGGCGGACTGCCGGCCGCTCTCCGCCAGCCGAGTGACGCGGAGCGACGGCGCTGGTTCCAGAGCTACCTCGACCTCGTGGTGCGGCGCGACGTGCTCGACATCCGCAACATCCGTCACGGCGAGGCGCTGCCCCAGCTGCTGCGCACGCTCGTCGGGCAGACCGGTCAGCTGCTCAACATCAGCAACGCGGCCGAAGCTGCGCGTCCTCGACTGTTCCTTGTACTCGATCATCGGGCCTCCGCTCGAACGTTTCTCGGTATTCTCGCCCCACGAATCGGCGAACTCGCGATGCACCCGAAGCAGCCCCAACTGCTGCGGCTCATCCCGCGACGACAGCGAAGTCGGGTGCGGTCGCACCGACCCGGACGGCAGGGCCGTGAGGACGTCGTCACGGGAGCTGCCCGAGGGCTACGCGACGGTCGGGGGCGAGCTGGGCGCGCGCATGTCCGGCGGCCAGCGCGGATGTGATCGTTGTTGGTCGGTCGGTACCGGTTTCAGTCCAGCGTCGTCGTCGCCGCATTGGCTGAAGGCTCTGGAGCAAATCTGGAGCACGCGGTTCCGCCCGGCGGCGAGGCGAGTGTCGATCGATTCCTCGACCAGGACGGCCACGAGCTCCAGCTGTTGGATCTGTTCGGCGAGCACGACACGCTGTCTCGGCGTCGGGGTGCTGTGCCATCCACGCACCGGCCACCTCCTGATCGACTTCGGCGGGTCGCACGGCGTCGCCGCCGACGATGCGGGTGACCGCCCCCGCATCGACCACGCCGAGTTGGCAGCGAAGTACAGGTCTGACTGATGTCGCACCACCAGTCGCGCGGCACCCCGGCTCCTCGGCTTGGACCAGACGAGCACGTTGGTCAGCGATAGGCAGTGGTGCGGTGGTCGATGTGCACGACGTCCACTCTTCGGTTGTCGTCGTCGATCACGTAGATCACCCGGTAGCTGCCCCGCCGAGCCCCGTGATGACCAGAAGGCGGACCGAGCAGAGGTTTGCCGAGGCGATGCGGGTTGTCGGCGAGCGGCCCGGCGACGAACTCGACGCACGTGGCCGGCCGCGATCTCGGCGTCTCCGTCGCGAACGGCTGCGAGGGCGCCGGGGGTGGCCAGGATGTCAATCGTCGTCTCGAGCGACTCAAGATCGTCTGGCGACAGCACGACTGCGATCGGCCGGCCGTGTCGCGTGATCGTCACACGTTCATGGGTCCGCTCGACCCCTCCCAGCAGCTCCGAGAGATGGCGGGGCTCCACGACCAGCCAGCGCCAGCGTTCTACGGTGGATCAGCAGCGCGGTCTCACCGGATCGCGGTCAGCAGTCGGCGGGTCATGACCTGGGTCAGCGTCGCGACCTCGGCGAAGCCGGCTCCGTGCAGCGCCCGCTCCCACTCGGTGATCGTGGTTCCGGTGCCGTGCCGTCGTGGGCCGAACCGCCGGTCGCGCTCGGCGAACAGGTCGGCCAACTCCGGCTCGGCGGCCAGGGCCGCCCACCAGGCATAGAAGTCCTCGAACGCGCCGGCGGCCGGCTCAGCCTCGCGGCTGATCGCCCGCGCGAGCTCGGCGAGCCGGGGTGCCGCGGTGTCGATGAGGAGGCTGTCGAGGTTGAGGAACACCCCGCCGGGTCGGAGCAGGTCCGCCATCGACTTGGCGATATGTGGCAGGTGCTCGGCGTCGAGCCAGTGCAGGGCGGTGGCCGACACGATCGCGTCGAACTCGGCGCCGAGCAGCTGCTCCGCCCAGTCCGGCGAGCGCAGGTCCGCCGCCACCCAGCACACCCGGTCGCCGACCGTGCGCCGTCCCAGCTCAAGCATGACGGGGTCGAGATCGAGCCCGACCACGGCGGCATCGGGGAACCGGCGCAGCGCGCGGTCCGCCAGCGACCCCGGCCCGCAGCCGAGGTCCAGCAGCCGTCCCGGCGCGGCGTCGAGACGGTCCAGCACGTCGAGCATGAGCGCGAACGCGGCGTCCCGGTCGGGGATGTACCCGGTCTGCTGGGCGTCCCAGCGGTGCAGCCACTCCTGCCAGGAGATGGTGGCGAGCCGATCGGTCACAGCGTTCTCCTCACGAGACGCGGGCGGGGAGTTCGACGTCGGCTTCGGCCTGGAGCGGTGCGAACACCAACTGTACGCAGCCGGGCTGCGACAACACGTGGACGCTGATCCGGTAGACGGGACCGAGCACCTCGGGTGTCAGCACCGTCTCGGGCGGCCCCGCGCACACCACCGCGCCCCGGTCGAGCAGCACGAGGCGGTCGCAGCACCGCGCGGCGAGGTTGAGGTCGTGCAGCACCACGAGGGTGGTGACGCCAGCGTGCGCACCACCCCCAGCACCTCGTGCTGGGAGCCGATGTCGAGGTGGTTGGTGGGCTCGTCCAGCAACAGGTGGTCCGCCTCCTGGGTGAGCGCGCGCCACCAGCACCCGTTGCTTCTCGCCGCCGGACAGGGTCGCGAAGGTTCGATGGGCGAGGTGGCGGGCGCCGACCCGGCGCAGCGCCGCGGCCGCGATCTGGTCGTCCTCGGGGGTGTAGGACTGCAACGGCGCGCGGTGCGGGGAGCGCCCCAGCAGGACCATCTCGGCCACCGTCATCGGGAAGCTCGGCCGCCCCTTCCTGGCTGACGACGCCGACGCGGCGGGCGAGCTGGCGCGGCGACAGCGACCGCACCGGTGTCTCGTCGATGCTGACCAGCCCGGCGCGGGGGGCGAGTGCTCGGTAGACCGTGCGCAGCAGGGTCGTCTTGCCGCTGCCGTTGGGCCCGATCAGTCCGACCATCTGACCTGGCGCGACGTCGAGGCTGACCCCGTCGACCACCAGCGTCCGGTCGTAGGCGACGGAGACGTTGTCGACCGAGATCACCGGTAGCTGCCTCGCGTGGCGGACCCGCGGTCACGCTGCACCGAGATCGTGCCGATCCAGCATGACGCCCCGCCGCCGGGAGGACGCGGGCGTGTGCACCAGCGCGCGCCGTGCCGAGGGAAGGTCCGCAACCCACCAGAACCCGTCGAGGAACCGACCTCGGTCGAGCGCCCTACCGGACGAACGACCGAGGCTCCGCCGCTGCTCCTGGTAGCACTCGGGTGCGTCGCGAGGGAGGCGGCCGACTGCGCCACGCTCGTCCTGGTCGGCAGCGGCCGTCCCACCCGGTTGCGCTCACCTGTCCGCGGGAAGGATCGCGACGTCGTAGGCGTCCATCGCACGGTCGGCCGTGACCAGCGTCAGCCCCTCGACACGCGCCTGCGCGACGAGCATGCGGTCGAACGGATCACCGTGGTGCGAGGGCAGCTCAGCGACGGCCAAGCCGTGCAGAACGCTCAATCGAAGTTCGGTGAACCCGTTAGCGGCCAGTTGGGCCGGCAGGTCGTCGGGCGCATCCAGCCTGCCCTTCGCCTGCTTGATCGCGATCTCGGCAGCCGATACCCCTGAGACGAACACCTCGGCGACGGGGTCGACGATCGCCGCTCGCGCTGCCGGACCCAACCGCGGCAGGCCGAAGAGCCACCACAGAAGCGCATGCGTGTCGAGCAGTAGCCGCATCAGTCCCCGTCACCGGACCGAACCGGCTCGATCGGGCCGTCCTCCATCAGCCCCATCAACTCGCCCCACTCGCCGCCCGGGTCGTCGAAGTCGTCGGCGATCCAACCGCGGCCTGCCCAGGCTCCGGGCACCCGCGGCGAGCGTTCACGCTGTGCGGGCACCAACCGGGCGACGGGGCGGCCGTGGCGGGCGATGATGATCTCCTCGCCGGCTTCCACCCGCTGCAGGAGCTTGGACAGCTGCGTCTTCGCCTCGTACACGTTCACCTGCTCGGTCACCTGGCGAGGATATCTGGTCAACCCTGGTCAGTACGAGCGGGTTGCGGCGCGATCAGCTCACGCCCGCTACATCGCTGTTGGGCACCGTAGGTTCGGCGAAGGATGCGGGAACTGGTGGGAACTCCGCCGAGCCGCCCGGATCAGACGCTGGCGGAACCGTCGTCCCAGCTGATGAGCAGGACGCCAGCCACCGTGCGCAGGCGGATTCCCAGGATGTCGGACACGAACCCGCCCTCGGCGTCCGCTTCGGCGCCCCGCTGAGAGCCGTGCTCGGGGTGCCGGTAGAGCTGGTCAGGGACCCGGTAATCGCCGTCGGAGGCGAACAGGCCGGTCTCCATCCGGGGCACGAGCCCGCGGCGCTTGGCGATCGGGCCGACGCACAGGTAGAAGTCGCCGCTCAGACCCTGATGCGGATCCTCCGGCGGCGGAACCATGTGCAGCACCCCGTCCCACATCTCGTCGCGGCCGTCGAGGCCAAGCCGCCAGCGTTCATCCAACATCGCCTGCGGCGCGTCGAGCATGAGGACCTTCATGTGCTGAGTATCCGTCCTCAGGACGCCGCCGGTCCGGCACCGGGTGGTGATCAGCAGGACGCCGGTGCCGCGGTCGTGCACGTCCTGGGCGATCACCTCCAGCAGGCCGGCCTGGGTCGACACGTCGAGCATGGACGTCAGCTCGTCGCAGATCAGGTAGCCCGGCTCGGTGATCAGGGCGCGGGCCAGGCAGGCCCGCTGGAGCTGGCCCTCGGACACCTCGTGCGGGAAGCGCTCCAGCAGCTCCGGGCTCAACTCGACCCGGGCGCCGACCCGCTCGACGCGGGCCTCGAGCTCGTCGGGCGCGGGCCGGTGGCGGCGACCGCCCGAGCGCAGGGGTTCGCTCACCAGGCGCCCGACCCGCAGCCGAGGGTCCGCGGCCAGGCGCGGTGACTGCCACAGCAGGGCCACCCGCAGCCGCAACCTCGCGAGGCAGGCCGATGCCCGCGCCGCGCATCGGCTCGCCGTCCAGCAGCACCGCGCCGCCGTCGGTGCGCTCCAGCAGCGCCAGCACCAGCCGCGGATCCGCTTCCGGGACGTCACCTTCCGCTACGCCACCGGACTCGGCGACGCCGTGTCCGACGTCGGGTTCGAGGTGGCCCCGGGGGAGACGGTCGCGCTGGTCGGGCACTCCGAGGGCCGGCAAGTCGACGTGCGCGAGCCTGCTCCTGCGGCTCTGGGTTGCTCGACGACTTCGTCGCCACCCTGCCCGAGGGCTACGCGACGGTCGGGGCGAGCTGGGCGCGCGCATGTCCGGCGGCCAGCACCAGCGCGTGGCGATCGCTCGCGCGCTGCTCTAGGACGCCCCGATCCTGCTCATGGACGAGGCGGTGTCCAACCTCGACGCGGCCAGCGAGCGCGAGGTGCCCGCCACGAGGGCCCGCGCCCGCGAGGGCCGCACCACCCTGGTGATCGCGCACCGACTCTCGACGATCCGCACCGCGGACCGCATCGTCGTCCTGGACGGCGGCCGGGTCGTGCAGACCGGCACGCACTCCGAGCTCATCGCCGCCGGCGGCGCCTACACCCGGCTGCTGGCCGCCCAGCTCGACCCGGACCGGGGAGCCGACTCGTGACGACGACCCGTGGGGGACGGCGCGCGGCCCACCGCCCCGGCCGCGGTCCTACTCGTCGGGCTGACCGGCTGTGGCGCCGGCCCGGCCACGTCGGCCTCGCCCCGGGTTCCGGCTTCCCGGTCACCGTAGAGAACTGCGACCAGATGCTGACCTTCGACAAGGCGCCCAGCCGGGCGGTCTCCGCACCTGCGGTTCCTGAACTTGACCATCAGAGCCTCTGCTCGAACGTTGCCTTGTGTTCACCTCGCCCCGACGAGTCGTCAGGACTTCCCACGATGAGCGGGTCCGCTCGGTCCGTCCTTGATCAACACGCGCTGAGCTGCACCTACGCGGGAATTCGCCGGCGACAGATCCCGCCGAGGTAGATCTCGCGCGTGCCAATCAAGCCGTCGCTGTCATCAGCGTAGGCTGGAGACCTACGGAGGTGACACGGCGATGGCAGAAGCGGTGGCGCGGGTACCGTCGGTTCTGGTTCGACGTGGTCGGGTCCTGCGACCCGTCGACGCCCAAGGGGTGTACGCCTACCCCCGTCCCGAGTTCCAGCGGCTCGAACGAGCGGGCGCGCTGCACCTGCTGGCAACAGGGCTCTACGCAGTCGTGCCCGACGACCAGGTAGGACTCCCCTGGCTGCCAGGCTTGGAAGCCGTGGCACTCGGTATCGCGGGCGTCGGCCGACACACCGACGGGGCAGCCCTGATGGGCATCAGTGCCGCGCGGATCCACGGCGCACTGGCCCGCGCCGTCGGCGTCGCAACGGTCGCCGTGCAGCGCCACCGCCGTCCGCTGCAGCTCGCCGATCGCGACGCTCTGGTGCTGTTCGTCCGTCGCGACGTCGCGGTGCTCGACCTGCAACACCACCGCACCGAACTCGGCAACGGCTGGGTGACCACCGTCGAGCAGACCCTGCTCGACCTGATCGCTCGGCCCATGCTCGGCGACGTTCCTGATGCCGCCGACGACGCCGCCACCGCGCTGCTGCCACGCGCCGATACTGACCTGCTCCACGACCTGGCTCGAGCCCAACGGCGTCGGGCGGCCGTCGACCAGTTTCTCGCTGCGGGACGCTGACGTGCTCGATCCGGCAGAGGCACAGGCCGTCGCCGAGCAGTTCGGTGCCGCGCCCAGTCAGGTAGCCCGCGACCACCTGGTCTCCCATCTGCTGGCCGCTCTCAGCGCCCACGCCTCGGATCAAGTGATCTTCTTCGGCGGCACCGCGCTCGCGCGGACGCTGCTGCCGGACGGGAGGCTCTCCGAGGACGTCGACCTCATCGCCGTGGAAGCACGCCGCGACGTCGCCGAGCAGCTTCATCGCGTCGTTCCCCGAGCCTTGCGTCGGGAGTTCCCCAGCCTGCGCTGGGATCCGGCCTTACCGCAGCTCCGCGATGTCGAGCCGGCCGTGCTGCACACATCCGACGGACTGACGGTGCGCATCCAGCTGCTCAGCTCGACGGGCTACCCGACGTGGCCGGTCGAACGCCTCTCCCTCCGACAGCGATATCGCGACGCGCCACCGGCACAGCTCACCGTCCCGACCTCGGCCTCCTTCGCCGCTGCGAAGACCATCGCCTGGCTCGATCGTGCCGCTGCTCGCGACCTCTACGACCTATGGGCTCTGGCCGAACACGACCACATCACGGCCGAAGCCGGGCGGCTCTTCGCGCAACATGGCCCGACGAACCGACCACCTACCACCGACCTGTTCCGCGGAGCACCCGACGAGACCCGATGGCGCCGGGACCTCGGCGGACAGCTCCGGCTCACCATCACCGCGGCGACCGCACTCGCCGTCGTCCGCGTGCGCTGGGCTGCGGCGAGTAGAGCCGAGGGCGGCTGAGAGTCAGCCAGATCGGAGCGGGAACGGGTGGTTGTCGGCGTGGTCGACACCGGCGCTGGGTAGGACGAGGTCCAGGCTGGACGGCGGCGTCGGGCGCACACGTGACTAGGTGCTGAGTGGTTGGAATCGGCGCACCAGGATCACCAGCAGCGGAGCGCCCACGACCGCGGTGACGATGCCGATCGGCAACTCGACCTGATCGAGGTGACCCGCCCACCCACCCGGGCCAGCAGGAACAGCGCCGCGGTGCCGAGCAGGGCGCCGGCGAACGCGCTGACCGTCAGCGACGCCGCGCCGATCCCGGTACCGACCCCGAACAGGATGGACGCCGCCGCCGGCCGCCGGCCGCGTTATGCCGCGCGTGGCCGGGCGGCCCATGCCATCCCCAGTGATGACGGCGCAGGCTCCGTGCGAACAGGCGAGCAAACGTAGGTCGTCGACTACTCGAACGCCGCGGGATGCAGCTGGCGGGCGAGACCGTCCAGGTCCAGGGACTGGCGCGGACTCAAGCCGGTGTAGAGGTAGTGCGGAACGAACCGGCGGTCGCGCACCGCAGGCAGGTTGGGGAACGTGGTCGTCAAGAACTGCACCTGCCGGCTGATGTCCGGGGTCTGACCGCCCTGGAAGGAGGCCAGGTCGGGCATGATCATGAAGGCCTCGATGTCCAGTGCGGCGACCGCCTCCAGGGACACTGAGGTATAGGTCTTATCCGCAAGAACGTTCTCGGCGCCGGCGAGCTCGATGCTCCGGGTGTCGATGTGGTTACCCCCGACCACTTGGAGCGGGCCCTCGCCGCCGGTGTAGATGAGCACCTTGACCGGTTGCTGGTCGGCGACCTTCTCCTGCACCGTCGCGATCTGGTCCCGCATCGTCTTGATCACCTGCTCGGCCCGCTCGCCGACGCCGAAGATCGCGCCGAGATCGCGGAGTGCCCCGTAGGTGGTGTCGAACGTGCTCTCCTCACCTCCGATTCCGCCCCCACAGTCGACGGTGTAGACGTCTACTCCGGCGGCGTCCAACTGGTCCAGCGTGGCAAGGCCTGGGACGCCGTCAGTGTAGTCGCCCTTGAAGTAGGCCAGGAGGAAGTCGGGCCCAGACGCGATCAGCTCCTCGCGCGGCGGCGGGAAGGAGGTCGTCGACAGGACGGGGATCCCCTGCATCTCGGCTTCCTGTCCCGGAATCAGCGGAGGATCGGTCTCGAAGATCGTCCGACCGATCGCACGGTCGGCGAGACCCAGGCTGACGAAGAGCTCGGCGACCGGCTGGTAGCCGATGTAGGCCCGCAGCCACGACAATCGCGAAACGGTGCCCATCATTTCTCCCCTTCTGCCGCTACATCGAGTTGAGTGCGCCACGCGTTCAGGGCCGACAACGCCGCAAGCACGGCGCACCAGACGACCTCCTCCGCTCGCTGCGCCCGGAGGCCAGCAACAGCGGAACGGCGCTCATCCGAGTGCCTGAGCCACGTCGAGCGGACCGAAGATCAGCTGCACGCTGCTGCCGTGGGTGAGGCGCTCGACGCCGATGCCGTAGAACCGGCTCGAGCACCTCCGCGGTGAGCACCGCGTCCGGGGTGCCCGCGCAGACGACCCGCCCGCCGTCGAGCAGGACGAGCTCGTCGCAGTACCGCGACGCCAGGTTCAGGTCGTGCAGCACCACGACGGTGGTGACCCCGAGGGTCCGGACGAGCTGGAGGATCTCGTGCTGGTAGCGGATGTCGAGGTGGTTGGTGGGCTCGTCGAGCAACAGGTGATCGGTGTCCTGGGCGAGCGTGCGGGCGATGAGGACGCGTTGCTTCTCACCCCCGGGCAGCGCGGCGTAGGTACGGTCGGCGAGGTGGCGCGCCCCGACGCGTCGCAGCGCCAACGATGCGCACAGCGTCCATGGCAGGTGCGACCAAACGTCCACACCTAGTGCGACCAAACGTCCACGACAGCAGCGGCCATTCGTCCAGGTCACTGCTCTGAACTGCTACGATACGCAAGTGCCTGGCCGAAGAAGCTCGCCTCTCGGACGCATTCTGAACCGTCGCGCGGAGCGGGCCGTCAAAGCTGCACTGGCCGACACCCGGGTCGTCCTCGTCAACGGCGCACGGCAAGCGGGCAAGAGCACCCTGGTTCAGCTCGTCGGCGCCGACCGGGGCATCCCGTGGCGCAGCCTCGATCGGGCAGAGATCCGCAACGCCGCGCGCTCGGACCCCACGGAGTTCGTTGCAGGTGACGAACCGATGATCATCGACGAGGTGCAGCGGGTTCCGGAGCTTTTCCTCTCCATCAAGGAGGTGGTGGACACCGACCACCGACCCGGTCGATTCCTGCTCACCGGGTCGGCGCGCGTGCTGGGGCTGCGTGGGCTCCCCGACGCCCTGCCCGGTCGAATGGAGACCATCGAGCTGTGGCCTTTGTCCCAGGGGGAGATCGAAGGGACGCCGGACGGATTCGTCGACGCAGTCTTCGGCGACGGACCGGATCTGCGCCACGAGTCACAGGAGTCTCGGGCGGGCTACGCCGCGCGTGTGACCCGCGGCGGTTTCCCCGAGGCGGTGGCCCGCCCCGATCCACGGCGTCGAGCACAATTCTTCGACTCGTACGTGGCCGATCTCATCAACCGGGACGTGCTCCAGCTCTCCGAGATCGAGAACGGCACCGCGATGCGTGCCCTGACGAGGATGCTCGCCGCCCGCTCCGGCCAGCTCCTTGTGCCGGCAGCGCTGGGCAACGCCCTGGAGCTGTCCCGCAACACCGTCAACCGCTACATCAGCCTTCTGGAGGAGGTGTTCCTGATCAAGCGGGTGCCGGCGTGGTCGCGCAACCTCAGCGCACGCGCCGTCGGCACCCCCAAGGTCGCCTGCGTCGACTCCGGCATCGCGGCCAACCTCCTCGACCTCACCACCGATCGGCTCGTCCGGCCGGACGGCGGCCTCGGCCCGCTCCTGGAGGGCTTCGTCCTGATGGAGCTGTGCCGACAGCTGAGCTGGTCGGATCGCCGGACCGAGCTGTACCACTACCGCACGAAGGACGGGGTCGAGGTGGACGCCGTCCTGGAGGATCGACGGGGCGGAGTCGTCGGAGTCGAGGTCAAAGCGGCCGCCACGGTGCGCGACGACGACTTCCGCGGACTGCGACACCTCGCGTCCAGGCTGGGCAGCGACTTCATCGTCGGACTCGTGCTCTACACCGGGAGCCTGACGCTTCCGTTCGGGCCGCGGATGCGAGCGATGCCGATCAGCGCGCTGTGGGAGACCGGGTGAAACCGTCAACCGTCGTGCGGGTGCACGGCGAGGTCGATGACCGACGCCATGGCGTCGAAGTCGCGGTCGTCGTGAAGAACCGAAGCGCCGGCGTCCAGCGCGCACAGCCCGATGAGGACGTCGGTCAGCTTGCGCACGGTGACGCCGCGCCGCCGCATGGCGCGGTACAGGTCTGCGGCGCGCTCATAGTCCGTCACGCCCTGCAGCGCCAGCACCGGCAGCCCGAGGAGCTGCGTGCGTACCGCGCGCCGTTCACCCACCGACCCGACGCCGGCCAGAACCTCCAGCACCACGATCTCGGTGGTGGCCAACGGGGCCTTCTCGATGATCAGGCGGGTGAGGGTTCGGTCGGCCGTGCTCTCCGTCGCGCGGAAGAACTCCACCCACGCCGCCGTGTCGGGAACGATCACTCGCCGCGCAGCCACGACTCGACGGCCGGGTTGTTGTCCGGTCCGTCGTCGGAGTCGCCGTCCCACTCGATCTTGCCCCGCAGGGCGAGCAGTCCGGCATGCGGGTCGTCGCTGATGTCCCCGACGAGCCTGCGCAGCGCCAGGTCCACCGCCTCGCGGGTGGTGCCGACGCGATAGATCCGCTTGACCTTCGCGACGAGCACGTCATCGACGACGATGTTGGTTCGAGCCATGACATCACGATACACCTCGAGGTGTATGTCAGTGACCGGTCGGGAGTCGGGCGAGCCGTTCAGGCCAGCAGCTCCGCCCGCAGCGGCGCCGGGAACCGACACTGAACCGTCGGTGCCCAACAGCGCCGCCAGCGTGTGCGCGCCTCGCTCCAACCCGGCGGTGCTCGGCGCCCACCGCCCGGTCGAGCAGGCGCGTGATGATGGTGCCGTTGCGGCGCTGCACCCAGCCGCTGACGATCCGCCCGTCCACCCAGCGCGGGCCCGCCGTTGCCTTGGGCGGCGCACGCCCCACCCGACCGGGCCGAACCCGACAAGACGGCCGCCCGAAGTGTTTGCCAACCGGCTCTCAGTGCTGCCGGTGGGGCGAGCCGCTGACGGCGACACGCCACGACCCGGCGAAGCTTCGTGATCTTCGCTCGAACGAAGGTGAGCGTGTCCAGCTCCGGGAGCCAGAGGTCGGCCCGTTCCGCGAGGTCGGGGACTTGTGGCGGAAGCCCTGTCGGGGGTGCCGGACCGCCCTCAAATTCGACCCACCAGCAGGCGGCGACCATGGCTAACGCGGAGTAATCTTATCGCCGACCGCGGACCCGTTCGGGCGGTCGTAGCCTTGGGGAGCCTTGTTGCAATCTCTTCGTAAGAGCGTGTATATCCTGTCAGGCACCACCACAACATCGGCGCGGGGTGTGCTGCCGCCGTGGGGCGAACGGGGCGTCAGCGGTCAGCGTCACCCCCGCGAGCACGCTCCAAGGGAGCCGTGCAACGCGGGTCGACGCCGGCGAGCATCAGCCGCCCGAGGCACCAACGAAGCCAGCCGGCCGCGCGGGCCGCACGGTGGTGCCCGGCTGGTGGGTCGACGATGACGTCGGGCCGGCGTGCCACGCCCAGATCGCGTCGATCCCCAGCCTGGAAGCATCGAGGACCGATCGCATCGCGCCGTCGACGTGCGGCCAGCGCAGCACGGGTGGGTGCGCAACGGCGTGCGGACCAGCCGGTCGGTGACCGCTGCGATCAACGCCCGAACGCGCCGCGCGGCGTCCGGGTGGCTCGGGTCGGGCAGCGCCGGCGTGGCCAGCGTCACGGTCCGATCGCCCAGCACGACGCGCTCGAAGGCGTCCGGTGCCCATTCGGTCACGACGGCAGTGGCCCCGGCACCGTCGACGACGACGGGCTCACCGGCCTCCTGCGGTACCTGCGCCAGGCTCGCCGGCATCACCCGGGCAGCGCTGCGATCCGGACGGCCTGTGCCGCCAGCAGCTCCTCGTACGACTTCACCAGCATCACACTGGAGGACCGCGAGCCGCACGTCATCCGCAAGCTGTCCGGAGGCCGCAGCTCGGAGCGCGACGAGGGAGGGCAGATGAACGACGCCCGTGAGAGGTGGGCACTCGGCGACTACCCGCGCAGCGCGACGCTCCTGCAGCCTGCTGCCGACGAGCTCGTGTGTCTGGCCGGCGTCGGTGCCGGACAGCGTGTGCTGGACGTGGCCGCCGGGAACGGCAACGTCGCCGTCGCGGCGGTGCGGCGCGGCGCGGCGCGGTGGTCGCGGCGATCGACCTCACCCCACGCATGGTCGAGTGGGGCCGGGCCCGGACCGAGGCCGCCGGTCTAGGGCCGTGTCTGCGGGATCTTGACGTTCGGGGGTGGTAGATCGAACAGGGACACGATGATCCCCTCAGGCCCACGCACGTAGGCCATCCGCACGCTGTTCTCGTACTCGCCGATGCCGCCGACGAGCCCGTACCCGTCGGCAGCCACCGCACCGACGGCCGCCTCGAGGTCGCCGACCTCGAAGGACACGTTGCGCAGGCCAAGCTCGTTGGCCATCGCTGTGGGCGATCCGGGCACGTGATCGGGCGTCACGAAGCTCGCAAGCTCCAGCCGGGACCCTCCGTCGGGCGGTCGCAGCATCGCGATCTCACAGTGCGCGCCCGGGATGCCGCAGACGGTCTCCACGAACTCGCCCTCCACGGATCCGGTGCCCTCGACCTCAAGACCCAGTCCAACGAAGAACGCCGTCACCAAGTCGAGATCCGCGACGGTGATGCCGATGTGGTCGAAACGTTGTACGTGTGCCATGGGATCTATCCTTCATGGTTGGCTTGCCGATTCGATGCTGGACGGAGCCAGGGCTGGGATCTCGACATGTTCTCGCCGCAAGCCGCGGTCAACCGGATTTCGAATGCCCGGCGGGCAACGACAGGTTGCTCTCGCGGCGCCATGGGGCACGTCACCCACAGCCCGGTGGACGATCCGCTTGCGGGACGGCGCTCCAGCGCAGCGCCACGCGGACTTGCGGTCGGTCACGCAGCTGACAGGGGGGCGCTGGCCAGGCGCTGGGCACCGCCGTGACGGGCGGGGTCGTAGGCGACGCCGTCCTGCCAGCAGCGCCTGCCCGCGGGGCAGCGAGCGGAAGATGTGCCCATCGGCGTACGCGTGCAGCTGCTCGGTGATCTGATCGGTCAGCACGTCGATCTGGGCGATCAACGCCTGCAACGCGGCCATCAGCACCCGGGTCACATGCACCGCCGCCGCGCCTGGGTCGCCGGTCGCACCGGCCGGGGCGGCAGCGATGCGGGCGTGCATCACCTCGGGCGTGGTCGAGCCGCAGTAGCGGATGCCGGCCAGGAACGCCGCCAGCCGTTTCGGGGTCAGCCAGTCCGCCCGGTCCTGGCAGTCGAACCGGGTCAAGAAGCATGGCGGCCGTTCGTGAATCGCTCCCTGGACAGGGCAGAGCGCCACTACGATCACGGGCGGCGCGGGGTTGCGGCCACGTCCACGCCCGGGCTTGAGCGGGTGGCTGGACGTCGGTGGATGCTCGTGAGCAGGAGAACCGGGTGGAGTAGGAAGTGCCAGCTGAGGGGTCTTCAACGGAGGTGCCTGAGGGAGCCGACGAGCTGTGGCGCAGGGCTGACCTGGCGTTGGCGGCAGAGCTGCGTCGTCGCCGTCTGGCTGTGGGCTGGAGCCAGGCCGAGCTGGCGAATCGTGTCGGGTACTCGCGGGAGTACGTGTCCCGCGCCGAGCGAGCGAGCAAGGGGCTTCCGTCCGCGGAGCTGGTCCGCAGCGTGGACGCTGCCCTGGGCGCGGATGGTGCGCTGGTGAGCCTTCACGACTCCGCCTACCGCATCCGGCTTCGACGGCGACATTGCGGTGACCCTGGCGAGGGCGACGTGGCCGTCGTCGCGCAGCGTGCCGTCTCCGCGCCGTCGCCGACCGCGCGTGAGGTCGTCGGGGGAGGGGCCGCCGAGGGGGTCTGCGCGATCGGCTCGGTCGAAGTCGCGGTGAGCGAGCGGGTGCACGAGTTGTTCGTGCGCGCGCAGAGCCTGCTATCGACCAACGACCGCGCGCGGATCGAGGCAGCCGTGTCGTTGCTGGACCGGGCTCTGGAGATCGAGCCCCAGTTCGCGCGTGCGCGGGCAGCGCGCGGATACGCGGCGTGGCGGCGCTACTTCTCGGGATGGGATCGGTCGTCGGCAACCCTGGATGCCGCGTTGCGGGACGTCGGGACCGCGCTGTCCCGCGATCCGCACTCGGTCGGGGCCCGTACGACCCTGATCCGGATCTGCTGGGACATGGATGGCACGAGCGGGCCATCGAGATCGGGAAGCAGGTTCACGAGGAGCAACCCGAGAGTCTGGACGCCGCGTTGGCGTTCGCCCGGGCGCTGCACAACGGGGGCCTGGCCGATCTGGCGCTGCCGCTGACCCGTCAGGTCCTTGCCGTCGACCCGACGCATCCGACCGCGCTGAAGTTGCTGACCTGGAGCCTGGTGATGACCGGGCAACACGATGCGGCGATCCGGTCGGCGCGTCCGTACCTGTCGACCGCGCCGCGGGACTCGAACACGCGCTGGCCTGTCGCTCTGGCGCACCTGGCGACCGGTGACGCTTCCGAAGCGGTGCGCATCGCGAAGGAGGCCGTCGACGCCAACCCGCACGACATCACCGTGCGCGCGCTGAAGGGCTCTCTCCTGCGGGCTGTCGGGGATCACGATGCCGCTCGGGCCGCCTGGACATCGGCGATCCGCTTCGTCACCGCCGGTGCCGGTGACCACCGCGGGGAGATGAACCTGCGGTCCCGGCTGTGGCTGGCCAGTATCGAGGCGTGCGTCGGGCAGGTGGAGCAGGCTCGATCCTGTGTCGCGGACGCTCTCACGCGCGAGCCCCACAACGGGTACGTCGCCTACCGCGCCGCGCATGTCCTGGCCGAGCTGGGCGATCACGACGGCGCTGTCCACGCTCTTGACAACGCGGTCGCAGCGGGGTTCCTGTCCGCGCAACTACTGCGCCACGACGAGCGGCTCGCGTTGCGGGGGCTGGTCGAGCACCCGGGCTACCGCCCCGTCGTTTCGGTACTGCTGGCCAACGTCGAGCAGGTCCGCGGCCGGTACGGCCCGAACGGTACGAGTTGATCAACGAAGGGATGCCGGGGTGGAGCTCGCGAGAAGCGACCGTGGGTGGATGTCGGGGGCGGTGTCCGAGGATGTGGTCACCATCGGCGATCCGCGGTTGAAGCGGCCGACGACAACGGTGATCGACGTACGGGAGGTCAGCGAGCTGATGGAGCGCATGACCTCGCGGGTGCGGGCGTTGAACGGCGCCGGGTTGGCCGCTCCGCAGATCGGCGAGTCGGTCAAGGCTGTGGTGGTCGAGGTGCGCAAGACCGACGTCTTCCCCGACCGGCCGTCCTCACCACTGCTGCAGATGATCAACCCGGTGATCCTCGACCGGTCGGGCCAGACGGAGCGAGGCTGGGAAGGGTGCTTCAGCGTTCCCGGTCTCATGGGTCTGGTCGACCGGGCGTCCTCGATCACGGTGCGTTACATGACGCCTGCGGGAGTTTCGACGGAGGAGCGCTACAGCGGCTACGTCGCACGGGTGATCCAGCACGAGATCGATCATCTCGACGCGGTCGAGTTCGTCGATCGTATGACGTCGATGGACAGCTTCACCACCGTGCACAACTACCTGCTCCACCACCGCCCTACATGACGATTCGGATGGTCCGCCGCCGCGGTAGCGCGGCAGCGTGCGCGTCGGCTTCTCCGCAGCGCCGCGGATCGCCGGCCTGCAACCGGCAGCGACCGAGGGACGGCTGCACGGGCACGACTTCACCGCGACGTTCCTGTTCGAGACCGCGACCCTGACCTATCCCGGCGTCGTCGTCGACGACGCCATGCGCGCCGAGATCCTCGACCGGGTCACCGACCGGGCTGCACCACCGCGACCTCGACCACCTGCTAGATCGGCCCGCCACCTGCGAAGCCGTCGCCGACCACCTCGCCGCCTGGTACGTGCGCTCCGCCCGCCTCCGGGCCGGGCCCGGCTGGTCTCGGTGACCGTGGCCACCGACGCCGGCGGCCACGGCGAGATCCACCTCCCCACCGGCGGCCCTCGTTGAGACCCCGGACAGCCCTCGGCTCGACCGGCGGCCAGATCGGCCCCTCGGTCACCCCCTCAAGCACGTCGGAGCGGTCCACGCGCTCCATCTCCACCAGCGACACCGCATCCAGCGTTGGGGGGCAACAGCGGGAATGCAGGTGTTGCCCCATGCCGCTGGCTGCACAACCCCTGGTGACATGGGTCAGCGATCAACCACGGCGAGCGACACGCCGCGCCCGGCACACGACGGCGACGACCACGGACCTGAGCCAAAGGGGAACAGCGACATGACCATACACATGCCCGACCATCGGCACCCCGGTGACGAGTACCGATGGGTCACCGCAAGTGCGTCGTACGTCCTGGAAGGCAACCAGGTCAAGAGGGTCCCTCCATATCGGTGAGGTGCCGCCCGGGGCCGGAGACCGAGCACGACGTCCACTGGGTGCCACGGGCAGTAGATCCGTGAGCCGCCGGCCACCCGACGGCGCCGACCACACTTGCAGGCCCTTCGCCGCACCGACGACAGCTCGGTGCTGATGCGAGAACGCACTCTCACGCGACATGTGGGCGCGGAGCGACACGGACGGTCAGGTCGGCGTCGAGGGCCCGCGCTACCCGCCCCAGCACCGCCAAGGTCGGCACCGTCCCCCCCGCCTCGAACCTGGCCACCGCCGACTGCGTCATCCCGGCCGCAGACGCCAGCTCGGCCTGACTCCACCCCTGCGCCTGCCGCAACTCTCGCACCGCCGCGCCCAGTTCGAAGGCAAGCCGTACCGCCTCGTATGCCTCCGCGGCCCCCGGCTCCGCCATTCGCCGGTCCCGCAGCCCGGACCACGACTCCCGCTCGGCTCCCGCGGTCTCAGCCATCGCCGTCCTCCACCGTGTGCTCCTCGGCCATACACCGTGCCATCGCGCGACGAGCCCGCTCCACCTCGCCAGTCTCGCGCATCCGCGTCTTCACGAACACCGTCAGCAACACGACCCGTCGGCCCGACGCGATCCAGTACGTCACCCGCACAGAGCGCCCCTCCAGGTGGAAGCGCAGCTCCCGGAGCTTGCCGTCGAGCTGCCGCGGGTACGGCTCACCCAACAACGGACCACGCTCTCCCACCAGATCGAGGTAGAACGCCGCAGTCGCGAACTGTGCCGTCGGCAACGACTCAAGCCAGTCCCGCACCTCGGGTTCCAGTTCGACGGTACCCCACGACATAGCGTCGATGCTATCGACTCCTCCTGGCCGCAGGGCGGCGCACTGACCGGAGGTGAGGGTTGCGGTTGCGGTTGCAGTCCGCAGCGACTCGCACCTGCGCACCCGCAACCAGTGTTGACGCCGGTCGATCTTCTGTGATGCGCCTGGGCTCAGACCGGACGACCCGCACCGCGGTGGCCGTCGCGCCGCACCTTGGCGTGGACCACCCCAGCAGCGAACGGCAACCCTCCGACCTGCACGTATGGGTTCGCACAGTGCCAAGTTGGGGGCACGACCGAGGCAATGCCCGAACTGACGAACCTGCGTCCCAGACCAGGTCTGCCGTGCTCGACCCTGAGCGGTGCGCGGCCCGGGCCGCGTCGCCGGGGACGAGGAAGTCCATCGTCGCCGTGGTCACCGCGAGGTTCTCCCAAGCCGCGGCGTGCCGCTCGTGGTGGTAGCTGTCCAGAAGCACGTCCGGGGCCCAGCCGCGGGCCACGAACGCGATCTTCCACGCGGCATTCTCCGCGTCCGCCACGCCCGAGTTCAGCCCTCGCGCGCCGAACGGGGACATCAGGTGGGCGGCGTCTCCACCCAGCAGCGCCCGCCCGATGCGCATCCGGTCCACGCACCGGGAGTGGAAGCGGTAGACCGTCGTCCAGCCCACCCGGTGGTCGACGTCGCCGAGGACCTGCCGGACCCGCCGGTCGAGGCCGCCCGAGGCAAGCTCGGTGTCGAGGTCGAAGCCGGGCGGGACCTGCCAGTCGATGCGGTAGCTCGACCCGGGGCAGGGATGGATCAGCACCTGCCACCCTGGGTTCCAGGCCGGGTCGAAGTGGAAGTGTCGCTCGGCCACCCGTCCCGGGAGGTCGGCGAGGACGTCGCAGGTGAGGAACCGGTCGTCGAAGGAGCGCCCCTCGAACGCGACGCCGAGCCGGGCGCGCAGCTCGGTGCAGCTCGCGCCGGCGCAGACCACCACGTAGGACGCACGGACCGGGGCGCCGCCCGCGCAGGTGAGGGTCACGCCGTCGGCGTCCTGTGTCAGGTCCGTGACGTGTTGCCCCCAACGAACGTCGATCGAGGGTGGGGCGGCGATGCACTCGTCGAGGATCTGCTCGGTGCGCGACTGCGAGAGGTTGACGACGGCGGGAACCGCGCGCCGGGCTCGTCGGCCAGCGTCACGGCGAACAGCTCGCGCGCGCGGTGGAAGGTGCGGGCGGTTGTCCAGGTGAGGCCCTCGGTGGCGATGCGCTTCCCGGCGCCGACCGAAGCCCAGATGTCGAGCACGTCGCGCTGCTGGCAGATCGCCCGGGACCCGACCGCCTCCCGGCGTGGCCGCCGGTCGAGCACGACGACCGACAGGCCCCAGCGCGCGAGCAGAAGGGCGGTGGTCTGGCCGACCGGCCCGTTGCCGACCACCACGACAGGGGCGCTCACCGCGTGCTCGTTCGCGGTCGGGGTTCCGGGGACCGGGCCGAGGCGCGAGGGAGCGCCCACGCCACCGCGAACATGGCCAGGGTGCCGGCGGCACCGGTGACGAGGAACGTCGTGGGCGCGGAGGCCGCATCGAGCAGCAGGCCGCCGACGACGTAGGACAGCGCGGCGGCGCCCCCGATCGCCCCGTACAGGTTCCCGAAGGCACGCCCCAGCATCGGGTCGGGAACCAGTCGCTGCAGCAGGGTGTTGCTGACGACGTCCATCGCGGCGATCCCGACTCCGCGGAGCAGCTGCACGGTGAACGCGGCCGCGACCACCCAGGCCAGCCCGATCAGCAGGTTGCCGACGCTGATCACCGCGAACCCGGCCACGAGCAACGCGACGTCGTCGATGCCGTTCACCGCGACCACCGCGCAGAACCCGAGCGTGATGATCCGCACCGGGCGGGCCGACCAGATGTGGCCCAGGCTATTCCGCGCCCGGGCCCGCAGCGATGGCGCTGCCGCGTCAGGGTGCTCGCGGTGCGGGGGGAATCGTCGGTGCCCGGCGCGGCCAGGACGACGACCCAGACCCAACCGACGAGTCAGCGCGCAGACGGGAGACGGGCCGGGCGCGTAGGCGTGACAGGGGGACTCCGTCCATCCGGCGGTGCTCGCCGGCCGTCCACCACCCTCGGTTCCCCGCGCTCGCTGCATCGGCCACCCGGCCGGATCATGCCGAGCGCCGTGTGCGGCGGCCCAGGGCCGGTTGGCCGATGCTCCGCGGACCGAGCACGTCGGACGATGTCGAGACAGCTGCCCAGGACGCGGACGAGGAGTCGCCGGTGACGTCGATCGAGCTTCGCACGGAGTCGCGCACTTCCGGGTCGCCGGTCCGGCCGACTCGACCGCATCCCCGGTCCTTTCGTCCACCCGTTCCTGATGGACGGCTCGCTCTGGTGCGAAGGTGGGCAGAACCGCGACGAACGTGTGGAGGCGATCATGAACGACCCAGCACCTAGCCCGGCCCTCCCGCCTGTGGTCGACAGAAAGACCTGGCAGGAGGCGCGGGAAGCTCTGTTCGCACGGGAGAAGGCGCACACCCGCGAAGGGGACGCGATCGCCGCGGCGCGGCGGCGGCTGCCGATGGTGGAGGTCGACGCCACCATCGAGGTGATCGGTCCTGACGGACCGATCACGATTCTCGACGTCTTCGAAGGCCGGAGGCAGCTCATCGCGTACTTCCACGCCTGGTGGCCCGGCCAACCCGCCGCGGAGCAATGCGAGGGCTGCACGTTCTTCACCAGCCAGGTCCGCGAGCTGTCCTACATCCACTCCCGCGACGCCACGTACACCACGCTCAGCAAGGGCCCGTACGCGGAGAGCGTCCGGTACCGGGACTTCATGGGCTTGGACATGCCGTGGTACTCGGTCGAGAAGACAGCGGCGCAACTCCTGGAGGGTCGCGACTGGCAGAGCCACCACCTCGTCTGCTACATCAGCGACGGCGAGCGGGTGTTCGAGACGTACTACACCGGCGGTCGCGGCGTCGAGATCATGGCCCCCACCCACGGGCTGCTGGACATGACCGTCTTCGGCCGTCAGGAGACGTGGGAGGACTCGCCCGACGGCTGGCCCCAGCCATGGGGTGACGCCAGGAACTCCGAGATCTGGCGTACGAACGGACGCCCCATCGCCCAGTGGTCCCGCATCGAAGCCGGCCGCTCCGACGAGCTGACCTGATGAGGGAACCGGTCGAAGATCGGGTGTAGTCGGCGACGGACACGGTCGTTCCCCGTGCCCCGGCCCACACCCCCAAGCCTGACATCCACCCGAGCAGAGGAGAAGGTCATGCCCGCAACCACCCGTGCCCCGTCCGTCGTCGGCGTCCTCGCCGCCGTCGGCTTCCTCGCCGCCTACCTCGCGGTGAGCCCGGTGTCCGGAGCGTTCGTCGACCGGCCGCTGCCGCTGCCCGGCTCCCCCGCCTCGGAGGTGGCCGCCTTCTACGCGGCCAACCCGATCGCCGTCGGGATCACCGCGGGGCTGCAGATCGTCTCGGTGGCCTGCTTCGCGGTGTTCGTCGCCGGACTCTCCCCCGCCCTGCGTGCGGTGGGAGCCGGGTGGCTGCCGCCGGTCGGCTACCTGTCCACGGCCGCCATGGTGGTCTCGTCCGCGCTGTCGGGGACACTCACCGTGCTCGCGCCGTCGGCGGGCGACACGACCGTCACGTTCCTGCGCCAGGCGAGCTTCTACGCCGGTGGCGTCGTCAACGTCGTCCTGCTCGGCGTGTTCGTCCTCGGCTCGGCCCTGGTACTCGGCCGTGAGCGGCTGTTCGGCAAGCCGACCCGCTGGCTCGGCATCGTCGCCGGCACGCTGGCCATGCTCTCGGTGCTGTCGCTGGCAATCTACTACGCCAACCTGTTCCTGCCGGTCGGCCGCGTGCTGTCGATGGTGTGGACGATCGTCGCCGCCGTCGTCGTCTACCGGCGGGTGAAGCAGGACACCCGATGACCAGGGTGACGGCCCGGCGGATCCGGGTGATGACTGCGGTGCTGGCCGCGGCGGCGCTCACCTCGGGCTGCACAGCCGCCGGCGTCGCGCAGCAACCCGCCCCGGCGCCGCCATCCGTGCCCGCGCAGCGGATCGCGGACGACGCGCGGACGTGCGCACCGCCGACGGCCGGCTCCGTGGCCTCGCCGACGCCGACCACGCCGTGTTCCAGGGCATCCCGTACGCCCAGGCGCCGGTCGGTGAGCTGCGCTTGCAGGCGCCCCGCCCGCCCGAGCCGTGGGACGGGTGCGGGAGACCACCGAACCCGGCCCGATGTGCCCGCAGAGCTACACCTACCCGCCCGGCTCGCCGCCGACGTCCACCGGCGCCGAGGACTGCCTGTCGCTCAACGTCCACGTGTCGCGTGCGGCCGACGGACCGCTGCCGGTGCTGGTGTTCGTGCACGGGGGCGCGTTCACCAGCGGCGGAGGCGCCGGCTACGACCCGCGACGGGTCAGCGGACAGGGCGTGGTCGTCGTGACCCTGAACCACCGGCTCGGCGCCCTCGGGTTCCTCACCCACCCGGCCCTGACCGACCCCTGGGCGGGCAACTTCGGGATCGCCGACCAGCAGATGGCGCTGCAGTGGATGCGCCGCAACATCGCCGCGTTCGGCGGGGACGCCGACAACGTGACGCTGTGGGGAGAGTCGTCGGGCGCCTACAGCGTCTGCGCCCACCTCGCCTCACCGTCCGCGGCGGGGCTGTTCGACAAGGCGATCACGCAGAGCGGGCCGTGCGCGAACGAGTTCCTCACCCCGGCCGAAGCCCAGCACCGCGCGCGGCAGGTCGCGGCCGGCCTCGGATGCGCCACCGACGACGCCTGCGGTCGTGGACTGCCTGCGCGCGGTGCCCGCCGAACGGCTCGCGGCGCTGCACCCGGACCGGTCCAACGCGACGCTCTCGCAGATCACCGACCTGCCCTGGTTCCCCGTCGCGGGCACCGCCACGCTGCCCCGACAGCCGCTGGACGCACTGCGGAGCGGCCAGGGCAACCACATGCCGATGATCACCGGCAGCACCCGGGACGAGATGCGGTCGCTGATCCTCGCGCGGCTCGGCGACGGGCTCGGCCCGGTGACGCCGGAGCAGTACCCGCAGCTCGTCGGCGATTTCTACGGGCCCGACGCCGCGGCGGTGCTGGCCGAGTACCCGCACACGCGGTACGAGTCGCCGAGCATCGCGCTGGCCACGGTGCTGACCGACGAGGGCCGCACCCACGGGCTCGCCAGCAGGTGGTGTCCGACCAGGCCGCAGCCACACGTGCGCCCGTGTACGCCTACGAGTTCGCCGAACCCACCGGGGAGGCCACCGAGGGGTTCCCGCACGGTGGCGCGGCACGGCGCCGACATGCCGTACTTCTTCGACAGCTACGTCCGGGAGCAGGCACCCCCGTCCGACTCGCATGCTCGCCTCGCCGAGACGCTGATCGGACACCGGACGGCCTTCGCCCGCACCGCGACCCCGGCGGCGACTGGCACCCCTCCCAGCCCGGGCGAGCGCTCGCGATCACGGCGACCGGGTCCGCCGAGGTGGACCTCGCGGCGACGCACCGGTGTGCCTTCTGGTCGCAGCTGCGAACGCGGTGGCGCAACGCCTCCGGCATGCCGGAAACGCTCACTGCCGCCAGCGACGCCTCTTCTGGCTCTCCGCCGCCGAGACAACCACGATCCGGGCCTTCGACCGGACCGCCGCCACCGTGGCCGGTTCCCGCAGGATGTGACGCGATCACAGGCGCTCGAACCTCATGTCCATCCACGGCCGACTGCGACCACTGACCTCGTGCTCCCACCGCGTGGTCATCTGCTCCTCGCCCGCCCGGATCCGGAACCATCTGCGTACGCCGTCACCGTGCAGCAGGAGTAGACCCGTTCCTCCTGACTCGACCGCATCGCGCCCGGACCGTCCGCCTCGTCGGCGGACCAGATCGACCGACGCGCGGTGAACCCCGACCAGCGCGGCCGTGGCGACCTGGACCTCGATCTCGTCCGCGCCGGGCTCGTCGACGAGCCGGTCGGCGAGTGCCGCGGCGTAGCGTGGCGTAGGCCTGT
The DNA here is from genome assembly GCA_050701075.1 of Pseudonocardia sp. Classification (GTDB taxonomy): domain Bacteria; phylum Actinomycetota; class Actinomycetes; order Mycobacteriales; family Pseudonocardiaceae; genus Pseudonocardia. Next base: position 2,194 of record JBOHEP010000090.1, on the reverse strand, counting down.
TGCTCCTGTGCCCGCAGAGCGGCACTCCCGGCCACCAAGCGCTGCACGGTCCGCGCCTGGTCCAGCGCGTCCCGGTCTCCTCGGGCGATCGCCTCCAGCAGGTCCGAGGGGCCCGTCAGGAACTCCCGAACGGCCACCAGCACGGTCTGTCCCGCCGGTCGGGCGGCCACCGCGGCGACACCCGTTGCGCCGGATCTTGGCATGCGCGGGCGCCAAGGAGAACGACACGCCGCTGCTTGGTTTCAACCGGTGAGGGCGCCAGAGGCGTTTTCACTGGTTGAAACCAAGGAAGTCATGCAACGGTTATCGCGGTCGTCGGTGACCGTCATTCCTCATCTGGCAGAGTCCGGTGCACGAGGCGGTCCTGCTTCAGTTCGAACCCGAAGACGTCCAGCGCCGCCCGCAGTTGCTCTCCCACGGATGCCCTGGCCGTCCGCCGGTTGTCGACGACGAGATGCGTGACGGCAGGAGCGGCCGCGGGTCGCATCCGTGCCACGAAGGCGTCGAATTGAGCCAACTTCTCGGTGTCGCGCGCTGAGCCCCGCCGCTCCAGCCGGCGCCGCAGCGTCGCCGCATCGGATCGGACCCAGACCAGCCGCACCGCACCGCCGCCCAGCTCCTCGACCCACGACCACCATCGCGCAGCGTCGTGGATCTGCTGTGTGAACGGCGCGCAGAGCAGAACCGGGCAGCCCCCGGAACGGACCTCCCTCGCGACGGCCGTCATCCCGGCGTACTCGTGGACCTTGACGTGCTGGTCGTACCAGGCACCCTCCCGCTCCCCGGCCGGCCGCCCGGCCACGGACAACGTCGCGACGACGAAGGACCCGTAGAGGGTGTCCTTGTCCAGCAGCGCTGGCACGGGATCCAGTAGCGCCAGCAGGCAGTCAGCGACAGTGCTCTTCCCGGCGCCGGGCGGACCGGCGACGACCCACACATCCGCGAGCCCCACGAGAGACGAGCCTAGGCTCGACCTCGGCCGGCGTCCTCGGCCAGGCACTGGCTCAGTACCACAGCACGCGGCAGGCCATCAAAGACGTGCGCGACGACGCAGTGGTCAGCCAGGCGGAACACCGGGTGGACCGCGAGAACATCCGGTCCACCCGGCCCCGGAACTATCACCGGCACCAGAAGCTGCTGGACCGGCACCTCGATCCGGCCAGGCCGGGTGGACGCCGTGGAGAGGCCGTTGGCGGCCGCCGCCCTCTCCTCGCTGGCCCGGACTCGGGCCGGCCCATTCCTCGTCGGTCAGGTCATCGCGATCGAGCACCAGCAGGATCTACCGCACCCACCCACGAGATCCATGGGACACGCTCTACTGCACTTCCTGCTTGGATGCGTTACTGATGGGCTTCTCGTCCAGCTCGAAGCCCCATTCACTGTTCGCCTGGGCCAGCTCGAACCCATCGGTGTTCCCTCCGCCGCGACCGCCGCCGAAGTTGCCCGAGTCTGCAACGTAGGCGTGGCCCAGCTTCTCATCACCCTGCAGAGTGCCGGGCGGGAAGTTCTCAGTGATCGAGTCCAGCGCGGCCTGGAAGATCTTCTGGTGCGCAACCTCCCGGGTCATCAGGAAGTTCAGGGTGTCCTTGCACCCGACATCGTCACACTGCTTGATCAACCGCTCGTAGACGATCTTCGCGCGAGCCTCGGCTGCGATGTCGGAATGCAGGTCTGCCACCGGTTGGCCGATCGTGTCGATGTAGGCCGCGGTCCACGGTGCACCCATCGAGTCGGTCAGCCGCGGGCCACCGCCACCGAGGACGTTTGGTCCGCTGTTCACCGACATCTCGACGTAGTCGGGCATCTTGCCGTCGAGCAGGTCCCCGAGGTAGTTGCCCTCGACCTGGTCGACCAACTCCGAGGGAGAACCCTTGAGCAGCATCGACAGTGTCTGGGCCACCATCTCCAGGTGCGACAGCTCCTCGGTCGCGATGTCGAGCAGCATGCTCCGCCGAGCCGCGTCGGGCTCATTCCAGCCCTGGGTGAAGTACCGCATCGCGGCCGCCAGCTCACCGTTGGGTCCGCCGAACTGCTCGAGCAGCATCTTCGCGAACGTCGGGTTCGGTTCGTCGACCCGAACCGTGTACATCATCTTCGGGTTGTGCAAGAACATCAGTAGTTCCTCTCGGTCTGTCGCGTGGGGTGGGGAGCGCCTTGGCTTGGAGGTACCCGTCTGCGGGATCGGCACACCTGG
>JBOHEP010000089.1:0-4690 GCA_050701075.1 Pseudonocardia sp. | reverse complement strand
GTGGTGGTCTCACCGGTGAAGGCGATCTTGCGGATCCGCTTGTTGGACGCGAGCGGCTTGCCGGCCTCGACGCCGAACCCGTTGACGATGTTCAGCACGCCCGGCGGCAGCAGGTCGGCGATCAGCTCGTTCAGGAGCAGGATCGACGCCGGGGTCTGCTCGGCCGGCTTGAGTACGACCGCGTTGCCCGCGGCCAGCGCGGGGGCCAGCTTCCAGATCGCCATCAGGATCGGGAAGTTCCACGGGATGATCTGCCCGACCACGCCGAGCGGCTCGTGGAAGTGGTAGGCGATCGTGTCCTTGTCGATCTCGGAGATGCCACCCTCCTGGGCGCGGATCGCCCCCGCGAAGTAGCGCAGGTGGTCGATCGCCAGCGGGATGTCGGCGGCGAGGGTCTCCCGGCACGCCTTGCCGTTCTCCCAGGCCTCCGCGATGGCGATCATCTCGAGGTTGGCCTCGACCCGGTCAGCCATCTTGTTGAGGATGTTCGCGCGCTCGGCGGCCGAGGTCTTGCCCCATGCGGGCGCCGCGCCGTGGGCGGCGTCGAGGGCCAGCTCGATGTCCTCTGCGGTGCCACGGGCGACCTCGGTGAAGGCCTGCCCGGTGATCGGCGTGGGGTTCTCGAAGTACTGTCCCTTCGTGGGCGCAACGTACTCGCCGCCGATGAAGTGGTCGTACCGGGGCTGATACGAGACGACGCTTCCCGCGTCGCCCGGCTTCGCGTACACAGCCATCTGCATCCTCCAGCGGTTGGTGACGGTCGGTCCCCGGACACTAGAACAGCTGGGGTTGCACTGAGGTTGCATCTACCCCGGTGTGCGGAGTCGAGAAGATCCGCATCAGCGGATCCGGCTGAGGTTGCCGTCCCCATATGGACGCGGCATGCTGAGGTGTTGCCCACGCACGACAGACACCGAGCAAGCCACCACTGCCGACGCCGCCAGGGGGGTCTGGATGATCATTGCTGCTGGAGACGGCCGGATCACCGACGGGCAGGCCACCGACGATCCGGTCGAGCGCGCCAGGTCGTTGGCCCGCATCCGGGACGCCGTGCTCGAAGGCAGGTCGGTGACAAGATCGGGATCACCCCGACCGGTGGTATCGGACTCCTGGCGTCGTTCCCTCGCGGCACACATCGATCCGGATCGCGCCGACCCGCCCCAGGTCTTCGGTCCAGATGAGGTCCGGGAGATCCGCCGCGCGCACCCGCTCGCCGAGGCGCTGCCCCTGCTGCGCCATGCCCTGGTCGACGTCGCAGGCGAGGCCATGCACATGATGATCGTGACCGACGCCGGCGGCCACATCCTGTGGTGCGAGGGCCAGGCCGACGTGATGGCGCTGGCCGAGCCTGTCGGACTGACCGAGGGTACCCGGTGGGCCGAGAACGCCATCGGGACCAACGCGATGGGCACCGCGCTGGCATCCGGGAAACCGGTGCAGATCCACTCCGCAGAGCACCTGGTCCGTACCTATCACGCCTGGACCTGCGCGGCGAGTCCGGTGCGCGACCCGGACACCGGGTGCGTCATCGGTGTGGTCGACGTGACGGGGCCTATGCGCATGTTCCACCCGGGCACGATCACGCTGGTCTCCGCGGCCGCCAAGCTGGCCGAGAGTCAGCTGCAGCTCCAGATGTTGCGTCGCGACGAGCGACTGCTCCGGCGCTACGCCCATCACCTGTCCGGGGCCGGCCGCGCCCTGGTCACCCCCACCGGCCGGGTGCTCACTCCGGATCTCGACTCCGACCACACGTTGCCCAGCCGCGTCGACCGGCCCGCACCGGGCCTGCGGGTCCCGCTGGCCGGCGGCGTCGAGGGAGTCCTGGAACCACTTACGGACGGCTACCTGCTCACGAACGGGCCGCGCACGTCGGACGTGCCGCGCCTGACACTCACCTTCCTTGGCGCGGCTCGGCCGACGGCGCAGCTCGGTGGCCAGCAGCTCCCGCTGAGCCAGCGGCACGCCGAGATGATCACCCTGCTGGCGCTGCACCCGGACGGCCTGACCGCCGAACAACTGGCCACCGAGGTCTACGGGGAGGACGGCAACCCGATCACGGCACGAGCCGAGGTGCACCGGCTTCGCGTCCAGCTCGGTGCGGCTGTCGTTCGCGCCAAGCCCTATCGCCTGCACGCCCGGGTGGACGCGGACTTCCTCGCTGTACGGCGGGCACTGCGTGAGGGCCGGATCCGCGACGCCGCACGTGCTCATCGGGGGCCGCTGCTGCCCCGATCGGAGTGTCCAGGGATTCGCGAGGAACGTGAGTACCTCCAGGCCACGCTGCGCCACGCCGTTCTGGACCGCGGGGACATCGAGGCGCAATGGACTCTGGCGGAGAGCCCGCAGGGTCGCGACGACGCGGAGCTCACCGAGCGGCTGCTCCGGGCGCTTCCCGACGGTGATCCGCGTTGGGCGATCCTCCTCGCGCGGCGCGAACGGCTCGACCGCGAGTGACATCTGATCACTCTGTGGTCACATTCGTCACTCCAGCCCCGATCGTGTCCCTATTCTCAGCCGGGAAGAGTCCATAACGTCGCGTCACGTGATTCCTCTGCTCGGGCGCGCCATTCCTCTCGTGTTCGCCCTCCAGGTCCTCGTGGCCCTGGGCGTGCCCGGCAGTGGCGCAGCCCAGGACCAGACTCTCGGTAGCAACGATCTTCCGATGGCCTACGTGGTGCTCGCCAGCAGTCCCGCGGTGGCCTCCGCCGCTGCGCTGGCCGTGGACATCGAGCCGACCGCGACCTTTCAGGACGCGATCGCCGGATTCGCCGCCCGACTGACCCCGGCGCAGCTCGACGGCGTGCTCCGGTATCCCGGAGTGCTCGGTGCCGAACAGGACCGGCAGGTTGCTCGGCTCGCGCCCCGCACCCTGCGACTGTCCGCCCCTCTCATCGAGGGCGCCCCTGCCGACCAGCGGAACTGGGGGCTCGACCGGATCGACCAGCGCACACTCCCGCTGTCGGGGAGCTACACCGCTACGGCCACCGGTGCCGGCGTCACCATCTATGTCCTGGATACCGGGGTGGACACCGAGCACCCGGAGTTCGGTGGGCGCGCGGCTGCAGTTCTCAACACCATCGACAGCATCGATGGCGACTGCGACGGTCACGGAACCGTCGTGGCGGGAATCGCGGCATCGACCGACTACGGCGTCGCGAAGGACGCGGTGGTGCAGTCGGTGAAGGTCCTCGACTGCACCGGCGCGGGGACGCTGTCCTCGCTGATCGGCGGTATCGACTGGGTGGCTCGCAACACGAACGGCCCGGCGGTGGCGGTGATGTCCTGGAGCTACGGTGCCTCCGAGGCTTTGATGGTGGCACTGTCGACGCTGACCGAGGCGGGGATCTTCGTGGTGGCCTCGGCCGGCAACACCGGCGACGACGACTGCTCCGCCGCCCCCCGTGCGTTCGACGACGTGTTGGTGGTGGCCAACTCGACAATGGACGACCGGCGTGCCACCAACTCGAGCATCGGCCCGTGTGTCGACCTCTACGCCCCGGGAACATCGATCTTCTCGACGGTTCCTGGCGGTGGCAGCCTGCCCTACTCCGGCACCTCGATGGCTGCTCCGCATGCCGCCGGGGTGGCAGCGCTCTACATGCAGACTTTCGGCGACGCACCCAGCAGCACCGTGAAGCAGTGGATCGTCGACAACGCGACACCGGGTGTCATCGAGGGTGGCGAGGTCGGCGGCACTCCGAACCTGCTGCTGAACACCGGCGGGCTCTGACCGGGCGACGGATCAACCTGAGAGGGATCATATCCTGGGCGGGGTGCTGTCGCGGATCATGCTCGGCCCGAGCGTTTGCTCACGCGGGGGATCTGCTCCTCGGTGTCCGCCGTTCCGGAGAAGTGATCGCTGTCGATCAGCGCCGCGGCGAGCCTTGTTCAGCACCGCATAGATTCATCGGTGTTCTGGTTCACGCCGCCGGCTTCGTGATCGTCGATCGGGAACACGGAGCCCCATCCCGTGCGGCTTCCCGTACCGAAACGCTGATCTCGGCAGGTCAGCGCGACCCCGATGGTGTCGTGATCACCGGTTGGGAACCCGGATCCGCGCTCGGCACGGCTGACGGTTCCCAGAAATCGATCAAGCGCCCGTCACCTGCCGCCCACCTCGACACCCGCCCACCTCCACGCCTGCCCTCGCCGACCGAACCTCGGAGAACTCCTGCGGCGCTGCACCAGGGCCGTCCAGGAACGCCGACACGAGTGATGTTCTGGGCGCACCACAGCGACTCGACGTCGGTGACGCACCCTACAGCTGTCGCTGGCTTCGCACCTGAGGCCGGCCGAACGTGCTCGCCGTCCGCCGGCCGGAACGCGGGGTCCACCAGCCGGCAACGGGAGCCCGCGACGGACAACGCGGCCATTGTCATCCGCTCCGTCAGAACGGTGGCTCATCGTCCTCGGGCTGCTGCCGACCAGGTGGTGTTCGGGGCGCCGGGGTCGGGTCGGGGGGTGGTCGCCACAGGATCGGTTGTGGTCCCGCGAATCGGATCCGGGAATCGGGTTCGTCGAGTTCTGTTGATTCCTCGGGGCTGCGGGGCGCAGGCTGGGGATGGGGTGGGTCGATGGGTTCCCCGCGGGTGCGGTAGACCCGCCCCAACGGGCTGGTCCAGCAGAAACGTCCGGGTCGAGGTTGCTCGAGCCGCCATCGGCCCTCGTGCTTCATCCGGTGATGGCGACG
>JBOHEP010000088.1:0-7227 GCA_050701075.1 Pseudonocardia sp. | reverse complement strand
GCGCGTCGATCGACTCCGCACCCGCACTCAGCCCGTCGAGCAGCTGGCGGATCCGTTGCTCGGCCACGCAGGCGTCCTGGTGGTCACCGAGCACCTCCTGCAGCTCCGCTGTCGCCGCGAGCAGGCGACGGACCGCCTTGCCCTGGTCGGACTTCCCGAGCGCGGGCTCCACCAACTCGCCGGTGTAGCGCACCCGCTTGCCGTCGATCCGCAACGCGTGCAGCACCTCGTCGGGCGGGTCCTCCCCGACCCGGTCGACGGCTTTGCGCAGCCGGCGGGCCTGCGCACGCACCAGGTCGATCAGTTCCGGTTGGGACTGGGTGGCCGAGGGGGTGGGCAGCGGTAACCGGATCGCGTCGGTGAGGCGTTCGAGCAGCGAGGTGTACCGGGGGGCGTTCAACGCCGCCAGCATCTCGGAGCGGGCCGCCGCGTGCTCGGCCTGCAACGCTCCCACCAGCACCTCCGCCGCCGCGCGCTCGTGCTCGGGCAGCGTGGCGATCTCCCCGTTCAGCCGTAGCGTCATGACGTCGAGGTCGCGGACGGGGCCCAGGGCCCGGCCCAACCAGCCCAGCTCGGCGCGCAGCCCGTCGGCCCAGGACGCGTCGAGCAGCGGCCGAGCGGCCTTGAGGGTGGCCCGCATCCGCCGGACCGACACCCGCATCTGGTGCAGGTCCTCGATGTCCGCGCCGATGCGGGTGCCCGGATCGTGGGCGAGCAAGGCCCGCAGCCTCAGGTCGAGCGCGGCCCGCACGTGATGCGGGGCCGGGTCCGACGGTGCCGCGGTGAGCGGCGCCGGCAGATCGGGCACGTTGATCGAAGGCCGCCGCACGCGGCGCGGCGAGGCAGTAGGCACGAACGACGAGAATAGCGTCAATTCAGTCGTTGGTGTGCAGGGCGCTGTTGAGCGCGACACCTTCGCCGGTGCGCGCCAGGACCTCGACGGTGCCGGTCACCGAGTTGCGGCGGATCAGCAGCCCGTGCCGGCCCGACAGCGCGCGGGCCGCGGTGGTGCTGCCGTCGGGGAGGGTCACCTTGGTGCCCGCGGTGACGTAGAGGCCGGCCTCGACGACGCAGTCGTCGCCCAGCGAGATGCCGATCCCCGCGTTGGCGCCGACCAGGCACCGGCGCCCGACGGAGATCACCTCCTTGCCACCGCCCGAGAGGGTGCCCATCACCGACGCGCCGCCGCCCAGGTCGGAGCCGTCGCCGACCACGACGCCCGCGGAGATCCGGCCCTCCACCATGGACGCGCCGAGCGTGCCGGCGTTGAAGTTGACGAAGCCCTCGTGCATCACGGTGGTGCCCTCGGCGAGGTGCGCCCCGAGCCGGACGCGGTCGGCGTCGGCGATCCGCACACCGCTCGGGATCACGTAGTCGACCATCCGCGGGAACTTGTCGACCCCGTACACCGTGACCGGGCCGCGGACCCGCAGGCGGGCTCGGGTGAGCTCGAAACCCGGCGTCGCGCACGGGCCGTGGTTGGTCCACACCACGTTGGTGAGCAGCCCGAAGATCCCGTCGAGATTCATCTCGTTGGGTGCGACGAGGCGGTGGCTGAGCAGGTGCAGCCGCAGGTAGACCTCGTGTGCGTTCGCGGGCGCGTCGGCGAGCGAACCGATCGCCGTGCGGACGACCTCGGTCCCCGTCCCGCGGTCGTGGTCGTGACCGGCCAACGCCCCGAGGGCAGCCGCGGTGTCCTCGGCGTCCGGGCCAAGGGCGGGCGCGGGATACCAGGTGTCGAGAACGACACCGTCGGCGGTGACGGTGGCCAGGCCGGTGCCGGAGGCGCCCTCACGGCGCGGTGCGGTGCTCACGAACGCCGACCGTATCCGGCCGTGGTGCCCACCGGACCCTGGGATGCCACCGTTGCCATTCTTTCAGCGACGGTAACGGGGGCCGGTGACGGTTCTGCTTCACGCGGACCCGGAACCGTACTCGGCACGGCTGACGGTTCCCGAACATCGATCAGCGCTCGGCACCTTCTGTCAGCCGGATCCCCGCACCACCTCCACACGTGTCCCTGGTGCAGCGCCGCAGAAGTCCGTCGGAGGTTCGGAGCACGTCGGCGGCCTCGGCCAGACTCAAGATCACCAGCCTGGCGCGTTCTCCGGTCGGATCCGGCCGGAAACGCGCCGAACCGGTGATCATGGTGGCCTGGAGTCGAGCACAATACGCGGTACAGCAGGAACCATGGCCGCCGGGGGCCGGATTCATGCCGCAACTCGGAGGGTGGCGGCCCACGGCGCACCCCTACGCCGCCCGGCCTCTACGCGTGATGTCGACTCGAGCCAACCCCCGAAGAACTTCTGCGGCGCTGCACTAGTGGCTCACCGGTCGCGTGGGGTGATTCGACGCGTTCGCGTGCTCGGCGTAGGCGGTTGTTCGGCTTGGTCGCGGCCCTCACCCACTCCTGCAACGACGGCGGCATCAGCCTGGGCCGGGCCATGCACGGTTCCACCGACAGCCCGAGCGCTATGGTGTATCGTTGGTGTATGGGGCGCACCAACATCGACATCAATGACGAGCTCGTCGTCGAGGCGATGCGCAAGTTCGGCCTGAAGACCAAGAAGGAGGCCGTGGACCTGGCGCTGCGTCGCCTCGTGGGACCGCGACTGTCGCCGGAGTTCCTTGCCGGCCTGGAGGGTATCGGTTGGGAGGGCGACCTCGACGAGATGCGCCGCTCCAAGATCCAGGATCTCGAGTGGAGCTGATCGATTCCTCGGCGTGGATCGAATACTTTCGCCGCACTGGGTCCTCCGCGAACATCGAGGTGCGGCGACTGCTCCGCGAGGCTCCGGCAGATGTGACGACCACCGAGCCGATCGTCATGGAGCTGCTGGCTGGAGCCAACTCGAACCGGGTCTTCGCCGAGCTGCGGACCCTCACTGACGGGCTTCGCCTGCTCCCGGTCGAAGGGGCACTCGACTATCGGGACGCCGCGATCGCCTACCGCGCAGCTCGGGCTGGTGGCAAGACCGTGCGGAAGATCCTCGATTGCCTGATCGCGGTCGTCGCGGTCCGCACCGGCGCCACGCTGGTGCACCGGGACCACGACTTCGACGTGCTTGCCGCCGCGCTGCCTGACCTGCGGGTGCGCTCCCTGCTCTGACGCGCTCGGCTCCACCGTGCCACCCCCCCAATGCGTGTCATGGAGTGTAGTACGACCACGAGCACCGCAGCGCTCACCGCGAGCGTGGGCAGCGCGATCGGCTGGGGGCGCTCGACATGAAAGCGGCGAGGCCGACGAAACGTCAGGCGTCGACGACCAGCTGGTTCGGGTCCAGGTAGCGGCACACGATGTCGCCATAGCCGCGATCCGCCGACAACCGCTTACTCGTGCTTCCGCGTCAGCGATGCTCGCCATGTCCGACGGGGCCCGCATGCCGGCGTTCGGCGCGTCGAGCCGTCCGGATCCTCCCGACCGCCGCCGGTCGGAGAGGATACTGGGCTGATGACGACGGTGACCGTTGTAGCGATCGAGCGATCCGGTCCGGCGATCCGCGCGGCCTTGGCCGAGCACGCCCCGGGCGACGAGCACCATTTCGAGACCCACCTTCGCGACGCACTCACCCGCGCTGCGGATGATCTCGACCTCGCCGGACCGCAGGCCGTGCTCGCCCGCTGGCATGCGCTGGCCACCATGGCGGCCAACCCGCTCAACGCCGACGAGCGCGCACAGCTCGAACGGGCCAGGGTCGGGAACTTCGCCGGGCTGTCAGTCCGCGACGAGTACGGCAACTGGACCACGCTGTAGTCGGCGACCCGAAACACTCGGGATGCCCCGGTACAGGCCCGTATGGCTGGAGATCGCCGCATAGCAGTACCGCGACCTCCCCGAGGATCTGCGCGACCTCGTCGACCGCCGCCTCAGCCGGCTCCTCGAGAACCCCACCGCCGACCCGGACGCGACCTACAACGAACGCTCCGACCAGCGGAGCATCCCGATGGCTGAGCAGGGGTTCATGTTCTACGCCATCGTGCGCGACCCGACCGCGACGGTGATCGTCCTGCGCGTGGTCAGCTTCGGGTGAACCCCGAACGGCGGCGGCCGGATGCCGCGCGAGTTTGCAACTTCGTTGACCTGCGACGGGCCGAGGACAACCCGGACCGGGTCCTCGACCAGGCCAGGGGAGGCCCTATCTCCCTGAGCCCTCGGTTTCGCGGCGATCGTGAACCGGTGTCGGCCGGTCTGCCTTGGGGGTCGAACTCGCTGCGCGAGAATCGGCGCTAGACGATCATGGCTGAATCGATGCGGTGGATCAGTTACTGCCGCGGTAGGTACATGCTGCGGCGATCTGGGTCGGCGCAGGCTCACCCGGGTGATCGAGCCGCTCAACACGACGTGGCAGACGTCCATAATAGACGGCTATGACCATGCCGTCACCGATGAGGAGATGGCCGCCAGTGCGGTGGCGCAACGTCAGGGCCGGCGGGTCGCGGTGTGCGGTGATGTCGTGCTGTGCGCCTCGCTGCGCAGCCCACCCGGCCCGCGCTGTGCCCGCTGTGCGACATTCCTGCGCGCCCGTGCGGCACTGTCCGATGCCGCCGAGCGGGAGACGCCCGACATCGGCGGCCCGGGCTGATCGCCCGTCTGTTGCACCGCGACGCCTCGTCCCAGGCTGTGCGGGACGAACGTACTGTGCGGGACGAACGTACAAGGGCTGGCTGAGAGCCCGGCCACTTCGGGCGCTCCGGGGCGTGCACTTGCCAGGTGGCCGCACCGACTGGAGTCGTTCGACCGGCCGAAAAGGCCACACGCGACGGCGTAGCGTCCCGATCCATGACGACCGCGGCCACGACACTCGACCTTCTTGGAGATCCCATCGACCTCTGCGCCGCGCTCGTCGACGTGCCCAGCGTCTCCGGTGACGAGGCGGTGCTGGCTGACGCGCTGGAGACGGCGCTGTGTGCTCAGGCCCCGCATCTGGAGGTGCTGCGGTCCGGCGACGCCGTGGTCGCCCGGACCCACCTCGGGCGCACGCGGCGGGTGCTGCTGGCCGGGCACCTCGACACGGTCCCGGTCGCGGACAACCTACCCAGCCGACGTGACGGTGATCTGCTCTACGGCTGCGGCACCTCGGACATGAAGGCGGGCGACGCCGTCATCGCGCATCTGGCCGCCACGATCACCGAGCCCCGGCACGACCTCACGCTGGTGTTCTACGACTGCGAGGAGGTGGAGGCCGCCCGCAACGGACTCGGCCGCATCGAGCGCGAGCACCCCGACTGGCTCCGTGCCCACCTCGCGATCCTCGGTGAGCCCACCAACGCCACCGTGGAGGCCGGCTGCCAGGGGACGTTGCGGGCGGAGGTCCGCACACGCGGGCGGCGCGCCCACTCGGCGCGGTCCTGGCTGGGCGACAACGCCGTGCACGCCGCCGCGGAGGTTCTCGACCGGCTGAACGGCTACGCCGCCCGGGATGTGGACATCGACGGCTGCGTGTACCGCGAGGGCCTGCAGGCCGTCGGGATCAACGGTGGGGTGGCCGGGAACATCGTGCCCGACGAGTGCGTGGTCACGGTCAACTTCCGGTTCGCCCCGGACCGGACCGCAGCCGTCGCACAGGAGCACGTCCGTGCGGTCTTCGACGGCTTCGAGGTCGCGGTCACGGACCTGTCACCGGGCGCGCTGCCCGGGCTCGCCGAGCCGGCCGTGCGGGAGTTCCTGACCGCGACCGGCGCGACCGCACAGGCCAAGTACGGCTGGACCGACGTCGCGCGCTTCGCGGCCCTTGGCGTTCCCGCGCTCAACTACGGGCCGGGCGACCCGAACCTCGCCCACACCCGCGAGGAGCACGTAGACGTCCGGCAGATCACCGACGCGACGGCCGTCCTCCGCCGCTTCCTCGGCTGAACGCGGCTATAGCCCCAGCACACCGGTGGCGGCGCGCCGCGTTCTGTCGTCGGCGCCGTCGAGGAGCCGGGTGATGTCGGCCGGGTCGGACGTGGCGACCGTCGCGGTCCCTCCGAACCGCCGGACGACGGCGAGCGTGGCTGCCGCGACGTGTGCGTCCACAACCGAGCCACCTCCCCGCGACCGGACTCGCAGGGCGACGGCCTCAGCCGCGCGACCCTCGGTGAGCTCGTCGAGACGAGCGTCGCGGAGGAGCCGGATTGCTTCGGCTGCCCCCGGCGCTGTGCGGTTGTGATTCCGCTCGACCAGGACGGACGTCGGGAGGACGACCAGTCCGCCGCTTTCGGACGCCGACTGCAGCTCGACGATCAGCGGACGCGACGGTCGGCCGGTGCTGATCTGGCCGAGCGCCTCGTTGTCGAGTACGACGTGTGCGGGTGTACTGGTGCGGTCGAGCTTGTACCGTTGCCTCACGCGGCGGATTTGCCTGAGATCGCCAAGTGGCCGATCGTCGCGGTGAGAAGGTCCTCGGGGTGGACGTTCTGATCGAGCGCTTCGGCCATGTCCTCCAGGAGGGTCAGCAGATTCGGCCGGTCCGCGATCGGCAGCTTGCGCACGACGGCCATGCGATGTGCCACCTCCGCGACGGAGGGACGGTCCTCCGGATACCGCTCGTAGTGCTCCTCGAGCGCGGCCCCCAACGCCAGCCGCCGCAGCTCCAGGTAGAGTGCGTCGCCGGTGAGGGCCGACACCGAGTCGGCGAGCCCCATCGCGACGGCCGCCTTGGCGGCCTCGGTCAAGGCAGGGTCGAGATGTGCCGAGACCGGGCGGCCAGGCCCCTCACCCACACGGTCGAGCGCATCGTGGAGCCGGTCCAGATCACCCATAACAGCCAACATAACAGGCCCTGCGTCCTGATCGCCTCATCCCGCGTCATTACCCTGGCGCCATGACCGCCAACGGGGACCGGCGCCCCGACGAGAAGCGACGCGGCCCCGTGGTGTTGCGCCGCGACCAGCGCAACGAGACCACCACCACCGACCAGCGCCTGCTCGACTCCCGCGGTCCCAGCGACTGGGTGCACACCGACCCGTGGCGGGTGCTGCGCATCCAGGCCGAGTTCGTCGAGGGCTTCGGGATGCTCGCCGAGCTGCCCCGGGCCGTCACCGTGTTCGGTTCCGCGCGCACCCCGCGTGACCACGTCGAGTACGCACAGGGCCGGGCCCTGGGGACCGCGCTCGCCGAAGCCGGGTTCGCGGTGATCACCGGCGGTGGCCCGGGGGTCATGGAGGCGGCGAACAAGGGCTGCTCGGACGCGGGCGGGATGTCGGTCGGGCTGGGCATCGAGCTGCCGTTCGAGCAGGGCCTCAACG
>JBOHEP010000087.1:0-26618 GCA_050701075.1 Pseudonocardia sp. | reverse complement strand
GCAGCGGGTGCTGCTGCCGGCCACCTCTCCGGTCAGTCGTCAGCCTGCTTGTCGTCCTGGTCCAACCAGGTGAACGGTGACTCCACGGCAGGGGTGCAGTGTGCCCGGAGACGTCGCGTGGGGTCGTCCTCGACCTCGTCGTACTCGTACCCAGAGTGCGCCATTGATGATCCTCTCACCAGAAGGTGGCTGTTGCATCTGCGGCTCATCAGCGACGGTACGCGCGGACTCAAATCAGGTCAAGAGACCGACTACCCCGGACGACGATCGATTTCGAGATGCCCGGATGCGCGATTCTCCCCTCATTGCCGTGATGACTCACTGTTGCTACCATCTCGCCGTTGCCAATATTTCACTCTAAAGTGGATGTGAGAGGAAGATTGTGACCCATAGCAACCGGCGGCTTGCCTTTGCGATCATGGTGGCCGCGCTTGCCCTCACCGCCTGCGGCGGGACCGACACCGCCGCGCCCATTCCGCCCGACCAGACCGGTGCGGCACCCGCCGGCTATCCCGTGACGATCGAGAACTGCGGGCGGACGCTGACCTTCGACGCGCCCCCCGACCGGGCGGTGCTGTCCTACCACCCCGTCGCCGAGACCTTCGTCGGTCTCGGGCTTGCCGACCGGGCCGTCGGGCGCGCGGGCTACGAAGGCGCTCTCCCCGAGCCTGCGGTGCTCCCGGAGCAGGCGGCCGACTTCGCGAAGATCCCGGTCGTGTCGGAGACCAACTATCCGCCACCGCGCGAGCAGATGCTCGCCCTGCGACCCGATTTCCTGTTGGCCTACGGCGACTTCGACTACGGCGGCCCCGCGGGCGCGGACGGACTGGCCACTCTCGACGAGCTGGAAACGGCCGGAGTGCAGGTCTACTCCGTCACCTGCCCCGACCCGACGGGCAACTACGCGGGCGAGACCCTCGAGTCCGCCTACCGATCGCTGCTCGACCTCGGCACCATCTTCGGCGTGCGCGATCGGGCGCAGCAGCGGGTCGAGCAGATGCAGCAGCAGATCGCCGACGTCCAGGAGAAGGTCGCGGGCCGGCCACCGGTCGAGGCGATCATGTATGGCGGTGACGAGGGACCGTTGAACCTGTCGGGTGGGCTCGGGATCAACACCGAGCTGCTCGAAGCTGCGGGTGGCGTGAACGCCTTCGACGCCGAGGGTCTGTTCTTCGAGGCCTCGCTCGAAGTGGTCGGAGCCAAGAGCGCGGACGCATTCGTCATCTTCGCGGACACCACGACACCAGCCGGTGAGCTGGACGCGTCCCTCCAGGCGGAGTTCCTGTTCCGCACCTTCCCCGACATGCCGGCGAGCCAGGAACGCCGAGTCGCCGTCACGGCCTACGAGCGCACCGTGCCCGGCTGGCGCATCGCGCAGACCGTGGAGGACCTGGCTCGACAACTCCATCCCGAGGCGTTCGGAACATGACGGCCGCTCCCCCACGACCGGCTGTGGACAGGTCCACCACAACGCCGCGCGCGGGCCGACGGAGGTCATCATGGGCGGGGTTCTCACTGTTGCTGGTCGGGCTCGGGGCGGCCACGGTATTGAGCGTCCTGTTGGCGGTCGGGGCCGGCCCGGTGTCCGTCCCGCTATCCGAGACGGTGCGGATCATCGGTCATCATCTCGCGCCGACGCTGGTCGACGCAGCGCTGGATCCGGTGCATGATCAGATCGTCTGGAACTTCCGCCTGCCGCGGGCACTGCTCGGCGCGGTCGTCGGAGCCGGCCTCACCCTGGTCGGCACGACGCTGCAGGCGGCGGTGCGCAACCCGCTCGCCGACCCATACCTGCTCGGGGTGTCCTCCGGCGCCGCGCTCGGCGCTGTACTCGTGCTCGTTCTCGGTTCGGCCGCCGTCGGTGGGCTCTCGTTGTCGGCCGCTGCCTTCATCGGGGCGCTGGTCTCGACCGGCTCGATCTACGTCCTCGGCCGCCGCGACGGCCGGATCACTCCGTTCCGCCTCGTCCTTGCCGGCGTCGCGCTGGCCTATCTCTTCCAGGCCGGCTACAGCTACCTCTTGATCACCGGTGACCCGCGGGGCACGCAGGGGGTGCTGTTCTGGTTGCTGGGTAGTCTCGGCAGCGCCGGCTGGTCAGACCTCGGCCTACCGGCGCTCGTCCTGGTGCTGGGCAGTGGCCTGCTGCTGCTGCAGGCCCGATCGCTCAACTCCCTGCTCGCCGGGGATGAGACGGCGGTGTCGCTTGGCTTGGACGTCAACCGTTTCCGGGTGCAGATGCTGATCGTGACGTCACTGCTGGTCGGCGTGATGGTGGCCGTCAGCGGCGCGATCGCCTTCGTCGGGCTGATCGTGCCGCACCTGGCACGCCTGGTCGTCGGTGCCGACCACCGCAGGCCGCCTGGCGGCCGCAGCGCTGGCCGGTGCGATCTTCCTGGTCCTCGTCGACCTCGCAGCCAGGACGATCGACCAGCCAACCGAGCTGCCGCTGACGATCGTCACCGCCGTGTTCGGAGTACCGTTCTTCCTCTGGCTGCTGCGCAAGCGCGACCGTGGTCGCGAGGGGAGGTTCGGATGAGGCTGACCGTCGAGGATGTGGCGATCCAACTCAACGGGACACCGATCCTCGCGCCGACGGATCTGGTCGTCGAACCGGGGTGAGTTCGTCGGCCTCGCCGGTCCGAACGGCAGCGGCAAGTCGACGTCGCTCCGTACGCTGTACCGCGCATCGCGGCCCGCGGTGGGCACGGTCCACATCGGCGGTGACGACGTCTGAGCCCTCACCCCCCGCGAATCGGCACGACGGACGGCCGTGCAGCTGCTCTTCAACCGCCTCGCGCCGCCCGCCATGCCCGCCACGAGAACGATGAGCGCCGATGCGTCGCTATGACCCGACCGTGGGACGGCGCAGGTACCGCCGCGCCGTCACGGCACCGACGGCGAGGATGCATGTCGGTGAGATCAAGCATCCGACCGCACCGGCAGGCGAGCACTGCCTGTCCGGACGGCGGGCCGATCATGGGGAGTCTCCGCGCCGTGGTCGGAGCGGGTTGGCAAGTAGCCGGGCGGTGATTCGGGGTGCCCAGTCACGGGCTGTGGCTGGTCGGTGTAGCGGATTCCGACCCAACGGCTACGCGGATTGTTGTGGATGATCAGTGGTGGCGAGGCGATCCACCACGTATCCCCGAGTGTGGGATGAGTGTGGAATCGTGCACGGACTCCAGGGTCGATCTCGGTCAGCGACGTTCCGATGAACGCGACCGGCGCGGGGTCGAGTGACGCGGTCCGTAGAACGGTGATGATCCACCGTGCGTCGGGGACGGCGATCGGGTGCGGGGTGAAGGTTCCGCGTGCCCGCGCAAGGGTGATCGGGTCGTCGCTGGCTAACTCGACACTTGTCCGGTCGGCGACGAACCAGCACGCGCCCGGCACCGCGGCCGACGGTGGCCGGGCCGGGAGCCCGAGCGGGCCGGGGGTGAGCGTGAGCGCGGTCAGCAAGGCTCGCAGCCGGATCGGGCCGGTGCCGCCGGTAGGGGTCCGACGCGCCGGGGCCGGGTGGGCGATCTGAGGGGCGCTCACGCGGCCGTCACGAACGTGAGAGACCAAGGAATCCGGGCAGCGTCGCGAGGGTCGCGCGGAGACGGCCAGCTACCCGTGCGTCGTCGTTCTCCTCAGACAATGGCGGGCAGTCGGGACACTGCTTGCCGGGACCGGCGACCAGCGGCGCGGCGAGAACGTCGCGACCACACACCGCGTGGTAGATTCCCCTTCCCTCCCACACTCCGGAGTCGAATTCCTCGGCCGTGATCGTGTGCGTTTGCCGGTCCGTCGCCGAAGTCATCACCTTTGGCTGAGACGGCGGGGGCAATGCGTAACTCATGATCGGTCGGTCTCCTGCCGAGGCTCGTGTTCGCCGAATTCGTCATTGCCGCTGAGGTCCTGCTCGTGCTCGCGCGCGCGTTTGACGAAATCGCGGGCCGTCAGTGCCATGCGCGCGTCAAAACACGGCCACCGTTCCGGCCGCAGGTGAAAGCGACACCTGCGACATTGCCCAGAGTCGTCGCGTGCGTGTTCACGGAGCATGTTTTCGATCAAGCCCGGTCGGACCACGATGAACGCCACAACGACAGCGATGGGATCGTCACCGGCCGGAAGCGGTGGAAAGCCGCCGTGGCTGACGCTCATGACAGCCGTCCCCGGTCATGCAGTCGCCGGGGGTGGCGTCGCGCGGTTGGAACCGTCGCGGCGGCGGGCTCGGCGCTCGAACCGGGCAGGTCCGCCCGATAGCGATGCGACCACGTTCTCCCACGCCCGCCGGTGCGTGGCGCTCTGCCATGCCACGCAGACACACGGTCGGCTTCAGGTCCAGCGACGGCCACACGTCGCGTTCGCCGTGGCAGTCCGACCTCGGCGAACACCCACCACACCAGCTCCGCACACCGCGCGGCCTGCTCGTAGGCAGCAACGATCCGCGGCACGTCGGCCGAGGTGATCGCGACCGGCGCGCCCGCCTCCCAGTCCTCACGCGTGACCATCTCCCTGACTCTCCCCGGTCGCAGCAACGCACTCGCAGGGAGCGACGGAAGTCGTGAACTGCCACGACACACGGCGCGCCCCCGGTACGATCCGGCATCGGGGCCTGCGTTGGGCTCCAACCGGGCCACCCGCGCGCATGCCAGTGGGTGGGGTGGCCCGGTGCTATGTCAGCCAGAGAGGTTGGAGGCCCGTGGACGAACCCGCTCCCATCCCGACGTACAACTAGCGTGGCCGCCGATCGGGCAAAGCGGAACGATCCGGTCATGCAAGGGCCCCGCACTTTTTCTGCACTCTTGACCACCTATGGCGCCTCAACGTCCGCCGGTGGGAGACTAGACAGCATGTCGACTCTGGATGGCGCATCCGTCAGCGCTGCCGATCTGCAAACACTTGCAAACACCAATTATGGACATTACACATCGATGCGGGTGACGGGCCGGGAGATTCGCGGACTTTCGCACCATTTAACGAGGTTGCTACGCGACTCGAAAATCGTCTTCGGCGCTACGCTCGATCCGGATAGAATTTGGCGCCACATTGTTGGGACTGTAGCCGAAATGAATGGCGACTACAGTCTACGCGTGACCGCTTTTGATCCCGATATCGATCTCGGACGGCCGAGCGCGGCCCATGCTCCGCGCGTCTTGATAACAACGCGACCGGTCGGCTCGTTGCCTGCGCCTCCTCTTCGCGCCCAGATTCGAACGCATCAACGAGATCTCCCCGCAGTGAAGCACATCGGCATATTTGGTGCCCTCCATGAGCGTCGAGCTGCCCAGATTGATGGCTTCGACGATGTCGTCTTCTCGACAAACGAGGGGTTTATTAGTGAGGGGGCAACCTGGAATGTCGGCTTCTTTGACGGAGAGAATGTCGTGTGGCCCGATGCGGACATTCTGCCGGGCGTGACCATGACACTTCTCCGCCAGGTTCACGAGAAGACGATTGTTCGCCCCGTGAAGACTTCCGAGTTGCGGGACATGAAGGCCGCCTTTGCTACAAACGCCACAGTCGGCGTGCAGCCGATCATTCAACTGGGCGGCGCGCGCTTCGCCAAGAATCATTTAATATTTCGCACGCTGCGATCCGAATACTTGGAGATACCGCCCGAAGTCATCGAGCCTGAGACAATACAGCTATGAACCGCGTGATTATCGCTACCTGGTCCTGTCGCGAGGTTCGTGCACTTCGCGACGCCATGCGTCTCACCGGCGACGGATTCGCGGCAAAGCTCGGCGTGAGTCCACGGATCCTTGCAAAATGGGAGGCGGGCGCCATCCCAGGCCCGAATAACCAGGCCAACCTGGATGCCGCCCTCGAACTTGCCAATGATCAAGTCGTAGCTCGGTTCTGCGCACTTACGGGAGCTAAGCCCGAGTCTTCCCTGCACGTCGTTGGCAGCTCTGAAGAAGGCCCTTCAAAGGCGACCTTGCCTGAAGATTCTCAGATCCGCCATCCACTAGATGGTAAACTGATAGCCCTCGTTGGCGAGGGAATCTTCCTGGGCGGCGCACCTGAACCGAGGCCGATATGGGTCGACACCTTTTACATCGACGTGTACCCGGTTACCAACGATGAGTACCGGAGATTCCTCACCGCCACCGGTCAGCCGGAACCGGAGCAGTGGACCCAACTAGTAGCTCACCCAAGGGAGATCCCGAACCATCCTGTCGTATTGGTGACATGGAATGACGCCAACGCGTACGCAGAGTAGGCAGGAAAAGAGCTTCCAACTTCTTCGCAATGGGAGAAGGCGGCGCGGGGAACGCGCGGCGACATCTATCCCTGGGGCAGCAATGTCACCCCGGCAAAATGCAACGTTCGCGAGAACGACGTCAGGTCGACGACGCCCGTTGATCGTTATCATAGTGGTGTTAGCCCCTACGGGGTCTATGATCTATGTGGAAACGTCTGGGAGTGGTGCCGTTGCGAAAGCTCACCCGGTCGCCGCGAACTGAAAGGGTCGGCCTTCACAAGCCCTTTCCACCGAGCCAATCCGGCGAATTTCAACGATGCGTTGACTGAAATGTGTGACGACGACACCGGGTTCCGCTGCGTTGCAAAGTTGCAGTAGACGGGCGCAACCTGGAACCAGGTCCGCCTTCGTCTAACGAGTAGATGACTGCGGGTTTCGATCTGAGTCGATTGTGTACGTGAGTTGGGTTCCGTCGCTGCTACAGTACGGCGGGTCTCTTCCACGGCAAGGGCGGTGCCGTATTGGTCGCGCAGCACGCGGCGGGTGACCAGGATTGCGGCGCCAGCGGGGATGTTGAGTGATGCGGCGTCGTCGGGCGCGGCGGTGAGCGCTCGGACGTGTTCAGTGATCGTGACGACGATGTCCGGTGTGTCAGCGAGTGCGGCGCAGAGGTCGTCGGGGGTGGCGAACGGGTCCAGCTCGGGGACGCGGGCGACGGTTGCCACGGGCACGATTGAGGCGGTGGAGCAGGCGGGGGCCGGTGACGTTGGGCCCGGCGGTCGGGGCGGCGGAACCGAGTCGGTCGACGGCGAACAGGGGCACGTGCTCGGGGATGCCGAGGGTGAGCGCGAGATCAGTCGTGGCGTTCATCCGGTAAGTAGCCGCAGGCTCAACGTCTGCCCATTCGCCGTACTCGGTATCGATGGCTGGCGCGGATGCGTCCGGCCTGTCGCTGTTCGCGCGGTGCGGCGAAGTCCGCGGTGGTCGTTGTGGCGCGCGCGGTCGGCGCGTGCGCGGACGTGGGAGCCGCGTCCGTCCACGACGACGATGAGGCCGTCGGCGGCAAGGCGCTTGATCGCTTCGCGTGCGCTGTAGCGGCTGACGCCGTAGGCGCCTATGAGCTGCGATTCGCTGGGGAGCATGTCGCCGGGCTGGACGTCGCTACGGGTGATCTTGGCGCGGAGGTCGGTCACGACCGGTTGGTAGGCGCCTACGCTGCTCATGGCCATCGGTGGGTCCTCGTGTGTTCTCGCGTGTGTGGTTGTGCGTCCCGGCGTGTCCGGCGCGGTGTCGCATCCATTGCCTCTGCTGCAGGTGCGGTGCGTGTCGGCCTGCTCGGCGTCGCGGGGCTGGTCGCGGCCGTCGCCGCGATCAGCCTGGGCGATCCGCAGGTCGACCCGGGAGAGCACGGACCGACCGTCGAACCCGATGGAGACGCTACGACTTGATCATTGGCAAGTTCGAGGGCGGCATCCGGTTCCGCTGCGCTGCAAAGTTGCAGTAGACGCCGGCAGTAGAGGCCGAGGTCACCGTGCTGATCATGCACGTAGTGGTATGGGCCGGCGATGACCGCCGTGACACAGGTCGAGATCGGCGGGGTGGCGGCGAACCGCCAGGTGTTGCCGTCTCGTTGGGCGATACCGTTGCTCACCACCACCCAGTCGGCCGGGGCGCGCACCGTGACGATAACGGTCGCCTTGATGTCGGGCTGGTCGAAGCAGGGCATACACCCGATGCGCGTCGAACGGCTGAAACCGAGTGTAGAGGTAGACCTCGCCGTCGACGGGGTCAACGAATCGGTGCATCCCGACGCCGGCCCGCGATTAGGCGCAGTGGGCAGTCACCACGAGTTCGTTGACGCCTGAAGGTCCGGCAGCGGGATGCGGCCACCCGCGGCAGTGGGTAACGGCCACCCGTTGAGTACCGCGCCGCCGACGACGATCGCTGTGAGGTCGACGAGCGTGGACTCGCCTGGTGGCGCGGTGAAGTGCACCGTCGTCCGGCCGGCGAAACCCTGTGTGTGGTCCCCGGTGAGGTCGAGTTCTATCCGGTAGGCGACGTCACGAACGAGCCTGGCCCGCTCCGTTGCCTCGGCCCTGGTGAGGACCTCACCGGTGTCCCAGGAGTCGATCATCGTGATCCGGTCCACAACTCACACGCGGCGGCCGCAGCCTCGATGACCTCGAGATCGCGGGTGAGCAGGATCAGCGTGTCCACCCTGGACTCCTTCCATGCCGCCAGCCGGTCAATGATCCGATCCGAAGGCCCGAGCAGCGCGAACTCGTCCAGCATGGAGGTCGGCACCGCCGCGACCGCCTCCTTGCGTTGGCCGCCCAGGTACAGTTCACCCGCACAGGCCGCCGCTGCTCACCGCCGAACTCGTGGAACGGGTGTTCGGGGTCGGCCTGCGCCGTTGAACCGACCCGACACCGGCCACCCCGCAGCTGCTCTTCAACCGCCTCGCGGCGCCCGCCATGCCCGCCACGAGAACGATGAGCGCCGATGCGTCGCTATGACCCGACCGTGGGACGGCGCAGGTACCGCCGCGCCGTCACCGCACCGACGGCGAGGAACGCCGCCCAGAAGATGTGGTTGGCGACGAACACCCCGGTCAATCCCAGGTCGAGCACCCGGCAGAGCAGCCACCCGACCGGCAGGAACACGGCGTACTCACCGATCAGGCTGGCCCGCAGCGGCGTCCGAGTGTCGCCGTTCGAGCGCAGCACAGCGTTGGTCGTCGCGGTGGCGGCCATCCAGAGCACCGAGGTCCAGGCGATCCAGACGACCGGTTCCGCCGCCGCGGCCACCCGCGGATCGTCCACCGCCAGGCGCAGGACGGCCGGTGTCACCAGCGGCAACAGCGTCGCACACAGCAGCGCGACTCCCCCGGTACCCACCGCGGTGACGCCGACGACCCGGCGCAGCCCGGCGGCGTCCCCCGCCCCGATCCGCTGCGCGAGCAGCGTCGTACCGGCCGCGGCCACGCCGTAGATCACCATCCAGACGAGCAGGACGGCAACGTCCAGGGTCCGCGCAGTCGCCAGAGCCACCGGACCGGACGGTGCGAGCAGCACCGTCACCACAACTGTTGCGCCGGCGGCACAGGCCATCATCGCGGCCTCCGGCCAGCCCATCGCCCACGCCTCCCGGTGCTCGATCCGTACCCGACCCAGCATCTTCCGAAGACGCGGACCGGGAACACCCCCGCGGCGAATCCGCCGAAGCCAGCCGAGCGAAACGACCGTCGGCACACAGGAGCCGAGCAGCGTACCGACCGCGACACCCAGCGTTCCGTAGCCGAGCGCGATCAACAGCAACGACGCGCCGACGTCCACGGCGAAGGTCGCGACGCCGCTCACCAGGACGACCCTCGACCGGCCGATACCCGTCGCGAAACCGCGCAGCACCACTCCGATAGCGAACACCGGCAACCCGACCAGCAGGATCCGCAGATACGCGGCCGCCTGCCCGGCGTCCACCGCCGACCCCGCGATCCACCCGACCAGCGGCTCGGCCAGCACCAGCAGCACACAGGTCAGGGGTATGCTCAGCCACAGCGCCACCGTCGCGGTGCGCTCGGCGGTCCGGGCGGCGTCGCCATGCTCACCCGCGCCGTGGTGACGTGCGGTGAGTACCTGCGCCGGCACGCCGAAGCCGGTCAACAACACCGCGACGACACTGTATACCGCGACGGCGACCGCCCCGACAGCGATCGCCTCCGCACCGAGCTGCCCGAGCAGCACGGTGTCGTTGCCGGAGATGGCGACCGTGACCAGCCCGCTCAACGCGAGCGGCCAGGCCAGCCCCAGCAGCTCGCGAACCACCACGCCCGTGCTCGCACCCGGTGACGACCTCAGCGGACCCAGCATCGACGGGTGCACCCGTCGCGCTGGGCGGGCACCAGCCGGTGAGAAACCCACGCTCACCCCCCCGCCAGCCGGACGGGCAGCACCTCAGCCTCGACTAGCTAGGGCAAGACGGGCAGAACAGCTCGTGGACAGCCTGCCCGCGCGACTGACCGGCATCAGATCATTGCATTCCATTGCTACTGCCGCACTATTGCATCCGTGAGCGGTTGGGGATACTGGTGCAGCGTCGCGGAAGTTCTTCAAGGGCCGGTCGAGCCCGGCCGGGGTGGGGTGGGGTGTCGTCGGGGCGGGCGTGTCGACGGTCGTCGGCGCGACCGCCGGGTTCGGTTTCATAATCTGGTACGGCCGTCGGCGACCACCCGCGCAACTGCGGTTGCTGCGCTGGGAGCACGTGTCCGCCCGGCACTCGCTCGTGGCGCGACTGTGGCCGGTCGCCTGGCCGGAGAGCACCTGGTTGTTCGTCGGATACCTCAACGAGATCACCTCAGAACGCCTGGCGAATCAGCCTGCGCACCGGGGACGGGGAAACCTGAGCTCCCTGCACTGTCTGTCCGTGGTGTCGAGCGTCTCCGACACTCTTGCAGCAGTGGGATAACTGTAGCCGCCTATTCGGCCTCCTCCCGCATGCGGATGATCGACGCCGCGTCGACCCGGCGCAAGGCCGACGACCATGCATAGGCGGCGGTCACGGCGATGCACGCCGTCATGGCGAGCAATGCGCCGGCCACCGAGATGCGGTCGGCCAGGAAGCCGCCGACGGCCGCACCGACCGGGAGGCCGCCGGCGGCGATCATCCGGGCGGTGACGTTGACGCGGCCCTGCAGACGGTCCGGGGTGAGCTGCTGGCGCAGCGTGATCCCGTTCGCGATGATCAGCATCGACGCCATACCCCACGCGACCAGCAACATCAGGCCGAGCGGCAGGGCCGACGTGAGCGCGAGGGCGACGAGCAGTGCGATCTTGACGGTGAGCCCCACGAGCGTGATCCGCGGGGGACTCACCCAACGCGACAGCACCGGCAGGGCGAGCCCCGCGGCGAGCCCGCCGATCGCGAGGGCGGTGAACAGCCATCAGAGGCGGGCGTCGTCATCGGCCAGCCCGAGCTGCCGCACGCCGTAGACGACGACGAGCCCGGTCACCGCACCACCGGCAAGTCCCGATCCGAGCCCGGTCGCGGTGAGCGGCCAGATGACCGGATGCCGGCGCACGTAACGCAGCCCCTCGCCGATGTTCGAGCTCAGTTTCGCACCGGGTCGTTTCGCGGTACTGCGCAGCGACCGCGGGACGAGACCGATCGTCACGGCCGAGAACGTGTAGCACGCGGCGTCGATCCACAACGTGTTCTGCGCCCCGGTCGACGCGATGAGCACGCCGGCCGCGGCGGTGGTGCTGACCTGTAGAACCTGGCTGGTGGAGATGAAGATGCCGTAGGCACTGGCCACGCGCTCGCGGCCGACGATCGCCGGCAGCGCGCCGAACAGGGCCGAGTCGTGCCAGACGAACGCCGTCCCGGTCACGGTGCCTGCGACGTAGAGCAGGGCCGGCGTCAGGGTCCCCGACGCGGCGACCAGCGGGATGCTCGCCATCGCGGCGGCACTGGCCAGATCGCAGCTGATCATGATCGTCCGCCGGTTCGCCCGATCGGCGACGGCGCCGGCAACCAGTCCGAACGCGAGGTACGGCGCGAACTGCACGGTGAGGACCAGGGCCGTCTGCGCGGCCGAACCGGTGAGCTGGAACATCAGCACCGGGAGCACGACGATACGGATCTGACCACCGACCGTGGCGCTCGTCTGGCCCAGCCACAACAGCTGGAAGGAGCGATCGCGCCACAACCCGGCGCCCGGAGCGTCGACGCGTCGTCGCATACGCATCTTCTCCATGGTTGCAAGTGCACATCCTTGCCAACAGACCGTACGTCACGCATCCTCTTCTGAGATGCCCCGATAGAGGAGAAGATCGTGGCGCGACGCGAGATTAAAATACGCAGAGTCATAGGCCTGATCGCAGCCGCGCTGTTGCTCGCCGGCTGCGGGGGGACGTCCACACCGCCGGCAGCACCGGGCAACGAGCCGGCGATGCCCGGCGGGCAGGCCGACATGATCACCGACGTCAAGGGCCGGACCGTGACGGTGGACGGCCCCCCGGAGCGGGTGGTGTGCCTGGTCTCGCTCTGCGAGGACATGCTCCTGGAGCTGGACATGCGCCCGGTCGCGGTGACCGGCGAGCTGATCTCCCATCCGGTCTTCCTGGGGGAGGAGGGCAAAGCGGTGCCCACCGTCCCGGGTGGCTTCCTCGAGCCGGACGTCGAGGCGATCATCGGTATGGAGCCCGACCTGGTCATCGGGCTGTTCCAGCAGCACGACGGGCTGGCCCCGGCGCTGGACGGCGTCGCGCCGCTGTGGATCATCGAGTCGGACACCATCGACGACTCGCTCGGCTACCTGCGCGACATGGGGACGCTGACCGGCCGTACCGAGCAGGTCGCCGCGAGCGAGCAGCGGTTCCGCGAACGGCTCGCGGCCGCGGAGGGAGCGGGGGCCAAGGATCTGCCAGCCGGGGTGCTGCTCGGACTGGACGGGGACTTCGAGGTCATCGCCGGGCAGCTATCTCGGGGATCTGATGGGTCGGCTGTTCACCTATCCGTGGGAGATCCGGGAGGGCCCGCTGGGCGGGTCGCCCTACAGCCTCGAAGAGATGATCGCGATCAATCCGGACATCCTGTTCGTGCTGAGCTACAACAACGCCGACCCGAACGGGCCACCGCTGAGTGAGGTGCTCGCGCAGAACCCGCTGTGGGGGCAGCTCAAGGCCGTGCAGAACGGTGCCGTGCACGAGGTGAACACCGACCTCTGGGGCAACGGTCGCGGCACCCGCTCCCTCGGGGCCACGGCCGAGGAGGCGTTGGAGCTGGCCGGTGCCGCTCGGTGACGGCCGGGGTCGCAGCCCCGGCCCGCGGTCGGCTCGGGGCCTGCATCGTCCTGCTGGCGCTGATCACCGTGACCGGGGTCGCGGCGCTGTCCCTTGGCACCCCCACGATCGCGCCTACCCGGCTGCTCGAGGTGCTGCTCGGACCTGACGAGGTGCCGGCGCTGGTGCTGCGCGAGCTGCGAATACCTCGGGTCGCCCTCGGGCTGGTCGCAGGAGCGGCGCTGGGCGTGGCGGGCCTGGTGCTGCAGGAGGCGCTGCGCAACCCGCTGGCCGCGCCCGACCTCGTCGGCGTCTCCTCCGGGGCCGTCCTGGCGGTCGCGATCGTCGTGGTCGGGCAGATCCCGGTCGGGTTCGGCACGCTCCCGGCGATCGCGCTGGGCGGGGGGTTGGGCGGGGGGCTGCTCACCCTGGCCGCGGCGCGGCGCGCCCGCAGCCCGGCCGCGGTGCTGCTCATCGGGGCCGCGGTGTCGGCTGCACTGCAGGCCGCGTTCTTCGTCGTGTTCGCGCTCGGCGGGCAGCTGCAGGCGCAGCTGCTGTTCCGGTTCCTGCTGGGCAGCCTGTCCGGTGTTCTGGTCGACGACGTCCTGGCCGTGGCGCCGTGGCTGCTGCTGTCGATACCGGCGGCGGTGCTCGCCGGCCCGGTCCTGGCGGTGCTGCGCCTCGGGGACGAGGCGGCCGGCGCCCTCGGGGTGCGGGTCGAGCGGGCCCGAGCGGCGGCGCTGGCCATCGCGGTCGTTCTCGTCGGGCCGATCATCGCGGTGTGCGGGCCGGTGGCGTGGGTCGGGCTGCTCGCCCCCCACCTCGCCCGGCGGATCCGCCCCTCCGACGATGCGCTGGGCTGGCTCCCGTTGACGGCGCTGTGCGGTGCGCTCGTCGTCGTCCTCGCAGACCTGGTCGCACGCCTCGCGCTGGCCCCGATCGAGACCCCGGTCGGGGCGTGGACCGCCATCGCCGGGGTGGTCGGGGGGCTCGCGCTCGCCCGCCGGCACGGGTTCGTCCGATGAGCGAGCGGGCGAGCGAGTCATGATGTCGACCCGCTACGCGGTGCGCGTCGGCCTGCTCGGCGTCGCGGGCCTGGTCGCGGCCGTCGCCGCGATCAGCGTGGGCACCCAGGTCAGCCCGGCTACGACGCTGGCCACGCTGCTCTCGGGCGACGCCGACGGGCTCGCCGGGACCATCGTGTTCAACGTTCGCCTCCCGCGCGTCCTGGTTGGACTGGTCGCGGGGGCGAGCCTCGGGGTGTCGGGGCTGCTGCTGCAGGTCGCGTTGCGCAACCCGCTCGCCGCCCCGGAGGTCGTCGGGGTGTCCTCCGGCGCGGTGTTAGGGGTGGTCGCGGCCCTGTCGTTCGGGCTCGTGGAGGGCACCGCGCCGGCCGGGATCATCGCCGCGGCATCGCTCGGCGGGCTCACCGCGGCGGCGTTGCTGTGGCTCGTCGCCGGCGGGGACCGGGCGCAACCCGCGGAGCTCGCCGTGCTCGGCGTGGTGGTCGCGGCCGCGCTCGCCGGGGCGACGGCGCTGCTCATCACGCTCGATCCGGCCAGCCTCGGCGGTGCGGTGCGCTGGCTGATCGGCTCGCTCAACGGCCGCGTGTGGCCGCACTGGGTGCTGCTGTGGCCGTGGGCGCTGCTGTGGATCGCCGTCGCATGGGCGCTGGCCGCGGTGTCGACGGTGCTGCTGACCGGTGACGCCCTGGCCTCGTCGCTGGGCATTCGTCCGTCGCGGGCGCGGATCCTGCTCGTCGGGGTGGCGGTTGCCCTCGCCGCCGGGGCAATAGCAGTGGTCGGGGCGGTCGCGTTCGTGGGCCTGCTCGTCCCGCACGTGGCGTGGGTGCTCGCCGGCGCCGACCTGCGCCGCACCGTGCCCATGGCGGTGCTCGGCGGCGCGGTGACCCTGGCCGCCGCCGACGCGCTCGCCCAGGCGGCCACCCGCTACGGACCGGGTCTCGGCACGGGCGGCGAGTTCGCCCTGCCCGTCGGAGCCGTCACCGCGTTCGGAGGAGGACTCATGCTCATCGCGCTCGCCAGCCGCAGCCACCTCGCCGCGGAGACCGGCCGGATCACCGCCGGCCCACGACGGAGTGGGTTCGCCGCGCTGGCCCGGCGCCGGGCAGGTCCACCGCCGGACGACGAGGCGCCGGCACTGGTGTTCGAGGACGTCTCCATCGGGTTCGACGGTCGGGCCGTGCTCTCTCGGGTCGACCTGCGGATCGGCATCGGCGAGCTGGTGGTCCTGGCGGGGGTCAACGGGTGCGGGAAGTCGACGATGCTGCGCCTCGCCGGCGGATCGCTGCGAGCCGACGCCGGTCGCGTGCTGCTGCGCGGCCGCGACATCTCCGGCTACCGGCCGCGTGAGGTCGCCCGTCAGCTCGCCGTGCTGCACCAGCACGCCCCGGCGGTGCCCGGGCTGACGGTCCGCCAGCTCGTCCGGCAGGGGCGCTACCCGCACCGCGGGCCGATCGGGATGCTCCGCGGCGGCGAGGACCAGATCTGCGCCGACGCCATGGCCGAGGTCGGCGTCCTGGACTACGCAGACCGTGAGGTGGACACGCTCTCGGGCGGGGAGCGCCAACGGGTGCGCCTCGCGCTCGCCCTCGCGCAGGAGACCCCGATACTGCTGCTCGACGAACCAACCACCCACCTGGACATCCGCCACCAGCTGGAGATGCTCGAGCTCGTCGCGCGGGTGCACGCGATTCGTGGCCTCACCGTGGTGATGGTGCTGCACGACCTCACCCAGGCCGCGCGGTACGCCCACCGGCTGGTCGTCGTGCACGAGGGCGGCATCGCCGCGGACGGCGCGCCGGCCGAGGTCGTGACGCCGCGACTGTTGAGCGAGGTGTTCGGGGTGCAGGCCAGGCTGGTGCCTGACGGGGATCGGGCACTGCTCGCCTTCGACCGTCCGGTCGGAAACATCGCTGCGGAGTCGGCGGTCGGATCGTGAACCGGACCACGGCGCTGCGGGAGCTCCTCGTACCGATCCGGCGGCGGCTGATCGGTACACCGGCGCCATTCATGGCGACGGCGCGGGTTCGACCGGTCATGGATGCTGAGAGCCGCGGTGAGCTTGACGATGTGCTCCTCGACGAGCTGCGCAGCGTCCATCTCTGCACAACGTAGCTTCGAGAACTCGATGTCATGAGTGAGAAGTGCGGCATTCCGGTCGTCGGCATACACGGTGGGCTCGTCGTCGGTCGCTGAGCCCTGCGTTCGCAACCGTCCGGGCGGATGTCGGCGGAGGTGTTCGCGGGCGGGACCGTCGGGTCGATCCTCGGGCAGCTCGTGGGGGTCGGGCTGCTGCAGGTCGCGCGGGCGCGGCTGCTCGCGACCCGCAAGGCGCGCGCGCCGGAGGTCTCGGGCACCGCCACGGAGGCGGTACGCGGGCGCTTGACCGCAAGGCTGTTCCAGCTCGGCCAGGGTGCGCGAACTTCTGGTCAACGCGGTCGACATCCTTCGGCGTATTCCTGATCTTCGGGGTGGGGTGTCGTCGGGGCCGGCGTGTCGACGGTCCTCGGCGCGACCGCCGGGCTCGGTTTCATGGTCTGGTACGGCCGCCGCGGGCTTTCCGCTGAGCTTGAGTTGTCGCGCTGGGAGCACGTGACGGGGCCACGGTTTCTGCTGTACCGCACAGGGTGCTCGACTCCAGCCCACCATGATCACCGATTCGGCGCGATTCCGGGCGGGAGATCATCTCAGTTTGGCGGGAGATCATCTCAGTTTACTGAAGGATCGAACAGGCTTGAGATGTCGATGGGCTGTCGTGAACCGCGGGCCTTGGTCCGCACGGCCAGGAGAGTGGCGCTGGCGTCGTAGTAGGCGCCCCTGTTCCTCCCATGAGACTGTAGGAACCCAGCGTTCACCATGGCCCTCAAGTCGGTCGTGCCGACCTGATGAGAGATCTCCTCGCCCCAGTTCCGCAGCTGCGCTCTGTAGCTTACGTTCCGGACACGGAGTCCGATGGTTGCATCAAACAACGCTGCTGTTACCCGCTCGGGCAATCGCGCAGCCTCGCGCAGCTTCTCGAGTTCAATCCACATCTGACCGGATTCCCGTAGCCGACGTAGGACGCTTTCTCCCTGCACGTAGTGAGCTTCAAGGCAGAATCGTACCCACGGTCGTGGGTCGTTCGACGGGTTCCATGCGCCCTGGCCAACCTCGGCTAGCACGTCATAGTAACGCGAGGTGTTGCGGCCGAGGTATTCCTCGATGCTGCTGAGTTCCTGAGCCAGGATCTTCTCCCGCGCCAGGACCAGCGTCTGGATACACCGAGACATGCGCCCGTTGCCGTCACGGAAGGGATGGATCATGACCAGATTCAGGTGCGCCATTGCGGCACGCACGACGGGAGGGGTGGTCGTGTCGGACTCGAGCTCGGTGACGAGCTCCTTAATCAGCTCGGGAACGACCTCGTGCTCGGGAGCTTCGTAGACCACCGCACCGGACGCCTCGTTCCGAATCCAGATTGGGCCCGGTCGCCAGCGGCCTGGCCAAGCCTCCAGCGAGTATTCGGTCATCATGAAATGCAGACTTCGGACGAGGGCCGCGCTGTACTCGAAGTGCTCATCCTGGGCCAAATTGATGACGTAGGTCATCGCGCGGCGATACCCAGACACTGCCTGCGCATCGAGGTTGCGAGCGTCGGCAAGGGGTTCGCCATCGATCGCGGCGATGGCGTCCTCGATCGAGACGTTGTAGCCCTCGATGCTGTTCGATCCCTGGATTGCGCGGGCTGCGAGAACCCGACGAACTGATCCCACCCAGCGGCGAGGCTCAGCAGTGCGGTACCGCAGCTCCTTCCGCACGCGGTCGATCGCGCGAAGAGCGGACTCCTCCTCAGGGCCGAGCTCGGGGGTCTTGTAGACCATGGCAGGCTCCTGCGTGCGTTGATTCAGAGATGGCAACCGTGAGTTACACTGATGTGATCAGTTGTGCAACTGATAGTATCAGCTTTGATCATAGATGCAACATAGAATCAACGAGCATGTGTGGTGTGGACCACAAGCGCGAGCAGCCAGCCCGGCGGCCCTCCCAAGCGGACAAGGGTCGTGCTCACCAGCTCCGCCTACGTCGCGCGGAGGCGCAGCAGATGGGCCGTACGTGACCTGAACGAGCTGTGCGGCGCCACAGTTACCTCGCGGGACGATCACTGGGGCCCGGGCACCCGCCGGACGCACCTCAGGTGAGGTCGTCGTTGCAAGACGACCGAGGGTCTGCTATTTGCGATCATGCCGACCACGAGAACCGCCCGCCACCCGGCCGGCGACTCGGCCCTGTTTGCCGAGGCGAAGCGGGCCGGACTTCCGCTGACACCCTTCCGCGTGTCTTGGCGGATGCGGAAGGACGTCGTGGTGCACCGGTGTCGACGGCAGGCATGGACTGCTCGGTGTCAAGACCGCGCGTGCGGTGGTGGGTTGGAGCGGTGACCCTCATCCCAACACTCATCGGCAGAGCGCCGACGGCGTAAATGATGCCTCAGCGTTGCTACAGCAGGTTATTGCCACAGCGACGCACGGCAATTACTCTCACCTCGATCGGGTGACGACAGAGACGATCGGGTGAGGAGGAGGCCGGATGCCGGGTAGCCGACTGCGATCCGCGCTCGTCGTCGCGGCGACCGTTCTCCCGCGCACGGCCCGCGGAAGCGGCACGACCAACAGCGGATTCGAGGTCCGCCAGACCGTGCCCGGGTACCCGGGCACGGTCGAAGACTGCGGGCGCACGCTGAGGTTCACCGAGCCACTGAGCCGGGCGGTGCTCTCCTACCAGCCGATCGCTGAGAGGTTCATCGGGCTCGGACTCGCCGGCCGGGCCGGGTTCCTGTTCCGGGCCTTCCCCAACATGGCGGACGGCAGGGACCGCCGCCATGTTGGCGCGATCATCTACGAACTCACCACGCCGGGATGGCGTGCACTGCACCCTGAGGTGTTCGCCACTGACGCGTCCGCCAGGGCCGCCGAGTGAAGCTGCTACGGCCCGGCTCCATGACAACTGCCCACTTCGATCTCGCACAACCAACTGCCGAACCCAAGGGCGACGCGCGACGGATCTCGCGGGCGAACTTCTCGCTGCTGCTCGGCTCAGCAGCGGTCGGCGGGGTGTCGCTGTCAGTCGCGGCGTTCGCCGGCGCACTGTTGGCCATGGGTCTGGTCTACCTGATGGCTCGGCGCCGCGGGCGTATCGCCCCGTTGCGCCTCGCGCTGGCGGGCGTCGCGCTGGCGTATCTCTTTCAGGCGCTGTACAGCTTCCTGCTGATCAAGACCGACCCGATGGCAGTGCGGGCCGCGCAGTTCTGGCTGCTAGGCAGCCTGGGCAGCGCACGCTGGCCAGACCTGGGGGTGCCCGCCGCGGCACTGCTCGCGGGCAGCGTCTGGCTGTTATTACAGGCGCGCTCACCGAACTCGCTGCTCGCTGGTGAGGAGACCGCGGTGTCGCTGGGGCTGAACGTCAACCGCTTTCGCGTGCGGTTGCTGGTGCTGACGTCGTTGCTCGTGGGCGTGATGGTCGCAGTCAGCGGCGCGATCGCGTTCGTCGGCCTGATCATCCCGCATCTGTGCCGGCTCGTAGTAGGAGCCGATCATCGGCGCCTACTGCCGACGGCCGCGCTGACCGGCGCCGCGTTCCTCGTCGTGGTCGATCTCACGGCTCGGACGGTCGACCAGCCGTCCGAACTGCCGCTGACGATCGTCACCGCGATCTTCGGTGTGCCGTTCTTCCTGTGGCTGCTGCGCAGGCGCGACCGCAGCCGGGAGGGGGTGCTCGGATGAGACTGACCGTCAACGACGTCACCGTGACCCTCGACAACGTGACGATCCTCACCGGCGCCGGCATGACCGTCGAGCCGGGCGAGTTCGTCGGGCTGGTCGGACCCAACGGCAGCGGCAAGTCGACGCTGCTGCGCACCATCTACCGAGCACTGCGACCCGTCGTCGGCGCGGTGCGGGTCGGTGACGACAACGTTTGGGACCTGTCGGCGCGCGCGTCAGCGCAGCGCACGGCGGCAGTCGTACAGGAGGGACTCGCGGACTTCGACTTCACGGTCCTGGAAGTGGTGGCGATGGGTCGCAACCCGCACAAGGGACCGCTTGACCGCGACAGCGACCATGACGAGCGTTTGTGCTCCGACGCTCTCCTGCGCGTCGGGATGACCGACTTCACCGATCGCGACTTCGCGACACTCTCCGGCGGGGAGAAGCAGCGTGTGTTCGTCGCCCGCGCGATCGCTCAGGAGACGTGCGTGCTCGTCCTCGACGAGCCGACCAACCACCTCGATATCCGTTTTCAGCTCGAACTGCTGGATCTTGTCCGCGGCCTCGGGGTGACGACCATCGCTGCGATGCACGACCTCGCCCTCGCCGCCGGCCACTGCGACCGAATCTACGTGCTGGAGGCGGGCAAGGTTGTCGCCGCCGGATGCCCCGATGACGTGTTGAGCGCCGACCTCGTCGCCCGCGTCTTCGGGGTGCGCCTGCGCGGCTGGGTCGATCCGCAATCCGGCCGCACCCGCCTCGCCTTCGACCGGCTCGCCGACGACGACATCGCGCCGAAGCCGGCCGCAACACCCGAGGGAGCGGCATGACGATGACGGCACACCTTCAGGACACTCTTCGACACCGACCTTCGTCGCACTACTGTGCAGAAGCTCTGCATCTGCAACAGTGATTAGGGCTCGTGACGCACAGCATCGACTCCCGGCCCGACTCACGGAGGTCGCCTCGTGACCGGAAACATCCATCGGCGCCTGCTGACCATCGCCGGGCCGATCTGGCGCCAGGTCGGGCTGACCTTGGCCGTCAGCCTCGCGATGTCCGCCACGTTGCTCACCCAGGCGTTCCTGATCGGTGTGATCCTCGTGCGGTTGTACGAGGGCCGGCCGTTGGCGCAGGTCAGCGGGCTGCTCGTCGTGGTGGCGGCGTTGGTGGTGGTCCGGGCCGTGCTGGCCTGGCTGCGCGAGGTCTGCGTGCAGCTGACCGCCGCCGCGGTCAAGGACCGGATCCGCACCCGCATGCTGGACCGGCTGGTCGACCTGGGCCGGGATACCTGATCCGGGTCCGCACCGGGCAGGTGCAGTCGACCACCGTGGACGGGGTCGAGGCGCTGGAGGCGTACTTCGGGCGCTACCTGCCGCAGCTGCTCAACTGCCTGGTGACGGCCGCGGTGGTGGTGGGCTTCCTGTTCACCCGCGACGTCTGGGTGGCCGTGGTGACCCTGGCAGTGGTGCTGTTCATCCCGACGGTGCCCCGGCTCGTCGACAAGGCCGTGGGGCGTCGCGGTCGCGAGCACTGGCAGGCCTACCGCGATTTCAACGCCGAGTTCGTCGACGAGCTGCAGGGCATGACCACGGTCAAGGCGTTCAACGCCACCCGCAGGCACCGCCAGGCGCTCTACGACCGGGCCGTGGCGCTGTATCGGATGACCATGCGGCACATGGCCGTGTCGCTGGTGGACAGCGGCCTGACCGCGTTCGGGCAGGGCGCGGGTGCGGCGCTGGCGGTGGCCGTCGGCGCGCTGCGGGTGATCGACGGCTCGCTGGACCTGCCGTCGTTGTTCCTGGTGCTGGTGCTGGCCAACGAGGCCTTCCGGCCGTTCCGCGAGCTGACCGGGTACTGGCACGCCGGTTATCTGGGGATCGCGGCTTCCGGCGCCATCGCCGACATCCTGACCGCCGTGCCCGAGGTGCGCGACCGCCCCGGCGCGGTCCGGCTCGGCCGGGCGCAGCAGCCCCCCGCGATCGCGTTCGAGGGAGTCTCGTTCCGCTACGAGACGCGGGAGTCCCCCGCCGTCGACGACGTGTCCTTCACCGTCGAACCGGGCGAGACGGTCGCGATCGTCGGCCGGTCCGGCGCCGGAAAGTCCACTGTCGTCGCCTTGTTGCTGCGGTTCTTCGACCCGGCGTCCGGTCGGATAGCCATCGACGGCGCGACATCCGCGACGTGACGCTGGACTCGTTGCGCGAGCAGGTCGCGGTGGTGTCGCAGGACACCTACCTGTTCTACGGGACGATCGCGGACAACCTGCGCCTCGCCCGGCCGGACGCGACCCAGGACGAGCTGGTGGCGGCCGCGCGGGCGGCCAACGTGCACGGGTTCATCGAATCGCTGCCCGCAGGGTACGACACGATGGTCGGGGAGCGCGGCCTGACCCTGTCCGGTGGGCAGCGCCAGCGCATCGCGATCGCGCGCGCCCTGCTCAAGGACGCGTCGGTGCTGGTGCTCGACGAGGCGACCTCGGCCGTCGACGCCGAGAACGAGCAGGCGATCACCGAGGTCCTGGACCGGCTGACCACCGGACGGACCACCCTGGTGATCGCCCACCGGCTCTCCACCGTGCGCCGCGCCGACCGGATCGTGGTGCTGGCCAACGGCGCCGTGGCCGAGATCGGCGACCACACCGAGCTGGTCGACGCCCACGGCGACTACGCCCGGCTGATCGCCGCACAGGGAGACCCGCGATGACCACGACCACCGGCGAGCCCACTGCCGCCACCACCTCGACACGCTTCCCGATCCTGGCGCTCGTGCCACTGGTGGTGACCCACCCAGTGGTCTTCGCGGCGACGGTCGCGTCGATCATCTTTCACCAGGTGTGCTCGATCGGCGCGGTCGTCACCGGCGCGGTGATCGTCGGTCAGGTCGCCACCGGTGCTGGGTTCGGGGGAATTCAGGGCTGGCTGGTCACGCTCGCGCTGTTCGTCCTCGGCCGCAGCGCCGGGCACTGGGCGGAGATGTGGATCGCCCACGACCTGGCCTTCCGGCTGCTCATCGACATCCGGATGCAGGTCTACGACGGCGTCGAGCGCACCGCCCCCGGCGGGCTGCTCGACCGGCGGACCGGTGACCTCGCCAACGGCGCGCTGTCCGACGTCGAGACGTTGGAGTGGTTCTACGCCCACACCATCGGCAACCTGATCGCCGCGGTGCTGGTGCCTGCGGGGTCGCTGGTGGTGCTGGGCCTGGTCGACCCGCTGCTCGCGCTGGTGCTGGTGCCGGCGCTGCTGGTGGTCGCGGCGGCGCCGTTCACGCTGCGCCGCCTCGCCGACCGGCAGGGCGCACAGCTGAAGGAACAGTTGGCGCGAGTCCATGCCGAGACCGTCGACGGCGTGCAGGGCCTGCGCGAGCTGGTCGTCTTCGGTCGCGGCCGGTCCTACGTCGAGCGGCTGGGCCGCCACGCCAGGGAGCTCTACGCCGCGCAGCTGCGTTTCGGCCACCGCGCTGGTCTGGAGGCCGGCGTCGCGGAGGTCGCGATGGCGCTTGGCACCGTCGCGGTGCTCGCGCTGGGTGCGGTGCTCCTGGTCGACGGGCAGATCCCCTTCGCCGCCTACCCGCCGGCCATCGTGCTCGCGTTCTACGCGTTCGTCCCGTTGACCGAGGTCAGCATCCCGTTGCGGATGCTCGGCCAGATCCGGGCCTCGGCGATCCGGGTACAGACCATCGCCGACGCGCCGGCCAACGTGGCTGACACCGGGCGTACCGAGACGCTGCCGACGGCCCCATTGGAGGTGCGTTTCGACGGCGTCGGCTTCGCCTACCGCACCGCCGACCCGGACGCGCTGTGCGGGGTGAGCTTCACGATCCCCGCCGGCGCGACCGTGGCGCTGGTGGGCCACTCCGGGTCGGGCAAATCGACCTGCGCGAACCTGCTCATGCGATTCTGGGACCCGCGCGACGGCACGGTGTGCGTCGGCGGCATCGACACCCGGACGCTGCCGGTCGACCGGCTCCGGGACCTGGTCGCGCTCGTCCCCCAGGACGTCTACCTGTTCAACGACACGGTCCGGGCCAACATCGCACTCGGCCGGCCGGACGCAACCGAGGCCGAAGTGGACGCCGCGGTCCGCCGTGCCCTGGTGGCCGAGTTCGTCCCGGAGCTTCCCGACGGCCTGGACACCGTGATCGGTGAACGCGGCGCCACCCTCTCCGGCGGGCAGCGCCAGCGGATCGCGATCGCCCGGGCCCTGCTCAAGGACGCGCCGATCCTGGTCATGGATGAGGCGGTGTCCAACCTCGACACCGAGAACGAGCAGGCCCTGCACGCCGCGATGGCTGAGCTGCGCCGCGGCCGGACCACCCTGCTCATCGCGCATCGCCTCTCCACCATCCGCAGCGCCGACCTGATCGTCACCCTCGCTGACGGGCAGGTGGTGGAGAGTGGCGGCTACGACGAGCTGGTGCGGGCCGGAGGCGTTTTCGCCCGGCTGGTGGCCGCACAGCGCCATGGCAGTCTCGAACGATGAGGCTGCCCGTCTCCACGACCGACCCCTCCAGATGTCCGCCGACTGCTTCGCCAACAGCATGCAACAGACAGTCTCAGCGGGGCGCGCCGCGCACGAGGCCGGTTCGCTCCAGTCGTCGCTGTGCTTGTCGCGGCAGCGGTGACCTTGGCCAGCTGCGGGGCGTCGGATGGCACGTCGACGACGCCCGGTGGGGGTGGCGCAGCCCCAGTGGCCGCCGGGTTCCCGGTGACCGTCCAGAACTGCGGGCGCACCCTCACCTTCGACCGACCGCCGTCGCGGGTCGTGGTCAGCTTCCAGCCCACACTGGAGACGCTCATCTGCCTGGGCGTGGGCGATCGGGTGATCAGCCGGACGGGATCGCTGGAGCATCTCGGCGAGGCAGGTTTCCTTCCCGGTCAGGAGAACATCGCCAAGTCGATCCCGGAGGTGTCGAACACGACGAGCCATCCGTCCAAGGAGAGTCTGCTCGCGCTGGAGCCGGACTTCGTCTTCGGCATGTCCTACACGGACTTCGACTCGGCGAAGGGACTGGCCACCGTCGAGGAGCTCAACGACACGGGGATCGCGGTGTTCATCCCCAGCAACTGGTGCGATCCGGCATCCGTGGAGAATTTCGACGTCACGAGCACGCTCGACGACATCCGGAATCTCGGGAAGATCTTCGACGTCAACGATCAGGCCGACAAGCTCGCGTCCGATCTCGAGGCACGCCTGGCTGACGTCCAGGAGCGCTTCAAGGACCAGCCCACCGTGCGGGTCATGACGCCCGATGCCGGCAACGAGGTGTTCTACGCCCTCGGGAAACCATGGGCAACAACATCATCAGCCTGGCCTTCGGCACGATGTGTTCGCCGACGGCGGCGAGTACGACGAGGTCAGTGCAGAGG
Organism: Pseudonocardia sp.; assembly: GCA_050701075.1. Classification (GTDB taxonomy): domain Bacteria; phylum Actinomycetota; class Actinomycetes; order Mycobacteriales; family Pseudonocardiaceae; genus Pseudonocardia. Next base: position 1,515 of record JBOHEP010000087.1, on the reverse strand, counting down.
AGGTGGCAGTACGTCATCGTGCCGTCAGTAGGCATCCACCCGGTGTACGGCCCCTTCCATCAGATGTCAGCCCGACTCAAAGCCGAGTTCGCTGCGCCTGCCACAGCCCTCGAGGCGGGCGGGCCACGGCGCCGCATCCGTCGTGGACAAGCTCAGAACGCCGAGGATGGCACCGACCAGGGAACCGAGGCCAGCCTGTCCGCCTCCTGCGCCGCGCTGAGCACGAAGCACGGCCACGGCCCGCTCGATGTTCCGCAGGATGTGCAATGGCCGTCGGCCCGTCGCCGGTGCTTGGCGCGCACCGTTGCACCGAACCGGCGTCCGCGGAGGAGCCGGGCAGCGAGGACGAGAACGGAATCGGCAGGGTCGGCTGGCGCTGGCACCTACCGAGCGTGCGCGTCCACATTCGCGGCGAACAGGGCACATACCCGGGCATCGTCGGGCATTCTGTGTCGCACACCGCACAAGCACGAACGACGCAGGGAGGCAGCGTGGGGGCGAACGACGCCCTGAGGGCCGCACGGCTGTCGCGCCCGTCGCCGGTTCTCGACGGCGAGCCGACGAGCCGCGATGAGCTCGCCGACGCGGTCAACGCCCACCTGTGGCAGACCACCCACACGCGCTACGCCCTCGACGCCCACACGATCGCGCGCTACGAACGCGGCGTCGTCCGCTGGCCCAGCGCCGCGTACCGTCGGCCCTGCGCGCCGTGCTCGGCGTCCCCGCCGGCGCCCAACTCGGCTTCCGACCCACCCGACGAGGCAGAGCCGGCACCGATCGACCGGCGGGTCCCACGACAACCCGACCGGTCGACGACGTGCAGTCTGTGGAGGTGCCACTCGATCGCCGCGACGTCCTGCGCACCGGGATCGCCGGGCTGGCCGCCGTTTCCATCGGCGGTAGTCACGGCCAGGCCTCACCGGCGGACTACCGCCGCGAGCTGGAGCAACTCCAGCAGCTCGACCAGGTGACGGGCTCGGACCGGGCGCTCGTCGGCGTCCTCGGCGCGCTGACCTCGATGAGCACCGCTCTACGGAGCAGCCGAGGTGCTGACCGGGTATCGCTGATCGGGATCGCCGCCCGCACGGCTGAGTTCACCGGTTTCCTCTACCGCGACCTCGGCGACCGAGTCCGCTGTCTCTACTGGCACGACCGGGCGATGGAGTGGGCGCAGCAGGGCGACGACATCGCGATGCAGTCCTACATCCTGCTGCGCAAGGCGCAAGCCGCCTACGACCAGCGCGACGCGGGCCGGATGCTCGATCTCACCTTGGCCGCGGGTCGAGGGAAGTCCGCACTCGGGCCCGGGCTGTGCGCGGAGATCCACCAGCAACGCGCCCGGGGCGAGGCGATGCTCGGGGCTGCGGAACGGGACGTGCGGCGGCGCCTCCGCGTCGCTCGCACTGTCCGGGGAACCGGACGAAGCTGCGCGCACCGCGTGTGGCGCCTTGCCGGTTGCCGTCGCGACGCACTCGCGGCGCAGCATCGGGGAAGCCCGGGCGCTGCTCGGCGCGC
>JBOHEP010000086.1:0-18900 GCA_050701075.1 Pseudonocardia sp. | reverse complement strand
GCGGTGATCTCGGTACGGACCGGGGCGAAGACGCCGAGCAGGTACGGGTTCGGCTCATCCGGATCGGCGCCGGTCGGGCGGGCGACGGCGACGGGCTCACCGAGCGAGGTCATGGCCACTCCTCCGAATCACCGCCGCCCCGACGTTACCCCTGCCGATGGGGCGAGCGGCACTCTCGAACGCTAGGTGCGTGCGAACGTGCCGTTCGCACCGTTGCCGGGGGGCTGGGGAGGGGGCAGGGCGGGGCGGGCGCGGGGGTGCGGTTGCCTCTGGGAGGGCATTTGGTTGCCGGTCCCGGCTTACGCCGGGTGTAATGACCATTCGGCTCCGTCCGGGGAGTCCCGCACCTCGACACCGGCCGCGGTGAGCCGGTCGCGCAGCGCGTCGGCGAGGGCGAAGTCGCGGTCGGTGCGGGCGGCGGCGCGGCGCTCCAGCAACGCCTCCACCAACGGCGCCACGCGCTGCGCGGGGTCGGCCAGGCCGGCGCGGGCCGCGGCGGCCAGTTCCAGCACCATGCCACGAAGGGTGCGCCGGGCGTGCTCGGCGTCGTCGGACTGCAGGGTGTCGGCGGTCCAGTCGGCGAGCGCCTGCTCCAGGTCGAGCACCGCCGCCGCGGCGGCGTCGGCGTCCCGGGCGGCCAGCGCGGCGTCGAATGTGGACCGCGCCGCGTCCGTTGCCACGCGCAGTGAAGCCGGACCTCCCGCGGGCGGCGACTCAGCCGCCGCGGATTCCCGATTCGCGCTGCGAGACCTCTCGGCTCGCGCACCGAGGTTCCCAACCCGCGCGCCGAGGTTCCCGGCTCGCACACCGGAGTTCCTAGCCTCGCGAGAGCGGGAACCGAGGTCGGCAATGGGGGTGACGGTGCCGGTGGGGAGGGCGTGAGACTGCCCGTCGAAGCGCACCGTCACGGTGCCGTTGCCCAGGACCGACGCCGTGCCCGCAGCCAGGTCGAGCACGAGTGCGGTGTGCTCGTCCACGCCGATCACGTGGGCGCCCTCGGGCAGCTCGGCCTCCAGCACGCGCAGGCGGCGCTCGCCCAGGTAGCAGAACCGGGTGGAGTGCGTGCCGCCCTCGGTGTTGTCGTAGTGCGGGATGACCGCCGCGTGCAGACCGGTGAGCCGCTCCAGCAGGTTGGTCCCCGCGGCCCACGTCGGATCCGCGCCGCTCTTGTAGATCTCGTAGACCGGCACCGTCGCCACTCCGAGGGTGAGCGCGGCGGCGCTCGCGAACGTGACGGCGCCACCCTTCGCGACCACGGCGGCTGCGGCGTCGTCGAAGCCGGTCTCCGCCCAGATCCGCATGGCGTAGGTCGGGCTGCCCGGCCCGGCGAAGATCCAGCGCGCCGCACGCACCGCGGCAAGTGCCCGGTCCAGCTCGGCGCCTGCGAGCCGGTGCCGCCAGCGCAGCGCCGTGACCGTGCGCCCGACGTTGCGGCCGAAGTAGGCGATGGCCTTCTCGCTGATGTCGTCCGCGTTCTCCTGGAAGCCGTACGGGGAGTCGAGCAGCAGAGCCGGGCCCTCGCCCGCCGCGCGAAGGACGGCACGGTGCACTTCCACCATCGTCGGGGCGGTCTCGCCCGATCCCATGATTACCAAACGGCCGTTCACAGTGCCCCGATCAGCGCGGCCACCTGGTCGGGGTGCTGCGCATGCAGGTCGTGGTCGGCGCCGGGAAACTCCACCAGCTCCCCGTGGGGCAACGCGGCCAGCGCCTCGGTGAGCTGCTCGTGCTTGTGCGGCGGGTCGTCACCCGTGATGGCCGCGAGCAGCAGGGTGCGGCAGCGGACCCGCGGGTAGAGCTCGCGGGGCCGGTGCGCGAGCATGCTGTCGACGATGCCGCGGTGTCGATCACGATCCAGCAATGGAGTGACGCCGCCGTCAGGGCGCTCACCCAGGTTGGCCGCGGTGGCTTCGACCGCCGCGGCTGACCACTCCGGGTGCGCGGCGGCGAGCCGGGAGCGCAGCGCGTCGGCGGTCAGCCCGTCGAACACGGGCGGGGCGAGCACGTCCCACGCCGCGTCGGCGGTGTTCCACTGGTCGCCCAGATGCAGCCAGCCCCCGTCGACGAGCGCGAGGCCGTGCACCAGGTCGGGCCGGTCCGCTGCGAGCTGCAACACGACGTTGCCGCCCCAGGACTGCCCGGCGACGATCACTTCCCCGTCGGTCCAGCCCAGCGACGCGCACACCTGCGCGAGGTCAGCGGCTGCGGTGAGCGTGGCACCGCCTCCGCGCTCCGGGTCGGGAATCTCGGCCGACGCACCGTGCCCGCGCAGATCCACCGCGACCACCGGATGCCCCTGCCCGGCCAGCCGGGTGGCGACCTCGTCCCACAGCCGGGCATTGGAGGAGACCCCGTGCACCAGCAGCACCGGCCGCGCTCCGTCACCCGGCCAGGAGCGGGCCGCCAGGGCCACCGGGCCGGCCTGCACACTGATCAGCCGAGGTTCGCCCATCCGAGGTTCGCCCACAACAGATCAGCCTAATGACCGGCCCGACGAAACCGGATCGCCACGGCTGGGAGAATCGACACCATGACCACCGCGCGGAGCGCCGGCGGAGCGCGCACCCGCCCCGCCGTCCCCCGCCGTCCCCGGATCCTCTCCGGCATCCAGCCGACGGCCGACTCGTTCCACCTCGGCAACTACCTCGGCGCGGTCCGCCAGTGGGTGGCCCTGCAGGACGACCACGACGCGTTCTGCTTCATCCCGGACCTGCACGCGATCACCGTGGACCACGACCCGCGCACGCTCGCCGCCCGCACCCGCAACGCCGCCGCCCAGCTCTTCGCGCTCGGGCTCGACCCTGAGCGGTGCACGACGTTCGTGCAGTCCCACGTGCCCGAGCACCCGCGGCTGGCCTGGGTACTGGCCTGCCTCACCGGCTTCGGCGAGGCGAGCCGGATGGCCCAGTTCAAGGACAAGTCAGCACGTCAGGGATCCGAAAGGGCCACGGTGGGCCTGTTCACGTACCCGATCCTGCAGGCCGCCGACATCCTGCTCTACCAGGCCGACCAGGTGCCCGTCGGCGAGGATCAGCGCCAGCACGTCGAGCTCACCCGCGACCTCGCCCAGCGCTTCAACTCCCGCTTCGGTGCGGTGCTCACCGTGCCCGAGGCCTACATCCTGCCCGGCGTGGCGAAGATCCAGGACCTGCAGCACCCGACGGCCAAGATGAGCAAGTCGGCGTCGAGCCCGGCGGGGATCGTCGATTTGCTCGACGACCCGAAGGTGTCGGCGAAGAAGATCCGGTCGGCGGTCACCGACATCGAGCGGGAGATCCGTTACGACCCCGCGGCGAAGCCGGGCATCTCCAACCTGCTCACGATCTACGCCGAGCTCACCGACCGCAAGATCGCCGAGCTGGAGGCCGCGTACGCCGGCAAGGGCTACGGCGACCTGAAGAAGGACCTCGCCGAGGTGGTGGGCGAGTTCGTGTCGCCGCTGCGTACGCGGGTACGCGGTTGGTTGGACGATCCGGCCGAGCTGGACCGGGTGCTGGCCCGTGGCGCCACCCGGGCGGGTGACGTCGCCGGTTCGACGTTGGCCGCCGTCCACGAAAGGATCGGGTTCCTGCCGCCGACCGGATGAGGTATCGCATGGCCGACGAGCAGCCGTCCAGGTTCGAGCAGCTGCGCACGAGGTACCCGTGGCTGGACCACCTCGTCCGGGCCGGTGCGCGCTACACCGAGCGGCACGGCGACCACTACGCGGCGGCGATCACCTTCTTCAGCGTGCTGTCGCTCGTGCCCCTGCTGATGATCGCCTTCGCGGTGGCCGGATACGTGCTGTTCTTCAACCCCGATCTCCTCGACGAGCTGCAGAAGGCGATCACGGAGAACGTTCCGGACGGCCTGGACGCCACGATCAACCCGATCGTGGCGCAGGCTATCGAGCAGCGGAACACCATCATCGGGTTCGGCCTCATCGGCGCGCTGTATTCCGGGGTCGGATGGATGTCCAACCTGCGGGAAGCCCTGTCCGAGCAGTGGGCACAGGTACCCAAGGCGCCCCCGTTCTTCAGCCGGCTGGGGTTCGACCTGCTGGCGCTGCTCGGGCTGGGCGCCGCGCTGGTCGGGTCGTTCGCCATCACCGGGATCGCGTCGGCGTTCGCCGAGGACGTCCTCGCGTTCGTCGGGCTCGCCGAGTTCGGCTGGGCCCAGGTGCTGCTGAGGCTGCTGGGGGTGCTGCTCGGGTTGACGGCGAACTGGCTGGTCTTTCTGTGGGTGATCGCGCGGCTCCCGCGCGAGCACGCGACCTTGCGCAGCGCGGCGCGCGCGGCGCTGCTCGGAGCGGTCGGGTTCGAGATCCTCAAGCAGGTCATGACCTACTACCTGCGCACGGTCACCGAGTCGCCGAGCGGCGCGGCCTTCGGATCGCTGCTCGGCCTGCTGGTCTTCGCGTACTTCGCGTCCCGCTTCGTGCTGTTCGTCACGGCCTGGGCGGCGACGGCCGAGGAGAACGAGCAGAAGGCGCCGGTGCCGGCGTGATCCGGTCCGTGGTCATGGTCCGTGGTCATGGTCAGTGGTCATGGTCCGATCGGGCAGACAGGGGTGAGCGGTCCCCATTTCGGTCGTTCGGCTATTTGACCCGGTGGCGCCGACGAGGCTCTGCGCGTCGTCGCCGGCGGCTCCACCCGAGCAGGAGGCCGAGGCACGTCGCGCCCACGGCGACCCCGACGGCAAGCGGACCGAGGCCGGGGGCGCCGCGTCCGGCGTCCGGGTCGATGCCGTCGCCACGCAGCGTGGCGACGGGCGGGGGATCGGGCGGGGCGTCGACCAGCGTCCCGACTGGTGGTGCGCCGGGGGGTAGCGCGAAACCCAGGTCGAGCAGCGTCGCGGCCTGCTTCCACATCGGTTCCGGCTGCTGCTCGCCGCGCACGAGGGAGACCACGAGCCGCCGTCCGTCGTGGGCCGCCGCGCCGACGAAGGTGTGGCGGGCCGCGTCGGTGAAGCCCGTCTTCCCACCGAGTGCTCCCGGGTAGTTGGCCAGCAGCCGGTTCTGGTTCGCCAGCGCGAACCCGGGTTGGTCGGCGAATCCGGGGAACGTCAGCGTCCTCGTCGCGACCGTCTCGGCGAAGAGCGGGTCCCGCATCGCAATCCGGAAGAGCAGCGCAAGGTCGTAGGCCGAGGACGCCATGCCCGGCCCGTCGAGCCCGGACGGCGACGCGGCGCGCGTATCAAGCGCACCGTGCTGGCGCGCGACCGTGTCCATCGCGGCGGTTGTGGCTGTGGCTCCGCCGAGCTCGCGGGCCAGGGCGTTGGCGGTGTCGTTGCCGGAGTTGAGCAGTAGCCCGGCGAGCAGCTGGCGGACGGTGTAGCGCCCGCCCGGCCCCACCCCGACCCGGCTGCCTTCGATGTGCGTGTCGTCCGCGGTGCCCTCGACGATGGAGTCCGGGTCGAGCCGGTCGAGCGCAACGAGTGCGGTGAGCACCTTCAGCGTCGACGCCGGACGGTGCCGGGTGTGTGGTGCGCGGGCGGCCAGCACGGCCCCGGTGTCGAGGTCGGCCACGACCCAAGCCGCCGCTCCGACCGTGGGCGGGGCGACCAGTCCGGGCGGCAGGACGTCGCCGCATGCCGTGAGCCTCGGTCCGCCGACGGGCTCGTCCGGCCAGGGCAGCGGGTCGGGCGGGCCGACCGGCGTGAGCTCCTCCACCGCGGGTGGCTGGGGAGGTATCGCGGTGCCCGGACACACCTCGCCTGACGCCCCGGGCGGACCTGTCTCGGCTGGACCTGCTCCGGTTGGGCCTGCTCCGGTTGGGCCTGCTCCGGTTGGCACGGCTCCGGCTGGCACGGCTCCGAGCGTGAGCAGGCCGACCAGCACGATGAGCGCGATGCCCGTCCGTCGACAACGACGTTGCTGCCGATTCTCATACTTCGCCACGGCAGCGATCTCGTTGTCGATCCGCCTCACCGGCCTGCGCGCTCTGCGGATGTCTTCACCGCGGCGAGCGTGCGATGCATCCCGTCCACCATCAACTGTTCCCGGTTCCGGCCGACCAGCCCGCTCGCGACGAGCGCCCGGGCGAACAGATTCGGCTCCGCCGTGCGATCGCGCCATTGAGTCAGCCGAGTGCCGGCACCCTCGGGCTCCAGGCGCCAACCCCAGGTCATCTTGTTCTCGGCCACGGTGAACGCGAAGCGGGTCGGCCGCGCACACTCGACGACCCGGCAGTGCGTGCGCCAACGGACCCGACCACGCGCATTCGACCCGACGAACCTGGCGCCGGCCGCTGGTCCGGTGGCGCCATGGGTCCAGCGGCCACCGGTGCACTCCGGGCTCCACTCGCCCGTCCGTGTGATGTCGGTGACGAGATCCCAGACTCGCCCCGGCTCAGCATCGATCAGCACACTCACCTCGTCCATGGGGCCGAATCTGCCACACGCCTCCAGCCCGCCGAGTTGCGCATCTCGGCACGGCGAGTTGCGCATCTGGGCATGGCGAGTTGCGCATCCCAGCACGGCGAGTTCGCTGTCCCGGCTCGGCGAGTTCGCCATTGGGTCACCTCACCTAGGCGCGCGTGGGCGGACGGATGGCCACTCGCGGTGTCGTCGCTGGTGCTGCGGCCAGCCGACGTACTCCGCATCCTGGTGACGTCAGCCGGTGTACGTGAACTCGCCCAGGTGCGAGCAGCAGGACTCGTCGTGCCGATATGCAGAACTCGGCGTGCTGGGATGCGCAACTCGCCGTGTCCAGATGCGCGACTCGCCGTATCAAGATGGCCAACTCGCCGTGTCGGGATGCGCAACTCGCCGTGTCGGTATGCGCAACTCGCGGGGAGGGGGTTAGGGGTCGGTGGGGTCGTCGTCGGGGGCGAGGGCGGGGTCGGGGGAGCTGCCGTTGGCGGCTCGTATCCTGGGCGTCGCCCGGCGCTGGACCGGGCGGGGGCCGGGCGGCGGGCCGTGCACGGCGGCACCGCGGCCGAGGATGAGCTCGGCGAAGGTCACCATGGCCTCGTCGAGCTGTCCGGCGGACCGTCGTTCGGATTCCTCGTTGGACCGCTCGACCAGCGCGCTCAGCGAGGCGGCGTCCGGCCGCTCGACCAGCGCGGCGTCAAGCGCGTCCAGCCGCGCGTTGAGTGACTCGAGACGCTTGGCGAGCCCGTCCAGCAGGGCGGTTGGGTCGACCGACGGCCGGGTGGCGAGGTCCTCCAACCGACGGTGCAGGCCGACGGCGGTGTCGCCGAGCAGGTTGCGCAGGCCCTCGCCGGTCTCCTCCATCGATCGGGTCGCGCCGGTGAGGTGCTCGCGGACCGTTCGCTCGACGCCTTCGATCCGTTCCTTGATCGGGGTGCTGACCGCGGCGGGCATGGCGTCGAGACGCAGCTCGTGGCGGTCGAGGCGGTTGTCCAGATCGTCGAGGCGCTTGTGCAGGCCTCCGAGCCGGTCGTCGAGCCCGTCCATCCGACCCGACACGCCCTCCAACCGCCCGGCCATGCCGTCGAGCCGGCCGTCAAGCTGAGCGATCGGCGCGGCCAACCGGTCCGGCAGCGCCTCAACGGCGCGGGCGACGGCACTGAGCGTGGCGTCCTGCGCGTCGAGCTTGGCGACGGTCTCGTCCAACCGCTCGGCCAGGACACCGACCTCGGTGCGGTCGGGCAGCTCGGTGAGCCGTTTGCGCACGGTGCCGAGGGCGTCGAGTCCGGCCAGGCGGGCGTGGATCTCGTCGAGGGAGTCGAAGATCTGTTGCTGCTCACTGTCCCGGATCTCGGCTGCACGCGCGAGCATGCCGCGCATCCGGTCGAACGACAGGGTCGAATCAGCAGTCATGTGGCCGGATCTTTCCTGTGGCCGGATGGGGAGTGCGCAGAGCGTAGCGACGCCTGGTGCCCTAGCGTGATCGGGTGCCTGTGCCGTTGAACCCTCCGACCATCCGCGACGCCCCCAAAGTGCTGCTGCATGACCACCTCGACGGGGGCCTGCGACCGTCGACCGTCATCTCCCTCGCCGACGCCACCGGGTACACCGAACTGCCGAGTACGGACCCCACCGAGCTCGCCGGCTGGTTCCTCGGCGCGGCCCACTCCGGATCCCTGGTGCACTACCTGGAGACCTTCGGGCACACCGTTGCCGTCATGCAGACCGCCGACGCGCTGGTCCGGGTCGCCACCGAGTGCGCGGAGGACCTCGCGGCCGACGGTGTGGTGTACGCGGAGGTGCGCTTCGCCCCTGAGCTGCACGTCGAGCAGGGACTCACGCTGGACGCCGTGGTCGAGGCGGTGCTGGAAGGCTTCCGGATCGGCACCGCGCGGGCCGCGCAGGACGGTCGCCGCATCCGGGTCGGCTGCCTGCTCACGGCGATGCGGCATGCCGCCCGGTCGCGGGAGATCGCCGAGCTGACGGTGCGGTATCGCGACGTCGGGGTGGTCGGTTTCGACATCGCCGGTGCCGAGGCCGGGTTCCCGCCCACCCGCCATCTCGACGCCTTCGAGTACGTGCGCCAGCAGAACGCGCACTTCACGATCCACGCCGGCGAGGCGTTCGGGCTGCCGTCGATCTGGGAGGCGCTCCAGTGGTGCGGCGCCGACCGCCTCGGCCACGGGGTGCGCATCGTCGACGACATCACTGTCGGTAACGACGGTGAGCCCAAACTAGGGCGGCTCGCCGCATACGTCCGGGACATGCGAATCCCGCTCGAGATGTGCCCGACGTCCAACGTGCACACCGGGGTGGCGCCGTCGCTGGCCGAGCACCCGATCGGGCTGCTGGCCAAGCTGCGGTTCCGGGTCACGGTCAACACCGACAACCGGCTGATGTCGGGGGTCACGATGAGCACCGAGCTGGCCGCGGTGGCCGGCACGTTCGGCTATGGCTGGGCGGACCTGCAGTGGCTCACCGTGAACGCGATGAAGTCGGCGTTCATCGGGTTCGACGAACGCCTCGCGCTGATCAACGACGTGATCAAGCCGGGATACGCGGCGCTGATGGCCTGACGCGGGCGGGTCAGCGCCGGTTCAGACGCGCCGTAAGATCGTTCACCAGCTCACGCCAGCGCGCGGCTTCGGTATCGAACGGCGGGCTCGGCGCCAGCCGCGTCGGATCGGGCCGTACGACGAACGAGACCAGCCAGCCCAGTGGCTGGTTGTCGGCGAGGGCCTCCCGCGGCTCGTCGTCGCCGGCCCAGTCGGCGACGTCGAGCAGCAGCTCGTTGGCCAGTTCCAGCTGGGACGCGTCGACCGACAGGGTGCTTTCGGCGATGTCCTCGTCGAGGCCGGTGAGCACGTAGACGTTGAGCTCGTCGACCTCCACCTCGAGGTCACCGGTGGCAGCCTGTTCGACGACCTCCGGCCATGTGGACGCGGCCACCAGGTCGTGTCCTTCGGCGCCGTCGCCGGCGAGGTGGCGGGCCAGCGCGCGCTCGTTGGGGAAGACGTCGATCCGGCCGCCTGACCCGAGGAAGACCGGCGCGTCATCGAGGTAGCAGCGCAGCGTCACGACATCGCCGTCCTGCGTGCTGATCCGGATGGGATCGATGCCGACCTCCTCCCAGAAGGTCGGCTCGTGGTCGGGCTCGTCCTCCTCCCCGGTGGTGACCGCGGTCTCCTGCGCGGCCTTCTCGGCGAGCACGGCCTCCTTGTCCGCCACCGCGAGGGCCGCGGCGTCGACCTCGGGGGTCTCGACCAGGTCGTCCAGGGCGTCGATCACGTCGTCCCAGCGCGCCGCGATGGTCTCCACCATCTGTGTCCACAGCCGGTTGCCCTCGCGGCCGACGAACGGCAGCGTGCCCTGGTGCAGCAGCGCGAAGCCGGGCGCGGAGTCGAGCACCTCGGTGACGACGTCCAGCTCACACACTTCGGCGATGGAGCGCACCATGTCGGTGATCTCGGCCAGCTCGGCGATCGTCCAGGTGTCGGCGTCCTCGGCGGCGAGCTCGGGCACACCGACGACGTCGTAGCGCTGGGTCTCGTCAGGGGCGAGCTCGGCGATGGTGAGATCGGGCACCACCAACCACGCCGGGTGGTCGATGAGGTCGTGTTCGCGGGCGGTGCGAACGAACGCCGCGAGCTGGGTGACCTCGGGGAACGCGAACAGCGAGTCGTCGTCGCCGAGGAAAGCCTCCCAGTCCTCGCCGTCCTCGCGCCAACGCGGGGCCCAGAGGGTGACGAGATTGCCCTCGGTGAGGGAGAGCTGGATGGGGACGATGTCGCTGGCCACGGCCGGAAGCCTAAGACCTCCGCAGGTCAGCGGCCGACCGGGTGCCGGATGGGTGCCCCGACGTCGCTGACTAGGTCCGCTTGTGGCGTGGCGCGACGCCGCCGACAGGTCGGCGGCCCGATCGGCGAGGCCCCGGATCCGGCACGGCCGGCCCGGTGTGGCGCCTCGGGCCGAACGGCAGCCCTGGCACCGACCGTCCGGACGGGGGAGGTGTTCGGCGCGTAGCCGATCCCAGATTTTCGGGCACGGACCCGATCAGCAGTCGTCCCGCTAGCTAGCACAGCGCAGGCGCGTCACGCCGTCGCGAACGCGGCGTCACCGCCGGGTCACCGCGCGACGGCGTCGTGACAGCGCCGTGATGGCCCGATGACGCCCCCTTGCGACGCTGCGCCACATGGGTCATCCCGCGAACGAGCGGCCAGGGTTTCACGGCATGGTGCTTGTCGGGCAGCGGCGGGCGTATCTGTCGCACCTGCCGATGTTCATGTCGCCACACGACTACCAGGCCGTGCTCGAGGTCACGCTGACGACCGACGGCGCGGACGCGCTCGCCGCGTACGTCACGGACCGCGCCGCGAACCCACCCGGCGGACCGACGCGTCCCCACCCGGGGTCGGCCATGTACGGCTTCGCCCCCACCATCGACAAGACCGACGGCGACCCGCTCACCGACCTGTTCATCCTGTCCGACCTGGTGACGCCGTCCGATCCGGGCGACCCGCGCTCGACACCGATCCGGACGGCCTTCGCCGGGACGGTCTTCCGCGGCCACTTCGAGAACTTCCATCCCCACGAGAAGCAGGGACCGGCCGTCCTCACCGACGTCGTGGCCCGGGTAACGAAACCCGTGCTGTTCCGCAAGTTCGACCCGCACGCCGCCGCACCAGCCCAGTTGGAGTACTTCCTCTTCGGAACCGAGGGCGACGTGTACGCCGCGCACGCCATCGTCCGGGCGCCGGACTTCGACCAGATCCTCACCGTCGAGGTGGACGGCCGTCCGCTCGCCGACGACGACCTGGGAAAGGCCCTACGCCTGGCCGTACCCGGCCGGTCCGACGCGGTCGAGGATCGGCTACGGCCGGGCGAGTCGGTGGCCGGGCTGCTCATGGTGCCGACCGACGGACGAGCGGCCGAGGTGACCGTTCGCGTCGGGGCCCAGCACTACTTCGAGACCGACGACCTCCCCGCCGGTCCAGACCACCATCACTCGTAGCGACCCACCGGGAGGAACACGTCATGGCGATCGCGAAGGTGTGGGGAATGGTGACGTCGCAACACTCGGGCAAGATCCTCGACATCGCCGGCGGCCCGGGGGCCACGGGAGCCGGGGCGGTCCTGCACCAGTGGCAGATCCTGGCCGACGCCGCGAACCAGCGCTTCCGCTTCGAGCAGCTGTCGGACGGCTCCTACCGCATCCGGGCGCGGCACAGCAACAAGTTCCTCGACGTCGCCGGTGGCTTGCTGGACAACGGCGCGGGGCTCGTCCAGTGGGACTGGCACGGCGGACCCAACCAGCGCTTCGACGTCGCCGAGCTCAGCAACGGCTTCGTTCGCATCACCGCGAAGCACTCCGGGAAGGTCCTCGACGTGGCCGGCGCGTCGAAGAACAACGGCGCGCGCATCCAGCAGTGGGACTGGCACGGCGGCGCGAACCAGCGCTGGCGCTTCGGGGTGCCGATCGACTGATCGCCTCACGGCGACCTGGCCGCGCGCCCAGCGGTGCTGGGCGGCGAGCAGGTCGGCCAGCAACGATGCTCGGCTGACCGAGGGTCCACCGCCGGGAGCGGCGGGTGGTTGGGCCTGGGCGGCGTGGATCTGCTCGAGTAGCTTGCGATGGCGGTAGAGGAAGGTGCGGTCGACACCCGCGGCGCGGGCGATACCGCTGACACTGAGCGGTTCACAATGGTTGACCGCCGCGCCCAGGGACGAGATTGCCCTCGGTGAGGGAGAGCTGGATGGGGACGATGTCGCTGGCCACGGCCGGAAGCCTAAGACCTCCGCAGGTCAGCGGCCGACCGGGTGCCGGATGGGTGGGTGCCCCGACGTCGCTGACTAGGTCCGCTTGTGGCGTGGCGCGACGCCGCCGACAGGTCGACGGCCCGATCGGCGAGGCCCCGGATCCGGCCCGGCCGGCCCGGTGTGGCGCCTCGGGCCGAACGGCAGCCCTGGCACCGACCGCCCGGATGGGGGAGGTGTTCGGCGCGTAGCCGATCCCAGACTTTCGCGCATCCGGGCGATCTCTGCGGCTGCGGCCAGGAACCGTGCGGTGTGGTCGTACATGGAGTCGAGTGTGGGCACGGGCGGGCGGCACCGGGTGGTTCGCCCATATACGACTGCCCGCGTGTCACTGTTCCCATTCTGGCAACACGGGTCGGGCAAACATCGGTCGGGGGACGTGAGCGGGCGCAACGGGTCGACGGTCCGGTGCCGCCAACCGGCGCGCGCCCTGCGGGAGCTGCGCGAGGCCAGGGGCTCACGGTGGGGACGGCCGCCCCGCGGCTGGACTGGTCCAGCAGCAAGCTCAGCCGGATCGAGAACACCCAGCAGGTGATGGACGTGCACGGCGTGCGCAGCATGCTCGATCTGTACGACGTGGGCCGCGACCGCTGGACCGAGCTGATCACGCTCACCCGGGAGGCGAAGCAGAAGGGCTGGTGGCGGGCCTACGGGTTCGACGACCGGGGTTTACGTGCCCCTGGAGGCCGAGGCCACGCTGGTGCGCGACTACATGCTCGGCTACGTGCCCGGACTGCTCCAGACGGCGGACTACGCGTGGGCGCTGTTTCAGGCTTCGCTGATCCGACGCACCGAGGCCGAGCTGGAGAACGAGGTCGAGGTGCGGATGATTTGGCAGCGCCGGCTCACCGCCGACGAGCATCCACTGGAGCTGGTGGCGATCGTCGACGAGTCGGTGCTGCACCGCCCGGTCGGTGGTCCCGGGGTGATGTGTGCCCAGCTTGTCCGGCTCGTCGAGGCCGCGGCGCTGGACCGGGTGACGTTCCAGGTGTTGCCGGCCGGCATCGGGGCGCATCCCGCGATGTCGGCGGTGTTCGCCGTGCTGAGCTTCGGTGATCTGGGCGAGCCGGACCTGGCTTACGTCGAGCACCCGATGGGTGCGGTGCAGATGGAGAAGGAGGCTGACGTCGCCCGGGCTACACTTGTGTGCGACCGGCTGCGGTCGCTCGCGCTCAGCCCCGCCGACTCCGTGGCGCTGGTTCGTCGGGTGGCCGAGCAGATGTAGCTAGGGACGGGGTGTGCCGTGGATCTTACCGGCGCCCGGTGGCGCAAGAGCAGTTTCAGTGGGGGCAACGGGGAGAGCTGCGTCGAGGTGGCGTTCCTCCCCGGCGGCCTGGTGGCCGTCCGCGACACGAAGGGTGGCCGTCCGCGACACGAAGGACCGTACCCTGCCCCGCACCTGTACAGTGCGGCGGAATGGGCCGCTTTCGTGGCCGGTGTGCGGGGCCGGGGAGTTAGACCGTCCCGAGGGGTTCTGAGCTCGGGGTGGTGCGAGTGTGGGAATGCGGCTCATCGCTTCTCGCGGAATCCCTTGGCCTTCTACCGAAGGCCCTGGGTAGGTTCGCGCTGTGACGTTGGTGTGGGTGACCGGCAACTCCGGGGTCGGTAAGTCGACGGTCTGCACGCTGTTGCGGGCGCGAGGAGAGCTGGCCGTCGATGCTGACTGGGACGGTTACAGCCATTGGGAGGATCGGACCACCGGACAGGTCGCTGCTGACCCGCCGTATCCGGTGCCAGCCGGGTGGCTGGACAGGTTCGCCTGGAAGATCAGTCGGGCAAGGGTCGAGGCCCTCGGGGTGGAGTCGCACGAGGGGGCGGTGTTCCTCTGCGGATCCATCGAGAACGAAGCCGAAGTGCGCGACCTGTTCGATCTCATGATCTGCCTGGTGGTTGACGACGAGACGGTCCGGCACCGCCTCCAGACCCGGACGACGAATGCGTTCGGTGCTAACCCGGAGGAGCTGACCGCGGCGCTGCTGTGGAACGACGGCAAGGCCGCGGCCTATCGACGGCTCGGCGCGACGATTGTCGACGCCAGCCACCCTCCGGAGGATGTTGTCGATGCGGTTGTCGCCGCCGCGATGGAGTCCCGCCCAGGCGTCCGGGATGAATCCTCCTGTGCCCGGCAACGTGGGTGCTGATGGCCAGACGGACTCGCTGAGAGTCCCGCCAGACTTCGCGTCGGCCGCGTCTCCGGTTGATCGTTTACCAGATCGAGAGTACGTGGTGGACAGTCCAGGTATCGAGTTCCCGGTGCGATGCCGAGCTTCCCGTCCTTCCTGATGTCCGCGACCTCGACGTCATCGATCTCGGCTGCGGAACCGCCTACATCGATGCCTGGGTCGCCCGCGGCGGGGGAGACCTGTGGGCATCGACAACTCTACCGAGCAGCTCGCAACGGCCCGCAGCCTCCAGGCCGAGTATCAGCTCTCGTTTCCACTGATCCACGGCAACGCCGAGACGGTGCCACTGCCTGACGCGAGCTTCGACCTCGCGATCAGGGTGACGATCTGCCGGTGGTGGAGCGGGTACGGCGAGTGGCGATCCCCTCTGGCGCCAGTGTCCACGCCGCGCCGGTGGAGTACAAGGGCACCTACGGCGTCGCTACGCGATGGCTGCGCCACCCTGGACACCACCACCGCGACGAGCAACGCGGCAGGACGAGGGAGCCGGGGAGGTGCGGGCCGAACCCCCGGAGCTGGTCGCTTCAAGATCGCGTCCCACGTTTACCTACTCGGGAACGGCCAGGGACGACGCCAGAGGACCCGTAGGCGCCGGAACTGTCCGTCCAGCTCAGCGGCACTGTCCGGCACCACGCGGCACCGTCCCGAGACACGGCCTCGGAATCACCACATCACAGGCAAGATCAAGCCGACACGCCGGGCGGACGACCTACCGGCCACGCGCCCATGACACCGACCGGCCTCCGTCTTTCACCGGGGGCGACGACACACCGTTCGTGATCTCGCCATGACGAGGAGAGGTGCACCTGACCAGGCAGAATGCGATTGTCGAAGATCGTAGTCTGACTGGGGCAGGTGCACCTCTTCCGTGCAAGGTACTTCATGGGCTGACGGGCTGGAGCTCATCGGCGACGACGATCGCCTGGTCGGGTCCGCCGGGGCGCTGCCGCTGCGGCTGCTGGCCGAGCGGACCGGGCTGCGTGCTGGGCTGTCCGCGGCGATGGTCCGCCTCGGGTTCGACCCGGTGCATGACCGCGGCCAGATCCTGATCGACGTGGCGCTGACCCAGATCCTGGGCGGCGAGGCGATCAACGACGTGCGGGGGATGCGGCACCTGGCCCGGTGATCGGGGCGGTGCCGTCGAACCCGACGGTGTGGCGGGCGCTGTCCGAGGTCGGGTCGCGGCAGTTGAACAGGATCAACACGGCGGTGACCTCGTTCCGGCGGCACTGGTGGGCGCTGCTGGCCACCCGCCCGCAGGGGTCCCCCTGGCTGCGGGTCGCCGGGCGGGAGCTGGTCGGGATCACGGTGGTCGACCTGGACGCCTCGATCGTGTTCGCCGGGTCGGACAAGGAGAACGCCGCGCCGACCTACAAACAGACCCTGGGCTGGACCGCGCCGAAGATCCGCACCCCGCCGCCGCCGACCGCTGGACCTGGCTGATCATCGCCGCCCATACCCAACTGCGCCTGGCCCGGCCGCTGGCCGCCGATCTCCGCCGGCCCTGGGAGAAGCCCGCCGCCGCAGCCCGACTGACCTCGGCCCGGGTACGTCGCGGGTTTCGCCACCTCCGCATGAGCACAAGCCGTCCCGCCGCCGCACCGAAACCCAGCCGACCCGGCCCCGGCCACCCACCCGGCTCCCACAACCGACACCGCGCCACCCGCCACGACGTCGGCAAACACGCCACCAGCCGCACAACACCAGGTTAAAGATCAAGCTGAGAGCGTAATTCTTGCGTTCAGGCTCTCATAATTGCTATCGCTTGATAAGGTCGACAAAGGCTCACTAACCTCACCCCGCCGGATCCAGCCCCTGCATCAGGGAACAGATGCGCTCGAGCGTCCTAAAGTTCTCGGGCGAGAGCGCGGAGTCCGGAATCTCAACATCGAACGCCTCTTGGAGTGCGATGATGACGCTCACCACCGCCAACGAGTCGAGACCGTAGAAGGCTAGGTCGGCTCCCGGTTTCACGTCGACGTCGGGCGGCAGTGCTGGCAACTGCTGCCGCACAAGGTCGACAGTTTCACTATAACTCGGCATTCCGGCTCCGATCTTCGTGCTCACGCGCGACCACACCCGCGTCCCCGTCGGCGGCCATGGCTCGGATCGCGCGCTTCTGAACCTTCCCTGACGGGGCCACCGGCAGCTCTGGCAGGAAGACAAACCGGGTCGGAACGCTAGGGGCGGGCAGGATCTCGCGACAGTGGGCCAGCAGCTCCCGACGTGCCGCCGCACGGTCAACGAAGCCGGGAGGCAGCACGACAGCTGCCACGACGCGCTCCCCCAGCAATGGAGTCGGTACGCCGACCACGGCTGCGGCGAAGACGAGCGGATGGCTCGCGAGGCAGTCCTCGATCTCGAACGTGCCGAACGTCTGCCCCCCACACGAAACGATGTCGTCCGACCGGTCGACGAGATGGACGAAACCGTCTCGATCGATCCTGGCGACGTCGCCGGTCCGAACCCAGCCGTCACGGAAAGTGACGCGGGTCGCCTCGATGTTGTCGACGTAGAAGCGGGATGGAGCGCTGAAACGAATCAACCACAGGTCACCCATCTCGTTCACGGGAAGGACTCGGCCCTGCCTGTCGCGGATCTCAGCCCCACATCCCGGCTCCGGTCGGCCGATGGAGCCGGGGCGTTCTCCGTGTCGCACCGGATCCGCGCCGCACCGGCCTCCGTGGCTCCGAACGTTGCCAGTAGCCGAGCCCCGGGGAAGATCGGTGCTAGCTGCTCGAAGATCGTCGGTGCGACGTGCTCCGAGCCCACTGTCACCCACCGCACGGACGGCAGGACCCGTCCCGTACGCCCGGCCTCGTGGATCACTCTCCGAGCTGTAGTGGGGACGAGACCGACGAAAGTCGCGTGGTTCTCCGCCGTCGCGCGGATCAGGTCCGCACCCATCGGGCGCGCCACACAGATGCTCGTCTGCCAATGGCTCCTCACCGATTCCACCAGGATCCGCTGCGCCGCTTGGGAGCCCAGGGGAACGTGATGTACGAGGATCGATGGCTCGACCGCCATCGACATCGGAGCGACGGCATCCCGAAGGAGAATTGACGCGATGTCGGCGTACGTGCAGGCGACCGCACGGCGCGGGCCGGTGGTGCCCGAGGTGTGGATCACTTCGGCGACCGCGTCCGGCCGATCGGCGTCCGGTTGGGCGAAGTCGGGCCAATCCGGCACCGGCAGCTCCTCCCGGAACACCACGTCGCCGTCCGAGACCACAGCCAGGCCGTGCTCTCCTGGGAGGCGCAGGATCACCGGTGACGCACGCGCGCGCGGACCAGTGCTGTCTTGCGTCGCGTCAACGCGATCCGTGACCACGGTCGCACCAGTGGCGAGCGTAGCCGTGTACGCGATCGGGTAGTGATGCCAGTCCGACCACTCGAACGCCAGTCGCACCTCGATCCCGGGTCCGGCCCCGCGGTCCTCCCGCAGGAAGGTCGCCAGGTGTCGGCGCGGACCGCCCACTCGCGATAAGTGAGCTCCACGCCTGCATCGGATCGGAACGGCACCCGGTCAGGGTGCCGTTCCGCCATCTCGGCGAGGGCCGACGGAAGTGAGTCCAGACGGCGCATCGTCGGGATCCCCGGGCCCGTCAGCGCTTCGCAGCCCGTTCTGCGGCCGTGACGGTGTGTTCGAACAGGAGGGCCGTCGTCACCGGTCCGACGCCGCCCGGTACCGGGCTGATAGCGCCAGCCACGCCCTGCACCGACTGTGCGTCGACGTCGCCGACGAGCGAACCTTCGACGTCGTTGGTGCCCACGTCCACGACCACCGCGCCCGGGGCGACGAAATCCGCAGTGATCATGCCCGCCCGGCCGACCGCGACGACGAGGACTTCGGCCGCGCGCGTCACCGCAGGTAGATCGACGGTGCGGGAATGGGCGATGGTGACGGTCGCGTCACGGTCCAGCAGCAGGTGGGCGGCGGGCTTGCCGACCACGACGGACCGCCCGACCACGGTCACCCGCTTGCCTCGCAGCTCCACGCCGTGGTGGTCGAGGATGCGCATCACGGCCTCGGCGGTGGCAGGAGGGTACACCTCGTTACCAGTCACGAGGCCGCCCAGGGACGAGGGGTTGACGCCGTCGACGTCTTTGGTTGGGGGAATCATCCCGACGAGAGCAGCTTTGTCCGTCCCGGCGGGCAGCGGCGTCTGCAGGATAATCCCGTGCACGGCCGGGTCGGCGGCCGCATCGGCCAAAGCCGCGCGGATCCGGGCCTCGTCGACCGCGGGGCCGAGCTTGCAGACGTCGGTGCGGACGCCGAGCTTCTCCGCGGTCCGGACAAGGGTACGCACGTACCAGGCAGTGGAGTCGTCGTCGGTGGGCACGACGATCGCCAGCGACGGTGACGTCCCCGACTCAGTCGTGAGTGCCCCTGGCGGGGTGCCCGTGCCGGGCTGAAAATGGGGCTTGTGGCTGCCTGTGACGTCGTGCTTGCTTGGCGCCTCGGTTTGAGGCCGTGACTCAGTCTGACGCTGGGAGCTGCTGGTAGGGGCCCTGCATTGTTGCTTCGAGCACGAGAGTTCGCCTCTGTTGCT
>JBOHEP010000085.1:0-2867 GCA_050701075.1 Pseudonocardia sp. | reverse complement strand
GACCACCAGACAAGCCCGCCACGACGACACCACGAGTGCCTGTGTACCAGGCCCGAGCCGATTTGTCCAGCTCGGCATATCCACCCAGCTCACCGACCGGATTCAGTGACTTTGGTCAGATCCCTGGGCGTATCGGCCCTACGTAACGACTTCCTTCAGTATCTAGACAACAATGAGCGGCACTACGTCTTTCTTTCAGCGGGTGTCGCGGACATGGACGCCGAAGTGGACCTAGAGCTAGAGGCAGACGACTAAGAACGTTACGTATGGTCCCGCGAGTGGCCGTTTCCCTGTTGCTCAAAGAAGTCTCAGGGAGGGTTATTCAGGAGGCCCCAGTGGATCTTGTAAGACCACGGTTGAGGTGCGGAGATGATCCTCCGATCAAGATCGCTGAATAAGCCTCACCGCAACCTCCTCGCCGCCGGCGCTCACCCGGCTCGGGACCACTGTGGCGGGGGCGTTGCCGTCACCGGTTGCCGTCAACCCGCCCTCGGGCGACGGCGAAGATCAGTGATCATGCTGTTGACCTGGCGGAAGCGGAGGGATTCGAACCCCCGGACCCTTTCGGGTCTCTCGCTTTCAAGGTCTGGGACCGGGCGATCGCCGAGGCTCGCAGCATGCCGCCGCCCTGGTCGCAGCGGGGGCGCCAGCTCCGTGATCGGTGCCGCCGCTCGGCGATTGCCACCACAACTGCAACCGGCCGGCCTCCACCAGTCCGAGTCATCCGCGTGGCGTACGTGCCCCACCTGCTCGGTGTCCCGTACCTGCAACAGCTTGGACTGAACGGAACTGAGACGGAGATTGAGACGATCGACGGCTCACGCCAACCCGGTCCGGCGTATGTCGTCCTGCTCCAGTACGTCCGCCAACTCCCCCATGTCGTCGACGACGACGGCCGCGCCAGCCGCCTCGAACTCCTCCCGCTTGCCCGGCCTGTTGGCGAAGGCGACGCAGCGCACGCCAGTCGCTCGGCTCGCCTCGATGTCGGTGCGCGAGTCGCCGATCAGGACAGCACGGCGGGCGGCGACGCCGAGCTCGTCGAGAGCGCGGCGAAGTGGCCAAGGATGCGGTTTCATCAGATCAGGCCTCCGGAAAGCCCGACCGACAACGATCGAGACGAGAGGCCGGACCGATTGGTCCACTAGGAATGCCTCGGCCGCCTGCGTCGCGTTGTTCGTCACGACCGCGATGTCGAGGCCGGCGGCTCGCCCGTTGCGCAGTGCTCGAACTCCGGCCGCTTCCGTCGTCGACATTGACACTGCCTTGATCTCGAACTCGATCAGCGCATCTTCGACGCGCCGGGCGACCGCCGGCGATAGGTTGTCGTAGCAAAGACGGACGACTTCGAGGGGATCGTCAGTCTCGAACTCGCGGCCCGCAAGCCGTTCGAGTTCACGCGCGACGTCAGGAGCTAGGAGACCGGCGAACACATCGCAGAGCGGCCCGTCGAAGTCGAACAGGAGCGCGTCGACGCCGTCCAGTAGATCGGACAGCTTCGATCGGCTCTCGGTCACGTCGGGTCGTACTCGCGTGCGACGGAGTCCCAGATACTGTCGAACCACAACTTGGCTTGCTCGATATAGCGGGAATCGATGGCCTCTTCATCGTCGGCCGTAGCCGCGAAGTGGAACAACGTTGCATCCTTGCCCATCGGGTCGAAGATCTCGGTCGGCTCGCCGGCCACGACCACGGCGTGCTTGACGACCGGGTAGAACCCAAAGAAAGCTTCGACGCCGTTCAGGATGAACAGCTTGAACAGCGGAGCCATGCGTACCATGCGTACTTCCGCCGAGCCGGACCCGATTAGACCGAGTGCGGCGAGTTCCGAGACGCTGTCGACAATAGCCTGGGCAGATCGCTGGACGATTCGTGCCATTCGGCCCCGTACGCCGGGCGAGTCCTCACCGTCTGGGACAAGAGACGGAAGGCCAGCAGGCTCTGACAGATCAGGAACAATCACTCGAATCGTCACGCTAGTTGCGCCCAGACGTCCGGCCCGGATCTTGTCGAGCGGCTCCTGAATCACGCCGTGGAGCGTCTCCCCGGAGAATCCGGCGAAGTCGATTCGCACGTCTCCACTGGCGAATGCTTGCTCGACGTGTGGCCGGAGGCCGACGGACTTCTCGGTGCGCTGCCGGACGAACAGGCCCTTTCCCTGGCGAGTGATGACCAAGCCCTCGTCACGGAGTAGACCGACCGCCTTCTGAACGGTCATGGGCGCGACCCCGAAGTGCCGCGACATCTCGGCGACAGACGGCAGTCGCTCCCCCGGCTGGTACCGGCGCGTGAGGATCGCAGCCCGAAGCACGCTGCTGACCTGCTGAAACGGTGGGCGGGCGTCGTCAGGATCGAGCTTGTCCATGCGCATGAGCATACGCAGCACTGCTACGCCATCCAGGTGAAGGCCAGCACTGCTAGCAATGTTAGATTGACACTGCTAGCAGAGCTAGCTACCGTTGCTCCCGTTGCTCCAACCGCAGGCCTCCCGAGGACTGCAAACGGAGCACTGGCCCCGCTGCTCGCGGGGTCACCGGCGAGCTTCGGGAGTTTCCCATGCAGATCGACCCCACCCGCATGTACCGGGTGAGCACCGTCGCCGAGATGCTTGACGTCTCGGCGTCGACGGTCTACCGAGCGATCGAGGCCGGCGCGCTGCCGGCACTGCGGATCGGCTCGACGGTTCGCGTCTCCGGCGCAGCCCTGAGCGCCTGGTTGACGGATGCCGCCAGGGGCGAGGCCACGCCGGCTGCGGCTTCCGGGGCGACGTCGTGACGGCCGGCGTGCGTGGGCCGGCGTATTTCGGTCGGTCGCATCCGGTGGTGGTGCCGGCTCGTCGGCGCTGTCTGCGGCTGCATCCGCAGCTGTCT
>JBOHEP010000084.1:0-1866 GCA_050701075.1 Pseudonocardia sp. | reverse complement strand
GCGGATCACCTTGCACTTGTCGCAGATCTTCTTGACGCTGGGTTGGACCTTCACTTACCGATCCTTCTGGTGTGGTCGATCACTACTTGTAGCGGTAGACGATGCGGCCGCGGGTGAGGTCGTACGGCGACAGCTCCACCACGACCCGGTCCTCCGGGAGGATCCGGATGTAGTGCTGCCGCATCTTGCCGCTGATGTGGGCGAGGACCCGGTGTCCGTTCTCCAGCTCCACGCGGAACATCGCGTTCGGCAAGGGTTCGACGACCCGGCCCTCGACCTCGATCGCCCCGTCCTTCTTGGCCATGTCCTCCGCGTTCCGTAACGATGTAGGTGTTTCTGCGTCGTAGCTCGGGCACGCCACAGCCCCCGGGACCGTGAGGTGCGGGAGGCACGACGGACCGGCGCCCTATGGCGCACGCGAAACACCAGTGTACGACGCTTGCGTCCGACGCCGCACATGGGGTAGGCGCGGGAACGCCCGCCGACCAGCGCACATGGTAGGGGGTCGAACCGGCCCACCGACGACCCGCGCCGCGATCCAGCCTGCGAGCAGCACCGCTCCCCACGGACCCGCGACCCAGATCCACCACGGGTGGACCCAGGACGCAGAGGCCACACTGGCCAACCCCCAGATCACCACGTTGATCACGCTGGCCGACGCCCACGCGGCGACGACACCGCGCGGTGGCGCCGCTCGGTGCCCCCGCCCATCCACCGTTCTCGACGCAGGCGGATGTGCGGCCTCGGCCGTGGCCGGCAGGTCGGCCGTGACCAGCTCCAGGTCCCGGTACGTCCGCGCCGCCCACGCGGCGCCCAGACGCTCGTCGTACTCGTGGATGTCGATGCGGCCCTCGGCCTGCGCACGGCGCAACAACTCGACCACCCGTTCGCGGTCCGCATCCCCCGCCCGGAGGTCCTCGAGTCCCACCGGCTCACAGTTCCCGGTCGATTCCGGAGAACCATCAGCTACCATCCACATAGTCATATCTCTAGGATGAGCCCGCTTCGATGACCTGTCAAGATGGAATGTCCAGGAACAGCGAACGTCAAGAGGCGCTGATGAGTGATCGGCCGCTCAACCCCACCGCGGCATCACTGCTCGGGCTGCTGCACCACGGGCCGATGACCGGCTGGGATCTCGTGGCCACCGCCCAGACCGTGATCGGGGACTTCTGGTCGCTCACCCAGAGCCAGGTCTATCGAGAGCTCGTCACCATGACCGAGACCGGTCTGCTCGAGGCGGGTGAGCGGGGTCGACGGGAACGCCGTCCCTACACGATCACCGACGCCGGCCGAGCTGCGTTCTCGGCATGGATCGACCGTGGACCGAGCTCCGAGACCATCCGCATCCCGCTGCTGCTCACGGTCCTGTTCGGACGCCACCTGGCCCCGAATCGTCTTGCGACCATCCTTGCCCGCGACCGTGACCTGCACGCCGACCGTCTCGCGCACTACGAGCAGCTGCGCACCGCAGCCACAGCCGAACCGGACCCCTATGCGATGGCGGTGCTCGACTTCGGGCGTTGCTATGAACGTGCCGTCCTGGACTGGTTCGCCCGGCTGCCGGCGGAGCTGACGGGCGAACCGGGCGCTACAGCGCCTTGAGCTCCTCCGACACCTCACTCACCGACTTCTTCGCGTCGCCGAACAGCATCGAGGTCTTTTCGTCGTAGAACAACGGGTTGTCGATACCGGCGAAGCCGGAGTTCATCGACCGCTTGAGCACGATCACCGCCCGACTCTCGTCGACGTTGAGGATCGGCATGCCGTGGATGGGACTTCCCGGGTCGTTGCGCGCCGCCGGGTTGGTGACGTCGTTGGCCCCGATCACCAGCGTGACATCGGTGCGGGAGAACTCGCCGTTGA
>JBOHEP010000083.1:0-1073 GCA_050701075.1 Pseudonocardia sp. | reverse complement strand
AGCTCCTGGGCCTCGTCGACGATGACGTGGCCGTAGGTCCACTCCCGGTCCGCGGCCGCGCGCTCGGCCGTGGAGTCGAAGCGGCGCACCTGCTGGCGCTCGGCGAGCCGGTCGGCGTCGACGATGTCGGTGGCCCGCAGCAGCTCCGGGTCCAGGTCCTCCTCCAGGTCCAGGACGTCGAGCACACCCTGGGCGTACTCCACCTCGGCGCGCAGCGCGGCGGCCTCCCGGGACGCGGCCTCCAGGCCGTCGTCGCCGAGCAGCTCGGCGGCCTCGTCGAGCAGCGGCACGTCGGCCGGGGTCCACCGAAGGCCCGGCGGGACGTCGGCGGCGAGCCGCGGCCGGTGCAGCAACCCGCGATCGCCGGCGGTAAGCCGGCGCGCCGCGGAGTCCAGCCGGTGCCCGTCGGCATACAGGTCGCTGAGCAGCTGCTCGGCTGACAGCGTTGGCCACAGCGCGTCGAGCTCGCGGGCGAGGTCGCGGCTCTGCGCGAGCTCCTCCCGGATGTCGGCGAGATCGCCCTCGTCGAGGAGTCCGCGCCCGCCCAGCGTGCGCGCCACCTGCTCGGCGAGCAACCGGATGGCCTCCTTCTGGAAGATCCGCCTCCCTTCGTTGTGGGGTTTGCGGGACCGTCGTGCGCGGGTACGCGCGGTGTGGACGATGTCACGGTCCAGCCGCACCTCCTGCTGCTCCACCAGCAGGCGTACCGGGCGTCGGGGCACCTGCTGACGGTCGCGGACGGCGGTCGCGACGACCTGCGCCATCTCTACCCGTCCCTTCACCGCGGCGGTCGCGACGGGTTCGGTGCGCCGCGCGTCGAGCCCGGGACTGAGCTGCCCGATCGTGCCGAGCACCACGCTGGTCTCACCGAGGGAGGGCAGCACCTGCCCGATGTAGCGCAGGAACGTGGGGTTCGGCCCGACGACCAGCACGCCGCGCCGCGCCAGCCGGTCACGGTGGGTGTAGAGCAGGTAGGCGGCGCGGTGCAGCGCGACCGCGGTCTTGCCGGTACCCGGACCGCCCTGCACGACCAGGACCCCGGAGGGCTTGGAGCGGATGATCGCGTCCTGCTC
>JBOHEP010000082.1:0-5333 GCA_050701075.1 Pseudonocardia sp. | reverse complement strand
GCGAGCGCCGCGCCATCACCGCCCGCGAACCCCGACACGACACGCCGAGACTATGAGTTTCGAGACCCACCCAGCCATCCTGAACGGCTGCGTCACCGACACCGTCCACAATGCAAAGCCGCAGCTCACAGACTTGATCATCTCAGAGGCTCAAGATAACCTGGGGGTTCGTGGTGCGCAGGTGGATCCGGTGCTCGGCGGGGAAGTCGTAGACCGCGAGCAGCACATCGACGTCGTCGGTGATCTTCGCGACGGCCTTGGGGAACTTCGCGCCGAAGGCGGCTTCGAACGCGGTGATGGCGGTGAGGGCGTGCCGGCGGTCTTCGGCGTTCCAGATCTCGGCCAGAGCCTTCTTCGCCCCGGGATGCGCCGAGCGCGGCAGAGCACCGAGCACGTTGGCGATCTTGTGGAACCAGCATCTCTGCTCTCTGGTCTGGGGGAACACCTCGCGCAGCGCACCCCAGAACGGCTCCTCAGAACCCGAGGGCGCCGTCGCCGACCGCGAGCACCGGGGCGCGCATCCCGCGCCGCGCGGCATCGCGGAGCAGGTCCGCCCAGGACTCGGCCGACTCGCGGTAGCCGTCGGCCAGGGCGATGTCTACAGTCTGGTGACAGATAGCAACGTTCCGCTACCGACCAAACCACCTCCCGTGTCTGCTCACAAGTGGGCTGACCGTCGGTAGCTGACGCGGCAGACTGGATAATGATCACGGCTGCGGTCCCAGGGTGTCAGTACGGCGGCCCTGTCGTTCGTGGGGAACGTCGGGTGTGGCTCTCAAGAACCTGTCGGCGACATACTACTCGCATCAATCGTTGGGGGATACTTTAGTGCGCGATGGTATCGGGGCCAGACCTTTCACTGACGAGTTGTTGGGAACGCTCTACGGCAACGCCGCTCAGTTCGCCCGGGTCGAAGTCGTGCGCGGTGACACGATCTACAATCACGGTGAGCGCGAGTCGTCCTTGTATGTTGTCGAGAGCGGACAGGTCAACGCCACAGCACATACCGTCGATGGGAAGCGGTGCCTGCTCGATATCTGCACGAGGGGTGATGTCGTCGGTGAGCTCGGGCTGCTCGGCCATGACCGGCAGGAAACCGTTACCGCGATGGAGGACAGCGTTTTGCAGAAGGTTCGTGCGGTGCAGCTGCTGGGGCTGCTCGAGAGCGCGCGGCTGGCTGAGAGCTTCATCCAACATCTCCTGTCGCGGCTGGTCGAGCAACAACAAACGATCACCAATCTGGTGACCATGGACAGCGAGCACCGGCTCGCGGCGACATTGCTGAGGATCGCTGCGAGGCGGGGGACGAGGATGCGCAGCGGCACGGTGCTCGGCGTACGGCTGACTCACGAGGAGCTGGCCAGCATGGTGGGCACGACGCGGTCCCGAATCGGGTTGTTCCTCAAGGGCTTCCGTGAGTCGGGTCTCGTCATGCCGCTGCCCGGCCCGTTCCTGACGGTCGACGAGAACGGCCTGGCCGCCTTCATCGGCAACGATCCGCCGCCGCCGCCGGCGACGCCGCCGGGCGCCCTGCGGAACGAGTCCATCGAGATTCCCTTCCCGCGTGCCAGCATGGGGTGCGACTTCGGACCCGAGAGCGGCCGCGGCGCGTCCAACGCGCTCCATCGACCTGGCTCCCGCCGCCACGCCCGCCTTCGAGGCCATGACCTGGTTGGTGGCCGTCAGTTCCAGTTCGCCGAGCGCGAGGCGCGGCTGCGTGCCGTTCCGGTTCCGAAGTGGGTCCGTTGACCTGCTGCGCTTCAGCTCGCCCTACGATGCCACCGTGACCCGCTACGTGGCCCTGCTGCGCGGAATCAACGTTGGCGGCCGAAGCTCGGTGAGCATGGCCGCGCTGCGGTCGGAAATGGTCGGCCTGGGGCTCGACGACGTCGCGACCTACATCCAGAGTGGCAATGTGGTCTTCAGCTCCGTGGCGGGCGAGGCCCACCTGGTCGACACGGTGGAGTCGTCACTCAGCAGCCGATTCGAACGGCCGATCAGGGTAGTCCTGCGATCTGCTGCGGAGCTTGCTGCGGTCGCTTCCACGCACCCCTTCTCCGCGAGCCAGGACGACCCCACGAAGCTGTCGGTCACTTTTCTCGCTGCGCCGCCGGACGCCGATCGCCAGGAGGTTGCGATCCCGGCCGGCGAGACCGGCGAGCTGCTGCTGGCCGGGCGCGACGTCTACATTCACACCCCGGATGGGTACGGCCGTAGTAAGTTGACGAACGCGTTCCTCGAGCGGCGCTTCGGGGGTGTGGCGACCACCCGGAACTGGAGATCCTTCCTGGTCCTGCGCGACATGACGGCAGGCTGATCAGGCAGTCCGGGGGCGGGCGGCGGGTTGAGCTCATGTGGACCAGAGTTCAGGGGGACGACAAGTGCGACGACGCGTAGATGTGATGGAACGTCGGGCCCGGATGGCCGTCCGCCATCTTCTCGCCCCGGGTGCACAGGTCGATCGGCCGGAACAGGTCGTCGACGGAATTCTGGCACTGCACGCCACGGACCCGGCCACTGTTCACCTCTCGGCGCTGATTCGCTTGCGTGGCGGCACGGTCGGAGCCGTCGAGGAAGCGCTCTACGAGCGGCGCTCGCTGGTCCGGATACTCGGTATGCGCCGGTCTATGTTCGTGGTCGGGCTCGACGTCGCCCCGATCGTCCAGGCCGCCTGCTCGGTGTCGGTCGCCGCAGCCCAGCGCCGTCGACTGGTCATGCTGCTGGGCGGCGCGGGTGTCGGCCCCGACGTCGAGGGTTGGCTCGTTGACGTCGAACGATCAGTGCTCGCCGCGGTGCGGGCACGAGGAGGCGCCACGGCTCAGGAACTCGCGCGCGACGAACCGCGGCTCCGCACGTCCTTGGTGATGGCGGAGGGCAAGCCCTACGAGGCGGTCCAGAACATTACGAGCAGGGTGCTGTTCCAGCTGGCGGCAGAGGGGCACATCGTTCGCGGGCGGCCGCAGGGCGGGTGGACCACCAACAACTACGTCTGGTCACCGATCGAGTCCTGGTTGCCCGGCGGCATGCCGGAGCTGGACACCGCCACCGCCCGTGTCGAGCTCGTACAGCGCTGGCTTGCCACCTTCGGACCGGCCCCGCTGGAGGACCTGAAGTGGTGGACCGGGCTGGGCGTGCGCGACCTGAGGGCTGCACTCGCGGTCATCCGACCTGTCGAGGTCGATCTGGAGGGGGGTGCGATCGGTCTGGTGCTCGCCGACGACGTGGATGCGGTCGAGGCGCCTGGACCGTGGGCCGCGCTGCTGCCGGGGCTGGATCCGAT
The DNA here is from genome assembly GCA_050701075.1 of Pseudonocardia sp. GTDB lineage: Bacteria > Actinomycetota > Actinomycetes > Mycobacteriales > Pseudonocardiaceae > Pseudonocardia. The sequence continues at coordinate 2,053 of JBOHEP010000082.1, read as the reverse complement.
GCCGATGGGTTGGCACGAACGTAGTTGGTTCCTGCCGCCGGACATCTCATCCAGGGTCATGGATCGCACCGGGAACATCGGGCCCACGGTGTGGTGGGACGGCCATGTGGTTGGCGGATGGTCCCAGCGCCGCGACGGCGAGATCGTCTACCGCCTGCTCGAGGATGTGGGGGCCGAGGCCGGGGTCGCGGTTGCGGCCGCCGCGGCGACCCTCACCGAGCGGATCGGAACGGCGAGGGTGACGCCGCGGTTCCCCGCCCCGCTGGACAGGGAGCTCACGGCCTGAGGCGGGTGAGCACTATGGAACGCCGGGCTGTGGCCTCGGACCGTAGCGTCACGATGACCAGCTCTCGACACGCTCCTGGAAGTACCTGCGGTGCCATCGATCGCGCACGTCTCTCGCTCAGCCCTGGCCGCGTCGTTGTCGGTGGTCGCGGTCGTCGCGACGACAGTCGTCGGGATTCAGGAGGCCTCAGCGGGAGCGACGGGGGGCTGCCACCGGCCAGGCCGTCGTCATCGCCCGTGAACCGGCCCTCGAACCGTCGCTGCCTCGGCTCGACGTCGCCCTGCCCGACATCCGACCCGGCGGTACCTTCGCCGCCGACCAAGTCCTCAATGGCTTCGGTTGCACGGGGGGAATCTGTCGCCCGCCATCGGCTGGTCGGGGGCTCCGGCCTCCACCCAGGGGTACCTCGTGACCATGTTCGACGTCGACGCTCCGACGTCGAGCGGATTCTGGCACTGGGTCTTCAACATCCCGGCGACGACGCAGGATCTGGTCGAGGGAGCCGGGTCGGCGGGCGCAAGTGGCCTGCCCACGCCGGCGGTCCGGGGTCGCACGGATTTCGGGACCGCCGGGTACGGCGGTCCCTGCCCGCCCGAGGGCACCCCGCCACAGCGCTACGTCATCATGGTCGTCGTCTTGGACACGCCGGACCTGCGTATTCCACCGGACTTCCCGGCGGCCGCCGTGCAGGTCGTCATGAGGGAGCATGCGCTCGCCTACGGCACGCGCACCGTGCGATTCGGGCGTTAGTGGTTCTTCGATCTTTGGTGCGCACCGTGGGGTTCCTCGCGAAGTCGACCAGCTCCCCGGGTCTCCCATCCTTGTGGTGTCCCCGGTACGTCTCGAACCTGCGACGCCGTCGGGCCATCTGACCGTCTCGGCCTGCATCACGTTGCCGACGACGGTGAAGTCGGTTCGCGTTGGCCTTGTCGAGCTGGGCATGAATCTCGATGACCGCGCCGCCGTCGTCGATCTTGCCGCGGTGGGTGCGACGTTGGTCGGGTGGCGCGCCGGTCCGCTGGAGGACTGGCATTCCGACCCGGATTCGCGGATCAGCGATCCCGAACTGGTTCGGGCTTCTGTTGCGGCGACCAGGCTGGTCCAAGAGGTGCTCGTCACTGCTTCGCCGCCGTTCGGGGCGATCTCCGCCATCTTCGGTGACCTTGAGCGTCGGCTTCCCGACCGGCGCACCCTCGCTGAGATCGCACTCACTCCGGAGGACGCGCTTGAGCACGTCGTGTATGTCCGAGCGGCAGTGCGGCGCTGGGAGCTGCTCGCGGCTGAAGTCGGCGAGGAGGTGTTCGTGGGCTTAATGGCGTGCGCTGCTGCATGGCGGGCACGGCGCTGGTAGGGCACGCCATGGTGGCCACGCCGTGTGGAGGCGTTCCTCAATGGCCTCGGGGAGCGGGACCGTGCCGACTTTCGAGTCGATCACAGCATCGGTCTGGACGTGTTGAGGGCGAAGTTGCTCGACGGGCCCGACCAGATGGCCTCTGGGCTCGTGGCCGCATGCTTGCGGGCCGGGATCGGCGATCTCACGCTCGCGTCGGAGCCACTGGTCAGCCGACGCTTCGCGGTGTTCGCCGCGCTTGTGAATCCGGATACGCCGGACGAGGAACACCATCGCCTGCTGTTGAACCTGCTAGCGGGAGTTTCCGGGATAGTTCGATCTTGATGGCCTAGCTTGGCCACTCGACTTGGTGTGACCTGTGGTTCTGCGGCGTGTCTCAAGGTCTTTGATCTTCAGATTGTGTATGACCTAATGTG
>JBOHEP010000081.1:0-1675 GCA_050701075.1 Pseudonocardia sp. | reverse complement strand
TGAGCATCACACCGACAACCCGCACACCAAGGCCCCGCCCCGAACCACGGGACGGGGCCTTGATCAATCCCGAACAACCGCAGTCACCGTGACGCCGTCATCCTCACTGAGCGTGGCGCCTTACACCAGGGAGGCCCGTTGGCTGTGCTGGGCCTGCTGCTACCTCGGGGTATCTGTTCTGCTATCTGCCCGAGCAGCCCGGCTACGAGAAGAGGCTGCGCCGGCTGGGCACCACGGTCGGCTGGCTGGTCGGGGTGCTGGCCTGCGACACCACGCTGTGGACCGATGATGTGTGGGTGGTCAACTCGGCCCCGGTGCAGTGCGCGCAGCCCCTCAGCGACGGGGGGTGGTGGCGTGATCGTCCCCCGGTCGTGGGGCGAGCACGGCCTGTGGCGCACCTCCGAGCAACTGCTCGAAGACCCGATGCGCTACGCCGCACTGTCCAGGGCTGCGTACTACCGCCCGCGGGACTATCTGCCCACCACAGTCGCCGAAGACATTCCTAAAGGCGGTGTGGTGATGCCTGCTGGTGTCCCTCTGCTCCTGGTGACGGTCACAACCTGCTCTGGCGTGCGGCGTTCGGTTTCCCCGCCGCGGTCCTCTCCCGCGACCTGACCCGCGACCTGACCGCCGAGTTCGGGTTCTTCGCCCTGCTGCGCGTCGCCATCCGTGGCGAGCCGCCCGCGGTGCTGGTGGTGTTCGACGGCGAGTACGGTGCCGCCTAGCGCAAGGACAGCGCCGCCGACTACAAGGCCAACCGCGTCCTCGACGGGGCCGCTCTCACGCCCTTGCGTGCGACTCCGCACGTCCAGCGGGCGCTGATCGCCGACGGGATCGGGTGGATCGAGATCGACACCGCCGAAGCCGACGACGTGATCGCCACCCTCGTCAACACAACCCGCATCCAGGGCCCCTGACCGCCAAGTGTGGTTCATGTCCGGAGACCGCGACTTCTACCAGCTCGTGGTTACGATGTCGTTGGTCTGTTGTCAGTCGAAGGTCGCCAAGCCATCCTCGGCTCACCGGTCACCGCTGGGATGTTTGGCGGCGCGAAGCAGAACATTGAGGTGTTCCAGCGTAACGCCCAGCACCTGTGCGAGGTCGGGACGTTGTCAGGGCTGAGGGACCTGCGAGCCGCGTTCCCAGCGCCCAACCGTGGAAGGACATCTTGGTTTCAACCAGTCAGAGCGCCACTGATATGATCATGGTGGAGCCTGAAAGGTGGAACGGCACACGTGGCAAGTGGCAGGGAACTCACGGATGACGACCGCGACTATATCATGATTGCGGTGGCACGTAACGAGTCGTTCCGGGACATCGGGTCATGTCTGGGTCGGCACCATTCGGTCGTCTCGCGGGAAGTGGGTCGCAACGGCGGCCGGGAGAACTATCGGGCTCGGGCCGCGACGGACCGAGCTGTCGTGGTGCGTGCCCGGCCGAAGACTCGTAAGGAGCTGTAATGATACTACCTATTCTTTTTTCGGTCGGATGGTGTAGTTCCAGTCCCCATGAAACTTGTGTCGGTTGAGACCAAGGACTCCTTCTGCTGTAGCTATTCAGCCGGGGGTAGCTGCGGGTGGGAGCCAGGCGCCGGTGGTGAACAGTTGGGTGAGGACGTCGAAGCTGTCCAGGCCCCATTTGGTGGCGGTGGACAGGTAGGACTGGACGACGGCGA
>JBOHEP010000080.1:0-1840 GCA_050701075.1 Pseudonocardia sp. | reverse complement strand
CGGCTCCCGCGACTCCGGCTCCCACGACTCCGGCTCCCGCGACTCCGGCTCCCGCGACTCCGGCTCCCGCGACTCCGGCTCCCGCGACTCCGGCTCCCGCGACTCCGGCTCCCGCGACTCTGACTCTTGCGACTCCGACACCCCCGACTCCGACACCCCCGACAGCGACACCCCCGACGGTGAGGAGACAATCTCAGGTCCCGCAGAAGGGCGGCGATGATCACGCTCACCCCGGCCCAGGAGTCCCGACCACCGCCCCCGTTGCCGGGGAGCACCCGATTCGCCGCCATCCCCCCGAGGACGCCACGATGAGCTTCACCGGGTTCGGCGAGGACGCCGTGGAGTTCTACGACGGGTTGCTGGCCGACAACTCCAAGGCCTACTGGACCGACCGCAAGGACATCTACGAAGGCCACGTCTACGGGCCCATGCACGCCCTGCTCGCCGAGCTGGAGATGGAGTTCGGCTCAGGCAAGATCTTCCGTCCATACCGTGACGTGCGGTTCTCCAAGGACAAGAGCCCGTACAAGACCGCGTGCGGCGCAACAGCGGGTCAGTTCTACGTGCAGATCTCCGCGGACGGTCTGTTCGTCGCGGCCGGCTACCACCAGATGACCTCGGACCAGGTGGCAAGATTCCGCGCCGCGGTCGACGATGACCGACGCGGCGGGGATCTCGCCGCGCGGCTCGAGGCGCTCGAGGTGGCCGGGTTGACCGTCGACGGCGACCGGCTCAAGAGTCGCCCGCGTGGTGTCGATCCCGGGCACCTGCGGCTGGAGCTGCTGCGGTTCCGGTCGTTGTACGCCTGGCGGCGCTGGCCACCGGACGACGTGCTGCACGAGCCGACCGCCCTCGACCGTGTGGCCGCTACCTGGCGTGTGCTCAGGCCGCTGGAGGAATGGCTGAGCGACCACGTGGGGCCGGGTGAGCAGGCGCGGCGCGGTTCCTGACCGTTTGGTGTAGTCCGTGATGGGTTTACCGTGGTGACTGGTTCCTGATCGTTTCAGTCGTGACGCTACGCTTGGCCGGGTGAGTCGACGCACGAAGATCGTCTGCACCATTGGCCCAGCGACCGCGACCCCGGATCGCATCCGCGAGCTCGTAGGGGCCGGAATGGATGTCGCGCGGCTGAACTTCAGCCACGGCATCCGGGACGACCACAAACGCGTCTACGAGATGGTCCGCTATGCGGCGGACGCCGAGGGTCACGCCGTGGGCATCCTGGCCGACCTCCAGGGCCCCAAGATCCGCCTCGGCCGATTCGCGACCGGCCCGGTGGAGTGGCGCATGGGCGAGGAGGTGCGGATCACCGTCGAGAACGTGGCCGGCACCCACGACCGGGTCTCCACCACCTACGGCGGGCTCGCCGACGACGCCCGTCCGGACGACCGCCTGCTCGTCGACGACGGCAAGGTCGGGCTGCGGGTCGTGTCCGTCGAGGGTCTGGACGTGGTCTGCCGGGTCACCGAGGGCGGGCCGGTCAGCGACAACAAGGGCCTCTCGCTACCGGGCATGAACGTCTCTGTGCCGGCGATGAGCGAGAAGGACTGCGCCGACCTCGCGTTCGCGCTGGACCTGCGGGTGGATGTGATCGCGCTGTCGTTCGTGCGCAGCCCGGCCGACATCGACCAGATCCACAAGATCATGGATGCCCACGGCTCCCGGCTGCCGGTGATCGCCAAGCTGGAGAAGCCGGAGGCCGTCGACAATCTTGAGGCCGTCGTGCTGGCCTTCGACGGGATCATGGTCGCCCGCGGTGACCTGGGCGTCGAGCTGCCGCTGGAGCACGTGCCGTTGGTGCAGAAGCGGGCCATCCAGATCTCCCGGGAGAACGCCAAGC
>JBOHEP010000079.1:0-8801 GCA_050701075.1 Pseudonocardia sp. | reverse complement strand
CGCCGGCTGCGGCTTCCGGGGCGACGTCGTGACGGCCGGCGTGCGTGGGCCGGCGTATTTCGGTCGGTCGCATCCGGTGGTGGTGCCGGCTCGTCGGCGCTGTCTGCGGCTGCATCCGCAGCTGTCTCGGAACGGGGTGGTGGCGTGTGTGGAGTGCTTCGAGCACGCGGTACGCGCTGACGAGCGGGTGGTGGTGCTGTTCGACCTGCCGGCTGAGATCGAGCCGGACCCGGAGTTCGTCGACGAGATCGCCGTGGAGCGGGCGGTGGCCGGTGACCGGCCGGCGCTGACTCGCGCCGAGCTGGCCGTAGCTGCGGCGGCGCTGGCCGGTCGGGGGTGGAGCCGGGACCGGATCAGCAGGTGGCTGGGTATCGCCTCGCGTCGGCTTCAGGACGGGCCACGATCCGGACCGGCCGCCACCGCCCCGGTATCTGGTGTGTCGGGGGTGGCGGCGTGATGCGGGTCGGTGACGCACGAGACCGCAAAGCGGTGCAGGTGGCGTGCGGGTCGGTCCGCGAGGAGTTGGTGGGGCTGGGCCTGCTGGGCGGTGTTGCCGCGCTGGTGGTGTCGCTCGCGGTGGCCGGGATCGACGGCGTCTCGCCGGCGGTCATGTGGTTCATCGCTGGTGGTGTCGTCGCCGGTGCCGCGGACGCGCTGTGCGCGACGCTCGCGGCACTGGTCGAGCTGCGCCGGGTCCGGCGCTGGCCAACCTGCCGGACGGCGCTGCTGGGCTGCGACGAGGCCAACACGCGCCACGAGCAGGCACGCGCCGAGCTCGGCCGGTGCGCGCGGTCGCGACACCAGCGGGTCGGGGGCGCGGCATGAACGCCGGGGAGGAGCGGCCGCTGGCGTTGGCAGCGGCGGAGGCGGGGTCGGGGGAGTGGCGGGCGGCGGCGGTCGCGCAGCGCGCCGCGACCCCCGACGACGGCGAGTTCTACGGGCTGGCCGGTGAGCTGGTCGCCACCCTGCGCGCAGTCGACGAACTAGTCCAGGTGCTGGCCCGGCAGGTCGCCGGCTACCCGAGGGGGCGGCGGCTGTTCGACGACGCCGGCGTCGACCCGCTGGCGCGCCTTGCCACCGCCCGCGCGTACCTCGCCGGGCTCAGCGAGTACGTCACGGCGGCCGAGCGGGCGGCGAACGGGTTCTGGTCGGCCATCGGCCACATCGGCACCCACCCCGACGACCCCGACGGCATGTCCGTCGACATCCAGGACGGTGCCCGGTGACCGCGATGGGTGAGCGGTGGGCCGAGTTCGCCCAGGACTGGGCCGACCTGCTCGATCACCTCGACAGCACCGGCCGGCCCTGCGCCCTGGCGCCGATCGCCTACGTCCTGGAGGTACTCGACAGCCCCGCCCGGCGCCTTCGCTGGCACGCGACGCAGGCCCTCCGCGTGCTGCGCCACCCCCACGCACACCACCAGATGCGGATCCGCTGCAACTCGATGGCCGGCTGGGTCGTAGAGCACCTCGAAGCCCGCAGCGACGTCTACGCGGCCGCGCGCCGGGGACGGCGGGCGGCGGTGTGGCTGTGCCTGCTGTCGGGGCTGCACCCCCGCCACGGCGACCAGGTCGCCGGCCTGGTCCTCGACCGGTGGCACACCACAGCCGCGCTGTGGACCGTCGCCGAGCTACGGGCCGCGATCCACGATGGTGGTGTCCGGTGATCGCCCGCGCCCGAGCGGGCCGACACCGCTACCGCAACGCCGTCGGTCGCTGCCTGAGCTGGCTTCGCCGGCTGGGCCGCCGCCCTGAACCGACCACCCCGCGCTGGGACTGCGCCAGGGCCGGGCACCGGTTCGGTCCGTGGCTGGTGTGCGCCTGCAACCAGACCATCGCCGACCACATCGACCCTGCGGACCCGGCGGGCGGGTTCTTCGGGGATGGGTCGTGCGCGTTCGAGTTCCGCTGCTGCCCGGTCTGCCGCGCCGACCAGGAGCGGCACGTGACCGACGTCCCGACCGTCCCCGATCTCGGGGACCTGATCGACGAGCACATCCGCGAGCACCGGGCCGGCGGACACCTCCGCCAAGACGTCCCCGCCGGCCCGGTTGCCCGCACCACCACATGACAGGCGAGCCCACGAGCAGCCAGGAGAGCGCGATGGTAGAGCCGAGAACACCTCCGACCATCCCGAGCATCCGGTGTATCCCGCCGACCGGTACCGGCCGGGGTGCGCGATGAGCCGCGAGCAGCGCGGCCCCAACGGCCGCTGGCTGGGTTGGGACGGCAAGGAGACCGACGAGCCCGGCAGCCGGCTCTTCGAGCTGCGTGAGGCCGGCTACACCGGCTGGATCGACCAGGACGGCCACGCTGTGGCGTGCCCGTGCTGCGGGGAGCCGGCGTGTTCGGCGGGGCTGACCCAGCCGTGCAACGGCGGTGGGTCATGAACCCCCCAGGCTCGCTGGGCATCACCGTGCCCGCCGCGATGGTGCCGGCCGGGTCAGGTTCGGGTCGGGTGGCCCGGCTGGCCACCGAAGCCGCCGACGCGGCGCAGGTGCGGGCGTTGACCACGCACCCGGATGTGATCGCGCTGCGGGTGGAGAAGGTCCGCTCGCAGGTCGACGCGCTGTTGTGGGCCGGGATCGTGCTCGGACTCGCGTTCACCATGGTCAACGTCCAGACCTTCGCCGCCGCCGGCGCACCCACCCTGTCCGCGGGCTGGTGGGTGGCGTGGCTGCTCGACCCCATGGTGAGCCTGGTGCTGCTCGCGGTCCTGCGCGCGGAGCAGGTCACCGCCCGCTACCAGGTCGGGATGCCCGTGTGGGCACGCCGGACCAAGTGGCTGACCTTCGCCGCCACCTACGTCATGAACACCTGGACCTCCTGGGGCCTGGACGGTGGCCCGCCCTCGGCGTCGGGGGTGGTGCTGCACTCGGTGCCGCCGCTGGTGGTGTTCTTCGCCGCCGAAACCGGCCCCGGGCTGCGTGACCGGCTCACCGAGGCCGTGCACCGCGCCCTGACCGACCACACCAACGCCCTCACCACCACGCCCGCGGCGGCGGCGGTGATGGACCGGGCGGAGACCGGCGAGGTGGTTCGCGAGCCCGTTCACGAGCCGGTTCACGAACCGGCCACCAGCACCGTTCACCAGCGCCGGCCCGCTGCTGGTGCGCGACGTCGCCCGCGGCGCAAGCCGGCGCCACGCAGGTTGCTGGCCGACTACGTCACCGCCGCGCGCACCGCGCTGGAACAGGCGCGCGCCGGCGGTGAGCAGGTGACGCCGACGCCGGCGTGGTGTCGACGGGTCAGTGGCTGCTCGGCCGGGACCAGCGTGAAGGTCGCCGCCGCCCTGCACGCCGACACCACCTCGCCGCCGGCCCCGCGCCGCGCCGCTGTTGCAGCCCCCGCCACGTCCGTCGAGTCGGAGAGGACGGCCGCGTGATGACGACCAGGACCCTGCTCGGAACTCCTGACCCCGACGGCCACCACCACGACGCCAGCGCCCACGACCGCGGGCGCGACGACGACGAGATCGAGCGGGAGAACACCATGCACGAACCCGACGGCCGGGTGATCGAGTTCCCGCACCGGCCCACCAACCCCGGCCCGGGTGAGGTGGCGCCGTTGGTGATCGACGCCGAACTCGTCGACGACGACCAGGCCGCCGGCGCCGAGACCGAGCAGCCCGACCCGGCCGACGGCCGGCCCGGCAAAGCGGTAGCGCTGCGGCGGGCCAGAGGGATGGCGCGTCGCCAGACCGTGCATGTGATCACCAGCGCCGGCGCGGTGGCCACCCACGACCGCACCAAAGCCGCCGCCCGCGGTGTGGTCCGCCATGTGTGGTTCCCGATCGCCGGCGCCGGGGTGGTGGCGGCCCGATGGCGCGACACCCACGGCGCATCCCGCTACGAGCGGATGATGCGCCAAGCCGAACTGGCCGGGGACCGCGACGGACTGTTCGAGTGGGAGACCCGCGACACCGCGGAAAAGGCCCGCCGCCATTCCCGGGTGATGGACTGGGTCCGCTCCCCGATCGAGCTGGTCAAAGCCATCGCCCTCGGGATCACCGGGGTGATCGGGCTGCTCCTGGCCCTCGGGATCGTCCTCGCGGTGGCCGACGAGGACGCCGGGCACATCCTGGCCCCGATCCTCGGTGTGATCGACGCCATCGGGTTCACGGTGTGGTTCCTCACCGTCTACGGCGCCACCCTGCTCACCGTCGCCACCCTGGGCGGGGTCGCCTACCTGTGGGCGCTCGGGCGTGCCCGGACCGAACCGCCGGCGTGGGCCGCCCCCGCCGGTGACCCCACCGTGCGCGATGTGGTGCCGGATGAGGGCGCGATCCTGGCCGCGTTGCGCAACCTGAACCTGCCGCCGCTGACCCGCAAGTTCAAAGAAGGCTGGCAACCCCGCTGGGTATTGGGGACCGGCCGCGACGGGAAGGGGTGGCGCACCCAGCTCGAACTCCCAGCGGGTGTGACGGTCGAGATGATCAACGACCGCAGGTCGGTGCTGGCGCACAACCTGGTGCGCCTGCCCGTGGAGGTGTGGCCCACCGAACCCAAGCGCCAACCCGGCGTCCTGGACCTGTGGGTCGCCGACCAAGGCCTGCTGACCGGACCGGTCGACCCCTACCCGCTGCTGTCCGACGGCACGGCCGACTACTTCGTCGGGGTGCCGGTCGGGATCGACCAGCGCGGCACCGTCGTCACGGGCAAGACGATGGCCGCCAACTACGCCGTCGCCGGCGCGATGGGCTCGGGTAAGACCTCCCTGGTCCTCAACCTGCTGTTGGGGGCGATGTTGGACCCGCTGGTGGACATCGAGGTGTACGTGCTGGCGTTCAACGTCGACTACGACCCCCTCAAACCCCGGTTGTCGGTGCTGGTCAAGGGCGATGAGGACGAACACGTCGAGGCCGCGATGAACGCGCTGCGCGCCCTGCGGTCGGACGTGACCGAACGCGGGAAGGTCCTCGCCGAGCTCGGCGGGGAGGAAACCAAACTCACCCGCGAGCTCGCCGAGCGCGACCCGCGGATGCGCCCCAAGGTTGTGGTGTTCGACGAGTGCCAGGAGCTGTTCCGCCACGACCAACATGGTGAGGAGGCCAAACAGCTCGCGATCAAGGTGATGATGAAGGCCCGCAAGACCGGCATCACCCTGATCTTCGTCACCCCCGCCCCGTCCGCCGACTCGCTGCCCCGGGACCTGGCCAAGACGGTGTCGCACCGGGTGTGCTTCGCCATCGGGGACCACCAGGGCAACGACGCCATCCTCGGCACCGGCGCCCACCGCGCCGGGATCACCGCCACCACCCTGGTCCCCGGCGAAGACGTCGGCACCGCCATGGCATCCGGGTTCGGACCCCGCCCCGGCCTGCTGCGCACCTTCTACGTCCGCCGCGAGAAGGGCATCGACGAGATCACCCCCATCGTCGAACGCGCCCTGGCCCTGCGCAACGACGCCGGCATCACCACCGCGCCGGCGCCGACGGTCGACGAGCTGGCGCCGCCGGACCACCTAGCGAACATCGCCGCGGTGATCCGCGCGGCCGGGGGGGAGCGGATGCGCACCCAGGAAGTCTTGACCGGCCTCGCCGGCCGCGACCGCCCAACCTACGGGCGGTGGACCTTCGGGGATCTGCACCGCGCGCTGCCGGACGCGGCGAAGCCCTACAAGACCGGCGGCGTCCAACAGGTCGCCCTCGCCCGCCTCCTCGAAGCCATCGCCGACCGGGAACTCGACCACACCGATCCCGACACGGACGGTGACCGTGAGCCGGCCGCTGGTGGGGGAGCCGGGTAGGGCAGGGCCGGGGACCCGGGGAGTTCTCCCTCACCAGGTCCCCGACCCCACCTCCCCACCCTGACCAGCCCAGACCCCACCGGGGACCCGAGGGACCCACCCCCCGCCCCACCAGCACGAACAGCCTGGAACCAGGGATCGAGACACCAGCCGGTGCCTCCCTCCCCGGGTTCCCCATGCCCACGCCCGATCACACAGCGTCACCAACCGGAAGGTCACCGTCACATGTCCAGCCCCGACCACCAGCACCCCGGCAACGACCACCTCGCCAACGACCACGACCGCCTGACCATCGATCCGACGTCCGATCCCGGTGGTGCCCTGCTGGCTGCCGCGCTCGACGCGGCCGCCCGCGGCTGGGCGGTGTTTCCCCTCACCCGCGCCAGCAAGCGACCGGCGCTGCACGGTGCCCAGCGCTGCCCGGGCACCGGGCAATGCGCCGGCGGGCACGTCGGGTGGGAACAGCGCGCCACCACCTGCCCCGACCGCATCCGCGCCGCCTGGACGGCCGGAGTGTTCAACATCGGGATCGCGTGCGGCCCGTCCCGGCTTGTCGTGATCGACCTGGACCGGCCCAACCCCGACGACCCCCGCGACGCCCCACCGGCCCCGTGGGCGCGCCTGGACATCCACGACGGCGCCGACGTCCTCGCAGCACTCGCCGAGCAAGCCAGGCAACCTGTGCCCGCCACGTTCACCGTCGCGACCCCCTCAGGTGGGCGGCACCTGTACTACCGGGCACCGGGCGGGCCGGGCGCGCCGGCGCTGCGCAACACCACCGGCGACCGCGGCCACGGTCTGGGGTGGAAGGTCGACACCCGCGCCCACGGCGGCTACGTCGTCGCCCCCGGCAGCCGCACCCCCACCGGCCCCTACGTCCTGCTCGACGGCCGCGCACCCGTCGAGCTACCCGCCTGGCTGCGGGCGCGGCTGCGACCACCCGCACCCATACCCACACCGCCGCCGCCGGTGCGCGCCGGCGCCGGCGGGCGCGCCGGCTACGTCGCGGCGGCGATCGAGGCTGAATCAGCGCGGGTGCACCAGGCGCCGGCCGGGCAGCGCAACGCCTGCCTCTACATCGCCTCCGTCGCGCTGGGTCAGCTCGTCGCCGGCGGCGCGCTCCCCGAGCCCGACGCGCGCGCCGCACTGCTCTCCGCCGCCGGGCGGCATCTCGCGCTGCGGGCCTACAGCCCGCGTCAGGCCGAGCAGACCATCACCTCCGGGCTGCGCGCCGGGGCGAAGCGACCCCGCACGATCACCGACCCGACCGGAGCCGCGGCGTGAGCACCCACACCCCACCCCTACACCCCGGCACCGGCGGGAACGGGCCCCACACGCCCCCACAGGGCGCTGTGAGCGGCCCTCCACGACCCCGCCGGAGCGGCAAGACTTCGCCGTCTGTGGACGGGGCTGCGCTGCTCGACGCCGTCCACAGCGCCGTCGCCCGGTACGTGGTGCTGCCCTCCCCAGCGGCCGCGGTCGCCGTGGTGCTGTGGATCGCGGCCAGCCACGCCCAACTCGCCTGGGCACACGCCCCCCGCCTGGTCATCCGGGCACCGGAGAAGCGCTGCGGCAAGTCGCGACTTCTCGACCTGGTCGAGGCCCTGTGCTGGGCACCGTTCATCACCGTCAACTCGTCACCGGCTGCGGTGTACCGCTCAATCACCCCGGACCCGCCGACGCTGCTCGTCGACGAAGCCGACACCATCTTCGGACCCAAAGCCGACGGCAACGAAGACCTACGCGGCCTGCTCAACGCCGGCCACCAACGCAACCGCCCCGCCAAACGCTACGACGCCGCCGCCAACCGCGTCGAGTCCATCCCCACCTTCGCCATGGCCGCCCTCGCCGGCATCGGCACCATGCCCGACACCATCGAAGACCGCGCCGTCATCATCCGCATGCGCCGCCGCGCCGCCGGCGAACACGTCGCCCCCTACCGACACCGCCGCGACCGCCCCGCCCTACGCACCCTCGCCGCCCAGCTCCACACCTGGCTACGCGCCGACCTACCCGCACTCGAGGCCGCTGTTCCCGCCATGCCCGTGGAAGACCGGGCCGCCGACACCTGGGAACCGCTGATCGCGGTCGCCGACCACGCCGGCGGCGGCTGGTCCGACCGAGCCCGTGCCGCGGTGCTGTACCTGGTCGCCGAGCACACCGATACCGGCGTGACGTCCGACCGGATTCGGCTGCTCATCGACTGCCACACCGCCATCGGCGACGAACCGGCCATCCCCACCACCGTCCTGTTGCAGCGCCTGAAAGCCGATCTCGAAGCACCCTGGTTCGACTACGGACCCGGCCCCGGCGGGCTCACCCCCATGAAACTCGGCGTCCTCCTACGCGACTACGACATCCGCTCGACCACCCTGCGCTTCCCCGACACCGGCCAAGCCAAGGGCTACCAACGCGCCGACTTCCACGACACCTGGCGCCGCTACACCCCCACCCTCACCACCACAGCCAGCGCCCCCACAACCGCTGCAACAGCCGCCGGCGGGCCCGATCCGGGCGGGGTAGCCGTACCAGCCGTACCAGCCTCATCACCGCAGGTCAGACCCGAAGAGGCTTCCACCCCTGGTACGGCTCAAGCCGTACCACCCCCACCGCCTGGTACGGCTCAAGTCGTACCAACCCCTCAAGCCGTACCACCCCTCACCAGCAAAAACGAGGCTGGTACGGCTGGTACGGCTTACCCCCACCTCCGCGTCATCGGCGGCACCCGATGACCGCCCGCGCAGCACAGATCACGGAGCTGCTGTCGCAGCTCGCGGGCCTCATGTCCGAGCCAGAGAGACCGCTAGCGGCACCGATAACCGTGACCACGCCGCGGGTCCTACTCACGGTGGCCGAAGCCGCCGAGCAGCTCGGCGTTGGCAAGACCACGACGTACGCACTGGTCCGGTCCGGAGAACTCGAATCGGTCCTGATCGGCCGGCTGCGACGCATCCATGTGGACGCCGTCACCGCCTACGCCACCCAACTTGTCCACAAGCACCGCGCCGCCTGAGGAGGATCGGAAATGCCACGCGAGAAGAAGGGCCGCAACTC
>JBOHEP010000078.1:0-7876 GCA_050701075.1 Pseudonocardia sp. | reverse complement strand
CGTCGCGGTTCCCTTCCAGCTCTACGCGCTGACCGGCTCGAACTTCGCCGTGGGGCTGTTCGGCCTGATCCAGATCGTGCCGCTGATGGCGGCCGGGCTCTACGGCGGCGCGCTGGCCGACCGGCTGAACCGGCGACGCGTACTCGTGGTCACCGGGATCGCGCAGATCCTCGGGACGGCCGGGCTGTTGCTGAACGCGCTCGCCGCCCGGCCGTCGGTGATCGCGATCTATGCGATCGGGGTGGCGCTGATCGTCGCGCAGTCGTTGCAACGGCCCAGTCTGGAGGCGCTGACGCCACGGGTGGTGGCGCACGAGGAGCTCCCGGCCGCGGTCGCGCTGTCCTCTGTTGGTGCCCAGGTGGGCGCTCTGGCCGGGCCCGCGCTCGGCGGGCTGGTCCTGGTGTGGGCGGGTACGCCGTGGGCGTTCGGGGTGACGCTGATCGGGATGATCGGGGCCACAGCACTGTTCGCAGCCCTGCGCTCGTACCCGCAGCTCGAACCGGTCGTCGCCGGGGGCGGCACCTTGCGCGAGATCGGCGAGGGCGTGGTCTATGCGGCGCGCCGCCGCGACCTGCTCGGCACCTACGTCGTCGACATGGTGGCGATGTTCCTGGCCATGCCGATGGTGCTGTTCCCGGCGCTGGCGCTCGACGTGCTCGACCAGCCCGCGTTGCTGGGTCTGCTGTACTCCGCGGGCGTGGTCGGGTCGCTGCTGGCCACGGCGACGAGCGGCTGGACCGCGCGGGTGCACCGGCAGGGCCGGGCGGTGGTGCTGTCGGCGATGGCGTGGGGTGCGGCGGTGGCCGTCGCCGGGCTGAGCACCTGGGCGTGGCTGGTGCTGCTGATGTTCGTGCTTGCCGGGGTGTTCGACATGATCAGCGGGTTGTTCCGCAGCATCATCTGGAACCAGACGATCCCCGACTCGCACCGCGGCCGGCTCGCCGGGATCGAGATGCTGTCCTACTCACTCGGCCCGCTCGGCGGCGAGGCGCGGGCCGGGCTGGTGGCCGACGCCACCTCGGTGCGCACGGCGATCGTCAGCGGTGGGGTGCTGTGCGTGGCCGGGGTTGGGGCGACGGCCGCGGGGCTGCGCGAGTTCTGGCGCTATGACGCGAGCACCGACGTGCACGCGGTCCGCGAGCGCGAGCTGCGCGCCGCGCGGGCCGCGGCCGATCCGGCAGCCCCGAGCGCGTAGCGCTGACGCCCAGGATCCTGCACGGGGCACGCAGTGCCGATGCTTCGTTTCTCAACCAGCGGCGGCGGGCGCCGGTGTCTCCTGCCGGGTCAGCACGCGGCGGTAGATCGCCTCGAACCGGTCGAGCGTGCCCCCGATGGTGTGTTCGGCGGCGATCTCGCGGCTCACCGCGCCCATGCGGCCCCGCAGCACCTCGTCGGAGAGCAGCGAGGCGAGGCCGGCCGTGAGCTCACCGACGGTGCCGGGGGCGTAGAGCCATCCGTTGCGGCCGTGGCGCACCAGGTGCGGCAGGGCCATCGCGTCGGCCGCGACCACCGGCGTCCCCGCGGCCATCGCCTCGAGGGTGGCCAGGCTCTGCAGCTCCGCGACGCCCGGCATGCAGAACACGGCGGCTCGCCCGTACGCCGTCAGCAGGTCGTCCTCGCTCACGAACCCACGGAACCGCACCCGGGCACCGAGCCCGAGCCGGTCGGCGAGGGCGGTCCAGTCGGCCCGGCACGTGCCGTCGCCGATGATCTCGAGTTCGGCGGGTGTCGTCGCGGGCAGCGCGGCGAACCCACGCAGGAGCTCGCCCACCCGCTTCTCCTGGTCCAGCCGTCCGACGAACAGCACGGTCGGCACCGCGGCGTCGGCACCCGCGAGGCCCCGGTAGCGGTCGGCGTCGATGCCGCACGACACGGCCAGCGCGTCGGGCAACCCCGCTGAGGCGGCGAGCAGCTCCACCGCCCGCGGTGTCGGCGCGGTGACCACGTCGGCGCGCCGGTACACCCGGGAGAGATCTCGCCACGCCAGCCGGGACACAACCGCCTGCAGCCAAGTCGGCACCCGGGCGTGCCCGAACAGGTTCTCCGGCATGAAATGGTTGGTGGCGACCAGCGGCCGGCCCGTCTGCTCCGCTGCCACCGCGAGCCCGCGGCCGACCACGAAGTGCGCCTGCACGTGAACGACGTCCGGATCGACCTCGCGCAACACGTCGGCCGTTGCCGCGGCGCCGTGCCACGGCAGGCTGACTCGGAAGTCCGGGTGCAGCGGATAGCGGTGCGAGCGGATCCGGTGCACCGTCACCTGGCCGTCCCGCTCCGTGCGAGATGGCCCGTCGGGCGACGGCGCGACGACATGCACGGTGTGCCCGCGCCCGCCAAGGCCCCCGGCGAGCCGCTCGGCGAACCGGGCGGCGCCGTTCACATCCGGGGGGTAGGTGTCGGCGCCGATCATGATGCGCAGCGGATCCACGGGGAGGTCCTCTCGGTTTCGAGCCGGCTGGGTCAGGTTCACCGGACCGGCAGCGGACGTCGCGGCGCCCGATCCGGGTCGGGTCGGGAACGGGCGGTGGCGATCAGACCCGCCCGCCCCTGGTGACGGGTCAGCATGAGCACGCCGGCCACGGCAGCCGCGGCGCAGGTCGCCAGCAGCACCGCAGTGTCGACGGGCGTCGCGGCGCCCTCGCCGAGCAGCACCGCCCCCAACACGACGGCGACGATCGGGTCGACGACGGTCAGGCAGGCGATGACCCCTTCCGGCGGGCCGGCGGCGAACCCCTGCTGCACGAGCCAGCTGCCCACCAGCAGCGCGACGCCGATCCCGGCCGCGGTGGCGATCATCTCCGGCCAGACGGAACCTTTGGTGACCTGCCAGTCGGCGATGTGCAGGGACATTGCCCGCAGCAGCGCCGACACCAGCCCGAACGCGACGGCACCGGCCGTCGCGCAGGCCACGCTGCGCACCCAACCCGATCGCAGCGCCGCGAGTGCGCCCAACGCGAGCACCAGTGCGGTGGCCGAGGCGGCGGCCACCAGGGTCGCGCCGTCGGGAACGGGGGCGTTCACCGCGGTGCCAGCGGTGATCGCCACGAACGCCACGATCCCGGCGACGCTGAGCGCCACCCCGGCGAGCACGGGAGCAGCCGGTCTGCGCCGGGTCCGGCGAACGGCCAGCAGCACCGCGAACGGCACCGCGAGCACCCCGATCGGTTGCACCACCGACAGCGGAGCCAGCACCAGGGCGGCGGCGTGCAGCCCGGACCCACCGCCGGCGAGGGCGAACCCGGCCAGCCACCCCGGCCGTCGCACCAGGGAGCGCAACCCGCGCAGGGTCAGCGCATCGTCGGGGCCCGGGCCGGTCACCGCGTCGACGGCACGGTGCTGCAGGACCGCGGCGCCGGCGAAGCAGATCGCGCCCACGACGGCCAGCGCGATCGCCACGGCGGTCACGCCGGCTCCGCGATCTCGATGCCGACCCGGCGGCTGGTCAGCGGGATCGGCGGGCGGGCAGCGGCTCGCCGGGCAGCCCGGGCCGTCACCAGCAGCACCACGATCAGGACCGCGTTCAGGACCCGCTCCACCGCGCCGAGCAGGGAGTACGCCGGTGCGCCCAGGATCACCGGCAGGTGGGCGATCAGGAAGGCACAGCTGAGCAGCCCGGCGCCGCCGGACCACCACGCCAAGCCGGTGGCCGACGCCGCCCAGCTCGCCGACGCCCGGGCCCGTCGCGCGATCAGCCAGCCGACCAACGGCAGGGCGGCGAACACCCAGGCACCCGCGTAGCGGTGCACGGTGGCGGCCAGATCGGGCACGGTGCCCGGCGCGTTGGTCGGGAAGACGGCCACGACCACAAGGGCGGCGCTCCAGCTCACCAGGAGAAGGGTCGGGCGCCTCGGGCGGGGCAGGCCGGCCCGGGCCAGCGCGGCGGCCACCACCATCCCCGCGGCGGCGAGGGCCACCGCGCTCAGCCCGAGGAGTGCGTATCCGCCGGGCGCGACCACGTAGTCGCTGAGCGTGTGCCGGATCGGGTCGACCGCGGTCGGACCCCCAGCAGGCCCGACGAGGTGCAGGAGGCCGATCGGCACCACGGCGACGAGGACGCACCCGGCGACGGTGGAGACTGCCGAGTGCGCGACGGGCCCGGGGTGGGGCTGGAGTCCACCGATGGTCGTCATGGTCCTCACGCTGGCAGCCGGGAATGGTCCGAACATCAGGATCTCCCCCGAGACAACCCCGGGGCATCCCCTGAACACCCTGGTCAGGGCAGTGTTCGTCGGATCGTCACCGACCGGATGCCGGTCCGTCGTCGCGCGGTGGCATCCGCGCCACAGCTCAGCCGCGCGGGACCGGTCCGTCGTCGGGCGGCGGGTCCGCTCGCTCGACCTGCTCGGGTAACAGCGGCGCCAGGACGAGCTCGATCGGGACGGCGCCGGCCGGGGCGGCGTGCACCGCGCGGGCACCCGCGCGCGCGGCGATCGCTTCCAGACCGGCCCGGTCGGCGCGAACCACGACGGCGAGCACGCAGCGGCACGCCGGGTCGGCGAGCACCGCCGCTTCGGCCGCGGCGAGCGCTGCCTGGCGTCCGGTGAGTCGAGCAGCCCCTGCGTCGGCGGCGCGCCGCGCCCGCTCCCGGGCGGTGTCCAGCGCGGTCGTCGGGGACACGCCCGGCTCCAGCGCCTCGAAGCGCAGCGCGGTCTGCACCCGGGGCAGCGGGACCCGCAGGACCGCCGTCACCGGGACCGGGGACCTCGCGGAGGCATCGCCACGCCCGGCACCGACCTGCGCGGCGCCGACCTGCGCGGTGCCGTCCCCCCCGACCGTGGCGAGTGCTGCGGCAGGCGCCATCTCGGCGCGAAACTGCACCAGGGCCAATGTCGCGGTCCCGGGGGCGGGCAGCAGGGCCGGCAGGCCGGCGAGGTACTGCGCGACCGGCTCTCCCGCCTCGGGGCCGAGCCGGACCGAACCAGCGGCGGGCTGGGGCGCGGGTGGCGCGGACCGGGAACCCGCGTACCGGGCGACGCCGAGCGCGAGCAGGACGCAACCCAGCAGCACCGCGATCCGGTGCGAAGGGCGCATCAGTCTCGCAGTCGGTCCAGCGCCCGCGCCAGGTCGCCCGGGTAAAGGCTGGTGAACGCCACCCACCGCCCGTCGGCGGGATGGTCGAACCCGAGGGTGTGCGCGTGCAGCCACTGCCGCTCCAGCCCCAGCCGTTTGGCCAGCGTGGGGTCGGCCCCGTAGGCCAGGTCGCCCACGCACGGGTGGCGCAGCGCGGACAGGTGCACCCGGATCTGGTGGGTGCGTCCGGTCTCGAGGGCGACATCGAGCAGCGACGCCGCGCGAAACGCCTCGATCGTCTCGTAGTGGGTGATGCTCGGCTTGCCCCCGGCGACGACCGCGAAGCGGTGGTCGTGCTTGGGATGGCGGTCGATCGGGGCGTCGATCGTGCCTCGCGACGGGTCGAGATGGCCCTGGGCGAGGGCGTGGTAGCGCTTGGTCACCTTCCGATCCTTGAACGCGCGCTTGAGCATGGCGTAAGCCTGCTCGGACTTGGCCACGACCATCGCGCCGGTGGTCCCGACGTCGAGACGGTGCACGATGCCCTGCCGCTCGGCCGAACCGGAGGTGGCGACCCGCATGCCGAGGGCGGCCAACCCGCCGAGCACCGTGGGCCCGGTCCAACCGGGGCTGGGATGCGCCGCGACCCCCACCGGCTTGTCCACCACGACGATGTCGCTGTCGTCGTGCAGGATCCTCAGCCCGGCGACGACCTCGACGGGCCCGGTGATGTCCGGCGCTGTGCCGTCCGGCGCGGAGGACGGCTCGGGCAGCTGCACCTCCAGCCAGGCGCCGGCGATGAGCCGGTCGGACTTCCCGGCCGCGCGCCCGTCCACGGCCACCCGCCCGTCCTCGGCGAGCGTGGCCACCACCGTGCGGGACAGACCCAGCAGCCGCGACAGGCCTGCGTCGACGCGCATCCCGTCGAGTCCGTCGGGGACGGGGAGCTGGCGGGTCTCGGTCATGTGCGCTTCTCCGAGGTTCGCGTGCCGTCCAGCTCGTGGCCGAGCATCGCCAGCGTGACGAGCAGGACGCCGCCGCTGACGATCGCGGAGTCGGCCAGGTTGAACACCGGCCACACGCTGCCGTCGGGGGCGAAGAGCGAAACGGTGTCGACGACGTGGCCCTGCAGCGGGCCGGGCGAGCGGAAGATCCGGTCGGTGAGGTTGCCGAGCGCCCCGCCGAGTATCAGCCCGAGGGCGACGGCCCACCCGGTGGATCGCAGCTTCCGGGAGATCCGGACGATCACGACCGCGACCGCGACCGCGACCAGCGTGAGCACCCACGTGTAGCCGGTGGCGAGGGAGAACGCGGCCCCCGGGTTGCGGACCAGTACCAGGTAGACCGCGCCGCCCAGCAGCTCAACCGGCGCGCGGTCCTCCAGCCGGGCCACCCCGACGATCTTCGTGACGACGTCGGCGACGAGCACCACCGCGGCGATCACGGCGAACAGCCGCACCCGGCGGTGGGCGGCAACGGCACTGGGAGCACTCACTCCCCCATCCTCCCCCAGTGCGGCGCTGCCTCGCTCCCGCGGGGTTGGCGGTGGTCGCAGCGGGGTCAACTGCCGGACTCCCCACGCCAGCGGGCCAGCCGGCCGGCCCGGTCGACCGCGCGGATCCGCTTCTCGGCGGCATCCCGGGCGCTCGCGGTGGTGACCACGAGCAGCTGGTCGAGCTCGCGCAGGCGGGTCTGACCATTGGGGGTGAAGGCGGACTCGTCACGCACCAGAAGGCTCACCGTCGCGCCCGGCGGCAGCCGCAGCTCCGCCAGGTACACCCCGCGCAGCCGGGATCCGACCGGTACCCGCACCTGGAGCAGGTCGGCGCCCAGCTCGTCCAGCGGTGCGGCATCGACCTCGATCTCCAGCGGCTGTGCCGCGCGGGACACCCCGAGCGCCCGGGCCACCCACGGCAACGTCGTGCCCTGCACCAGGGTGAGCACGACGACCAGCACGAACACCACGTCCACCAGCGCCTGGGCACCTGGCGCGCCCTCCCGGACCGCGATCAGCGCCAGCACGATCGGCACCGCCCCGCGCAGCCCGGACCAGGACAGGAAGGCCTGCTCGCGCCAGGGCAACCGGAACGGGGTCGCCGCCACGATCACCGACAGCGGACGGGCCGCCACCACCAGCACCACCCCGGCGATCAGCGCCGGCACGACCGCGTCGAGCAACCGCGGCGGGGAGGCGTAGAGCCCGAGCAGCACGAACAGCCCGATCTGGGCGAGCCATCCCATCCCCTCGGCGAAGGACAGCACACCCCCGCGGTGCGGCAGCCTCGAGTTGCCCAGTACCAGCGCGCAGACGTAGGTGGCCAGCAGGCCCGAGGCGTGCGCGAGCTGACCGGCCGAGTACGCCAGGACGCACGCCGCGATCGCGGCCAGCGGGTACAGGCCGGTCGACGGCAGCGCGGCCCGGCGCAGCGCCCACGCCCCGCCGAGACCGAACAGGACGCCGATCACCCCGCCTGCGGTGAGCTCGTAGACCACCAGCACCGGGGTGAGCCAGGTGATCGGGTCGTCGGAGGCGAGCAGGATGACGGCCAGCACCACCGGCGCGTCGTTCATGCCCGCCTCCAGCTCCAGCGTGCCCGCCAGGCGTCGGCTCACCCCGACCCCCCGCAGCACGCTGAACACCGCCGCGCCGTCCGTCGACGACACGACCGCGCCCCACAGGAACGCGACCCGCCAGTCGAGGTCGAGCAGGTGGTGCAGCGCGACCCCGACCACCGCGAGGCTCACCGCGACCGCGGCCGTCGACAGTGCGACGCCGAGCCCGAGCGAGGGCCGGACGGCCTGCCAGCGCGTGGTGAGCCCGCCCTCGACCAGGATCAGCACGAGCGCGGCCAACCCGATCGACTCC
>JBOHEP010000077.1:0-7713 GCA_050701075.1 Pseudonocardia sp. | reverse complement strand
GCCGGCGGGCGTGCACACGCTGCGCACGCTCGACGACGCGCTGGCGCTGCGCGCCGCCCTCGAGCGGGCGCGGTCCCTGCTGGTGATCGGCGGTGGCTTCATCGGCTCCGAGGTGGCCGGCGCGGCCAGGGAGCGGGGGATCGACGTCACCGTCCTCGAGGCGGCACCGGTGCCGTCGACGCGAGCGTTGGGTCCGCAGCTCGGGGCCCTGTGTGGGCGGCTGCTCACCGACGCCGGGGTGGACCTGCGCACCGGCGTCACGATCTCGCACTTCCTCGACGCCGGGTCCTGCGCCGCGGTGGAGCTCGCCGACGGTACGCGTGTGGAGGCCGACGCGGCCATCGTCGGGATCGGTGGGGTGCCACAGCTGGACTGGCTGGCCGACACCGGACTGGACCTCGCCGACGGGCTCGCCTGCGACCCCACTGGGCGCGTGCACGGGCTCGACGGGGTCTGGGCGGTCGGCGACGTCGCGGCCTGGGACGACCTGGCGCCCGGGAATGACGGTCACCATCCTGCCCGGCGGCGCCATGAGCACTGGACGGGCGCGGGCGACCAGGCCGCGGTGGTGGCCCGCGACATCCTCGGTGCCGCCCCACGAACCGCCGCCGTGCCGTACTTCTGGTCCGACCAGTTCGGCACGAAGATCCAGCTGTTCGGCCGGCCCGAGCTCGCCGACGCGGTGGTCGCCCTGCACGGCGACGGCCTGAGCGGGGGTGCGATACCGGGTACCATCGCCGGCTATCTGGCCGGCGACCGGCTGACGGCCGTGGTGGGCTTCGGCGCGGCCCGGCGCGTGACCCGCTACCGGGCGCTCGTCGCACGCGGCGCCGACCGCGCCGAGACCCTGCGTACCGCCGCCCGACTCGCCTGAGCCGGCCTCAGCGGAACAGGTTGCGCAACACGCTGATCGCCATCAACGCCCCCACTGCGATCAGGGCGTACCGAATCTTCGGCTCGGCCAGCTTGGCCTGCACGCTCTGCCTGCCTTCGGCGATCAGTCGCGTCGGGTTCGCCCGGACGCTGAGAGCGTCCAGGCTGACGGCGAGCTCGTCCCTGGTCTGCTCGATCTCGCGCTGGATGGTGTCCGGATCGCGCGTCACTGTGCCCTCCTGATACCGACTGATTGCCGACGGGTGCCGACTGGGTGCTAGGAAAGCACACCGTAGATCACGCTGGCACCGCCCCCGCCACCGCTGCCCGACCGGGGCACGCCAGGATGGCGACATGACCGCACGCTTGGCCGCAGGTGACCCCGCACCGGACTTCACCTTGCCCGACGCCGACGGCAGATCCGTCTCCTTGTCGGACTACCGCGGCCGCCGCGTGGTCGTCTACTTCTACCCGGCCGCCGGCACGCCGGGCTGCACCACGCAGGCCTGCGACTTCCGCGACGGCCTCACCGAGTTCGGCGAGGCGGGGCTGGACGTCGTCGCGATCTCGCCGGACGTCGCGCCGGAGCTGGCCCGGTTCCGGGACGCACACGGTCTGGGGTTCCCGCTGCTGTCCGACCCGGAGCGGGAGGTACTCACCGCGTGGGGGGCGTACGGGGAGAAGCAGCTCTACGGCAAGACCGTCACCGGGGTGATCCGCTCGACGTTCGTCGTGGGGCCCGAGGCAATGATCGAGGAGGCGCGGTACAACGTCCGGGCCACCGGACACGTAGCCAAGCTGCGCAGGGATCTCAAGATCTGACGGCGCGGGATCGACGCGGGACCGATGCGCGTACCGCTCAAGCCACGACAAGCCCGGCTTGCGGCATGATCCGACGCCGGTGGCGGCTTGAGCTGTGGACAACTCCCGCGGCGGCCAGCCGCACCCTCAGCGAAGTGCACGTCCGGCTCGGGCTACGCCCTGGCAAGTACGACGTGATCCGTGCGCACATCCGCCGTCTGGGCCTGAATGCGACGCACCTACCTCGCGGCGGTCCAGGTTCGCCACGAAGCTCGCGGCGCTTCTGCGATGAGGACCTCGTCGAGGCGGTCCGCGTCGAGACGACGGTGCATGGAGTACTCCGACGGCTGGGCCACAAAACGAGCGGCGGCATGTTCCGGTTCGTCGTCGCCAACATCCGACGCCTCGATCTCGATACAAGTCACTTCTTGGGTCAGGCCTGGTCAAGAGGCATGAGGCGGCCGTCGACCCGGGCCATCCCGCTCGAGGACCTGCTCGTGCGGGGCTCCACGACGACATCCGGCACCCTACGGAGACGGCTCATCACAGCAGGGCTCAAGCCGGACCACTGCGAGTGCTGCGGCCTCAACGAGTGGCGCGGCCAGCGGCTCCCCCTGGCCCTTGATCACATCAATGGCGACCACACCGACAACCGGCTGGAGAACCTCCGTATCCTGTGTCCGAACTGCCACTCCCTCACCGAGACATGGTGTGGTCGAAAGTGAGCCGGCGTACTCCAACGGCAGAGAGAAGGCGCTTAGAACGCCTCCAGTGCGGGTTCGAATCCCGCCGCCGGCACCCATGTGGTCTTACTCGAACTGTGGATGGCCAGTGTAGGCCGGTTCGGGGTGGGCCTGTCCCGAGTGCTGGCTTGTCGGGCTTGCACGCGGGGTGTCGGCGTCCTCGGGGGCGCGTCGTGGGTGGGGCAGGGTGCCACAGTGGGTGTAGTGCCGTGCGGCGGGTACCAGTGCGTCGAAGGGTTCGGCCAGTTCGTCGCCGGTGACGCCGGTGGCGTCGATCTTGAGTTTGGTGAAGATCACGGTGTTCAGGATTTTGCGCTGTGCGGTGGTGCAGGTGCGGTAGAGCTGCTGTGGGTTGGCCATCATCGTGAGCGCGGTGGCGAAGATGTCGCGCCCGGTGTTGATGTTGGCGTCGAGGGCGCCGAGTTCGATGGTGATCTTCTCGCACCGCGACCGGGAAACTGCTGCGATTTACCTCGGGCATCTACTGGGTGTTCGGCGTGAACCCGCCACACGGCTGCTGCGTGACCTGCTCGGTGACCCCGATGACCGTATCCGGGACAGGAGCGCCGACACCGTCACCGCCGCCATCCACGCGGGCACCCTCGACGCCATCGGCGCCGCACGGCTCTACACTCCTTAACGGGCGCGGTGCGCAGCACGATAGACACGTGGGACGCCGACGCACTTTGTTTCCCCACGGGACGTGTTCGAATTCGGCCCGGTCTGGGCTGTGTGCAGGTTGAGCCGGGTGCTTGCGAGGCAGTCGGTCTCCTGTACGAGGGCCTTGGTTGCTGTCGGCGGACCGATGACAACCCACACATGGTGACCGCAGCAGGTGCACATCATCCGGCGCATCCGCACCCTGCCCGTGCCCGTGGGTTTCGGCCACCACGGTGCCAACAACCGCCTCAACACCTGCACGACCCATCGGTCCTGGCTGACGTGCCGCGCGCAGAGACAACGCCTGATTCCGGTGGCGTCGGGGTCATCGACTCGCCTCGTCATGCTCAGGCTCGGTGACAGCGGTCAGGACGAAGTCCGGGGGGCACAGGTAGAAACTCAGCGCCGCATGCACCGAACACACCGAGCGACGCCACGGCCACCGGATGCGCGGCGATCGACACGAGGAGCACCGGCCATGCGCGTCTACGGGATGCTGTGCGCGCAGGTGGAGCAGGGCGCCGATGCTGCCGATGAGGCGTTCGGCGGTTTCCCGGTCGGCAATGACCTCACCGGCCAGGACCGTGTCCAGTAGCTCCGACAACTCCCGGTCGAACACCCGATAGAATGTGGCGTTCACGGAACGGCTCGCCGGCGATACCCGCGGGACGCGAACCGACCCAGCCGCCGCGCTGCGGCATCACCACGGCAACCTCGGTCGTGGTGTCGGTGGCGGTGCTGACCGCGGGTCCTCATGAGTCCCGACGCTAGAACGTCGGCCGGCCTCACTGGAAGGAAGTTGCGACAAGTTGCGAATTCCCGCGTCAGCTCAATTACCAGCGATCCTTGACCAAGGTCATCGTCTGAGCGACGATGTAGGTTCGCAACTGTCGCAACTTCAGGATTGGGAGGCCATCATGCGTTTGACGTTCATCGGCAAAGACCCCGACTCCAACCCCACGGGCTCACCGACGGTGTACCGCACGGACCGAGCTTCCTGGGTGGTGCAAGGCTGGGTCATCACTGACGCAGACGCACTCGCCCAGATGAACATCCCCGGCGGCGAGACGTGCGTGGAGATCCCCGACAGGATGATCGCGTTCTTCAGGCAGGCAGACAGTGGCGTCGATAACCGATGAGGAGTTCGACAGGCTCCTGGTGGATGGCTTCGAGCACGAGGCAATCCACTTAGAAGCGCGTGACGCCTACGGGACGACGGTGGAACTCCCGCACATGGCCACGTGGGCGGCCGGGGAGCCCGATGACCTGCGCTGGTTGCATGGCTGGTGCTCCACGCTGCGCGATCATGTGCGGGCTGGTCGGTGGGTGCGCCGGGCGCGGATCGTGTCCGAACCCCTCAGCGAGTACCAACGCTGGTCGCACAGCATCGCTTGGCCGATGGTCAAGGCCGGGGAGGACATCCGGTGGGTTCCCCGGCGACTCGTGTCCTCAGTGGGCCTTCCCGGCAACGACTACTATCTGTTCGATGATCGCCTCGTCGTCTTCCTCCACTACGCAGGCAGCGGTGCGAGTACAGACAAGGTCACCTCCACCGACCCCGCCGATATTCGACTCTGCCGATCGGCCTTCGAAGCCGCATGGAAGGCGTCGATAGCTCATAGTGATTACCAGCCCATCTAGCTCCGCCAAGCAGGCACAACAGGCCCTGGGAGTTCGCCTGCGGGAAATCCGCAAAGACGCCGGCCTCACCGCCCGGGCCTTGGCGACAGCGACAAGTCAGCACTACACACGTATCAGCAAGATCGAGCACGGCGTACAAGCACCCAGCGACGATGACATACGCGCATGGTGCCGAACCTGTAGTGCTGAGGATCAGGTCCCTGATCTGATCGCGACGCTGCGCGCCGTTGAGTCTGCGTACCTGGAATTTCGGCGACAGAGCCGCGCGGGGATGAAACGCGTCCTGGGCGCCCACACCCTCGCGCTGTATGAACGCACAAAACTGTTTCGGATATACGAACACAACGTGATACCCGGACTGTTCCAAACCGCCCAATACTGCGCCGCGATGCTGACGTTCTGGACCCAATTCCTGCACGCACCCAACTCACCCAACGACATCGAAGACGCCGTCGCCGCTCGCATGGAACGACAACGGATCATCTACCGCGGCGACAGAAAATTCATCTGCGTACTCGAAGAACAAGCCCTACGCACCTGGTTCGGCACCGCCGAAACCCAAGCCGGTCAACTCGACCGCCTCCTAGCACTGATGTCGCTACACAACGTCTCACTAGGCATCATCCCGCTCATGACACCACGCACAGCCGTCGGCTCGACCGGATTCTGGATCTTCGACGACACCCTCGCCGCACTAGAAACACCCACCGCCAGCATCGAAATCAACCGACCACAAGAACTACACCTATACGCTCGCATGTTCGAAGCCCTCAAAACCCCCGCCCTATACGGGGGGTCCGCAAGGCAACTCATCACCAAGACCATAGAAGAAATTGGTTAGAGACGTTCTACGATTCCGTGCCCGAACCCTGGCATCATGTTGTGAGGGCGGTCACTTCTCTGCAGGAGGGCAGATTAGGGGCGGTGCGCGTTGTCGAGGCGGCGGTGCACCATCGACAACATCGTCAGTAACGCGAGTAGCTCGTCGTCGGTGACAATGCGGATGGCTCTGGGGTCATGAGCGACCGGATTACGAAACATCGCGAAGATTCCCTTGAGCATCGTGGCGACGCCGGTCTGCTCGTCTCACTCGTTCTGGGCTGTCAAGCCTCACCCTCGGGACCGCGGACGAACCGGCCTACGGTCGCGGCATCACCGATGCCTGCATGGACTGGGACACCACCGCGATGCTGCTCAACGAGCTGGCCGGGGCATCATGCAACTCTTGGGCACCGCGCGGCCATCAGCGCACCGACGAGCCCGACCGCTCCGGACACCAGCGACACCGTGAGCAGCGCCGGTGGCGGCGCCCCACCGGCCGCCGCGTCACCAAGCACCACGATCGCCACGGTGCCGGGAAGTACCCCGACCACCGTGCCGGCCAGGTAGGGCACGAACCGGACGCCGGAGAGCCCGGATGCGTAGTTCATCAACGAGAACGGCACCATCGGGATCAGCCGCAGCGAGACCACCGCGAGCAGCCCACGCCGGTTCAGCCGTTCCCGCAGCCAGGCCACCGCCACGCGGTCGGCGTGCCGCTCAACGAGCCGGCCGGAGGCGAGGCGAACCAGCCAGAACGCCACCATCGCGGCCCCCGTCGTCGCAGCGACAGCGAGCAGCACCCCGGTCAGCGAACCGAACAGCACCCCGGCGGCCACGGTGAACACCGTGCGGGGCACAGGCATCACGGTGATCGCCATCTGGAGGAGCACGAACAGCGCCGGCGCCCACATCCCCGCCGCCCGCACGGACTGCTGGAACTCCGCGACCCCGGGCACCCGGACCACCAGAACGACCACCGCCGCCACGGCCAGCAACCCGATCGCGGCCACCGCCCGCGTCCACCTCACCGCTCGACGGTACCGGGGCTACCGTGATCACCCGTGGCCGCACCACCCGAGCGGTCCGCCGCCGCTCGACCCCGACCCCGACGCCTGGCTGTGCGCCGCGAGGCGGGGCCCGGCTGGGTGGACACGCAGAGCCGTGACGATCATCGCGCTGGTCACGCACGACCACCAAGGCCCCATCAGCGATGTGTCCATATCGCGGGCAGGACGGGACGGGGACGGGCATCAGGCGGGCAGAGCGGGGAGATCCACGAGGTGTGGGAGCAAGGCACGCAGGGCACACCCTCGGTGTGAGTGAGCGTCCTTCTCCTCGGGAGTGAGCTCGGCGGAGGTTCGGGTTTCCCCGTCCGGCACGAAGATCGGGTCGTAACCGAAGCCACCTCCGCCCCGGGGCGCGTGGACCAGGCGACCGCGCCACGCGCCGTGCGTCACCACCTCCCCACCTCCCGATACCACGAGCGCGGTCGCGCACAGAAATGCGGCTCCGCGCCGGGAGTCGGGCACGTCGCCGAGCTGGCCGAGCAGCAGCTCCAGATTGGCCCGGTCGTCGCCGTGACGCCCGCACCAGCGCGCTGACAGCACCCCGGGCATTCCGTTCAGCGCGTCGACGGCCAGTCCCGAGTCATCCGCGACCGAGGGCAGCCCGGTCGCCGCCGCTGCGTCCCGGGCCTTGGCCAGCGCGTTCTCCGCGAACGTGGCAGCGGTCTCCGGGGCCTCCGGGAAGGCGGCGACGTCGGCCAGGCCGAGCACCCGCACCGGAATCCCGGCGAGTGTCCGGCGCAGCTCGGCGAGCTTGGCGGGATTACGGGTGGCCAGCACCAGGCTGGCCACCGGGTTCGACGATGGCCTTGCAGACCCGGTCATATCGGCGGCCCGCCCGGGTACGGTTGGGCCAGCGCGGCCCGCTGAATCGCCGACAGCTCCAGGATACCCGCGAGCGCCGAGTCGAGCATCGCGTCGAGCGTGCGCCGGGTGAACGTGGCGCCCTCGCCGGTACCCTGCACCTCGATCAGGGTGCCGGTGTCGGTGGCGACGACGTTGGTGTCGACCTCGGCGCGGGAGTCCTCGGCGTAGGGCAGGTCGAGCCGCACCCGCCCGTCGACGACCCCCACGCTCACGGCGGCGACCTGGCAGGACAGCGGCTTGAG
>JBOHEP010000076.1:0-1568 GCA_050701075.1 Pseudonocardia sp. | reverse complement strand
CACTGGGGCGGGTCCGCGGCCAAAGCCGCGCCGAGTTCGCCGCGGCGGGCGTCCGCGGCAGCGGCGAGCGCGGCCAGCCCGGCCGCGTTCGCCCGGGCGGGGTCGCGCAGGTCGTGCGGGATCAGGTCGGCGTAGCCGCCGATCTGCGGGGTGAGCTTGCCTTCCAGGGCGGAGCGGATCCGGAAGTGCAGCACCTGCGCGACCGACGTGGACCCGTCCAGGGTGGTGGCGGTGACGGCGTCGCGGAGCACCTGGTCGGGGTCGTGCCCGGCCAGCTCGGCCGTGCGGAGCAGAGCGTCGAGGGTGCCGCGGGCCTCGTCCGCGGCCAGGGCGACCCGGTGCTGTTCGGGCAGAGCCCCGTCGGCGGCCAGCCGGTCCAACCAAGCGCCGGTGCGCCCGGTCAGCGCTTCGCCGATGACGGCGAGCATCGGGTCGACCTGGGTCATGGTCGACCGGGCCCGCTGGTCGGCGTGTTCGGCCTCGGTGAGCGCGGTCCGGTTCGGATCGACGTCGCGGGGGGCGATCGCGTCGGCGACCACCGCGGCGGCGTCGCGGGCGGCGATGGTGTGGGTCTCGCCGGTGGGGTTGTCGGCGCCGGTGTTGCGGGTGATCACGTACAGGGTGTTGCAGTCGCGGCCGCGGGTGGACTGCACGTACCCGGCGGCGGGGTCGGTGCCCGCCCCGAACACGCCGTGCCCGGTGTCGACGGTGCGGCCGTGCGCGGCGTGCACCGTGGACGCGTAGGCGAGGGTGACGTGCTGGCCGACGTAGCCGGGTGGGAGCTGCATCGTCTCCCCCAGCCGCTCGACCACCGCCCCGTCGGCGTCGTGGTCGCGGCCGGTCACGGGGGCGACGGTGAGCCCGCCGTCGGGGCGGAGCGCGGTGACGCGGTAGGTGGTGCGGTTGACCGGGGCGGCGGTGTTGCCGTCCCAGCCCTGGAGGTGCCAGGCGTTGCGGCGGGCCTGGATCAGGTCCCCGACCCCGGCCGCGGTCCCGGCCCAGCCGGGCATCCCGAGCGGGACCCCGTCCTCTTCGACGCGCCCGAGGCGGATCAGTTCGGCCCGCAGCCCGGCGGAGACGCGGGCGGCGGCCTCGTTCGACCCGACGACGAGCAGGGCGTCGCGGCCGTCGAGGGTGTCGGCCAGCCATGCCCGCGCCGCTGCGGCCTCGGCTTGTTCGGGGGTGCCGGCGTCGACGATCCGGCCGTGCTTGACGTACTCGGCGACCACGGTCGGGTCCCCGTCGCGCAGCCGCAGCGACGCCGGGCCCTCCCACTCGTTGCGGAAGCGGCGGACTTCGGCGAGTTCGTAGGTGATCCCGGCCGCGGCGACGTCGGCCAGGGCGCCGCCGGCGCCGACCGCGGCCAACTGACGCGAGTCGCCGACCAGCAGCAGCTTCGCTCCTGCTGCGGCGGCGCGGCGGTGGATGGTGACCAGGTCGGCGGTCGGCGCGGCCCCGGCCTCGTCGACCACCAGCAGATCGCCGGACCGCAGCCGGAACTCCTCGTCGCCCTGGGCCGGGTGCCCGGCGTCGAGGCGTGCCTGTCCGTCGAGCCAGCGGCGGATGTT